>JAABSB010000209.1 GCA_011390615.1 Desulfotignum sp. | reverse complement strand
GTATTTTTTATTGTATCCCCGGTCCAGAATACTGACCCTGATACCCATTATCATCATTCCCTGGTTTATAGAGATTCCCGCCTTTATTTTTCTGGGATTCTGGTTTCTGATGCAGTTTTTAAATGCAGCCGGCCAGGGGGCAGGGGCTGGTATTGCCTGGTGGGCCCATATCGGGGGGTTCATTGCCGGGCTGGTCCTTGTCAAAATAAACCAGGGTCTGCCCAGAACCGGCACCCAGCAAAAAATCAAGCAGTATACCAGAAAACAGCGTACCCCCAGGCTGCAGACCATTCTGGCCACGCCGGAATCCAATGACCGTGACCTGTCAGGAGATATTGAAATCTCATCCCTGGAGGCCCTCACCGGCACCCGGAAACTGGTGACCATCCCATGGGGGTTTTATAAACCCCTTTACCGGGTATCCGTTCCCCCGGGGGTGCGCCAGGGAACCCGTCTGAGACTGGCCGGCATGGGCAGGTCAGTACCGGGACAACCCAAAGGAGATATGTTCTTAACCGTGCATATTAAAAATGCGATATAAACCATTTGGCATATCTGTTCTGGTGATTCTTTTGCTTCTGGCACTGGGCCTGTCGGTCCTGTATGCAGGACTGCCTTTTTTTGCCCAGCAGTTTATTGAAAACCGGTATCATCAGGTTCTCACGGAACACAACGCTGCATTTGCGGTTCAGCATGTGGGGCTTACCCGCTCCCTTGTGTCTGACCTGCACTATGGCAATGATATTGCCGCCGACCTGATACAATTAACATATGATCCACAGGGATTCGACCTGCCTGTTGCAAAAGAGCTTGTCATCTCCGGCCTCCGGCTCACGGCGAAGTATCACGACAACCGTCTTTCCATTGACGGGGTTTCTGAACATGTTGCCGGCATGGCTGCAAAAAACAGCCCGGCAGGAAAGAAGCGTGCCCAAAAAAAGGTGTCAGACTGGATGTCACTGCTGCCCGAGCGGTTTGTCTTTCAAAATGCCGTGATTGTTTTGATCGTGAAAAACCAACCGGTCAGAATTCCCTGGGACATGGAGATTGTGCTGGACAAAGTACAAAAAACCGCCTTGTGCAGCGCAACTGTGTATCCGTTCGGGCAAACGGTTTCTCTGGCCACCCGGGTGGATTATAATGGAAATATTCAGTCCTTTAAGCTGGAGGCCCTCTCATTTGCCCTGAACCATCTGAACCGGTTTCTGCCGGAACACCTTGCCCCGATGCTGTCAGGTGCACCAGACCTGGTTGTTGAACAGGTCTCCCACAACAACTGGCAGGTTGCACTCTCAGGACTGTATCCGGAAAATACCCGCGGGTTCGGCATGGACCGCATCAATGCCAGAATTTTGAAAGACCACAGTCAGGTCATTGTTCTGGGGGAATTCGGCCTGACCCACCCGCTGCTGTCTGATCTTGCATTTTCCAGCCGGACCCTGCTGGAAACAGCCCCTGCAGATGATGGAAATGTAAGGTTTGAAGTGACCTGTGAAAGCCAGCCCACAGACCGGGTGGTACTGGCGGATGAAAACCTGTCCGCAGATATGGAACAGCCTTTGATTACCCTGTCTTTGCAGGGAAACAGCCAGGCTGTTGAAGGCACCGTGTCTGTGCGGTCTGCACAGATCCTTGTCAGCAAAAAAAATAATCTGTTTTCCCTGGGGCAGGCATCCATACAGTCAGAAATTGTCGGGGATCCGGCCGCGGGCACACTGACCCTGGATCTGCAGTCACAACTGTCCAGGATTCATGGGGAAAATGATGTCTATGCGGTGGATTTCAGGCGGATGGACACAGCCGGCCGGGTTTTTTGGGACTTCAAAAAAAAGGGGCCGGAATCTTTCAAGGCAGACCTTGCCACAGAACTGCTCCAGGGAAGTGTGTCCGCACCATCCATGGGGATTTTGGCCCGGGGCATATCTGTCAGCCTGCCTTTCACCTTTCCGGAGGTAAAAGGATCCGGGCATTTTGCAGTACAGGAGCTGGCATATGACGACCGCCTGCATCTTGATGCCGCAGGCAGTATCCACAGAACCGGACCTGCAGCCGTCGATTTTGACGGTGTCGTACATATGCCGGATGCTGCTGATCTGTCCATCGCCTTCACCGGAAATGCCGGCCTGGCACCAGACCCCCATGTAAAGGTTGATGCCGTGTCTGAAAGGTTTAAGTTCTCTCCTTTCAGGTTTGAAAACCTGCTGCCGGCAGCTGCCTGGTCTGCTGACTATGATTTTGATGTGACAGCCAAAGGGTCTTTTCTCTGGAACAACAACCAGGCAACCACAGGGGCTGAACTGGTCATCCATGCGGGTACCCTGACCCTGCCGGACATGGATATGGCTGCGGCTGGCATAAAGGGAACCCTGGCCATAAAGGACCTTGTCAATCCGGCATCTTTCCCGGGCCAGGTGCTGACCATTGATGAGATCCGGGCCGGAGATTTTACATTCACCGATGCACATATCCGGTTCACCCTTGAAGAGGATCAGCACCTGGTGGTCGAAAATATCCGTGTAAACTGGTGCGGCGGTGTGGTGTCCACGGAATCGGTAAGGTTTCCTTCTTCTGACGGGTCTGTTTCTGTAACCGTGTATTGTGACAGGATCCAGCTGAATCAGCTGCTGGAACAGCTGGGCGGACTGCATTCCCGGGGAAA
>JAABSB010000208.1 GCA_011390615.1 Desulfotignum sp. | reverse complement strand
CTGTAAAGGGGTGGGCGTCACCTATGCCACCACCCCCATGGGGGCAGACCATACAGCCGGCTATGGTGTCACCGCCAACATTTTGAGTGTCGGCGGCACGGTGGATCCCCACAAAAACGCAGGCAACATAGAATTGTCCCAGGGACTGCAGATCGCCACAGCTGCGATTGATGCGGCCGGGCTGTGTCTGTTTGTGGCCTTTGCCGTCCTGGACAACGAAGACGGACTGCCCACCGTGGCAAAGATGCTCAATGCCAGATACGGCCTGAACCTTACACCGGATGATATTCTGGAACTGGGAAAATCCATTCTCAGAAACGAAAAAGAGTTCAACAAAAAAGCAGGGTTCACAAAGATTGACGACCAGCTGCCGGAAATGTTTACAGATCCGGTTCCCCCCCATAATGTGCCATGGGATTTTACCACGGAAGAACTGCAGAAAACCTTGAACTTCTAACCCGTACATTTGGGTTTTTAAACCTGCAAAAGGGCAGAATGTTTTTCTGCCCTTTTGTTTTTTATATGAAAGCACTTTTCAAACCTGTTGGTTTCTTATAAGATTCTTTGCATGCCATATTTTATTTAAACCCGTAAACGATACCAAATAAAACCATGAGACTTTTTGAATACCCTTCCCGGGAAGCTGAAGCACATGTCAAAACGATTATTGACAGGGGCCTGGGGTTTTCCAGAGCGGATCATGACCATGTGCTGGCCTGTATCAATGATGTGAAAACCCGAGGAGACCAGGCCCTGGTGGAATACACCAACCGGTTTGACTCGGATGCCGTGACCCTGGACACCTTGAAAGTGACGACAGAAGAATTTGATGCAGCCCTGGCATCGGTGGATGCACTGTTTCTGGAAACCCTGGACCGGGCCATCGTTCAGCTCACCCGGTTTCATGAAAAACAAAAACAAAAGGGCTGGATCGACACCCCGAGAAACGGGGTGATCCTGGGACAGCTGGTCAGGCCTGTGGGGGCGGCGGGCGTGTATGCACCCGGTGCCACAGGCGGAAAAACGCCACTGGTATCATCCGTGCTCATGGGCGGCATTCCCGCATCAGTGGCAGGCGTTTCATCCATTGTCCTCATGACCCCGCCCATGGCAGACGGCAAAATAAACCCCCATATCCTGGCAGCAGCCCAAAAGGTGGGTATCTCATCTGTTTTCAAGGCCGGCAGTGCCTGGGCCATTGCTGCTTTAGCCTATGGCACAGACCAGGTGCCAAAGGTGGATGTGATTGTGGGACCGGGCAATATATATGTGACCCTGGCAAAAAAAATCGTGGCAGGCACTGTGGGCATTGATATGATCGCCGGGCCCAGTGAGATTCTGATCATTGCGGACAGATCAGCAGACCCTGCGTTTATTGCAGCCGACCTGTTGTCCCAGGCAGAACATGATGCCATGGCATCCGCCATCCTGGTGACCGATTCCAGAGAACTTGCCGACCAGACCCTGATTGCCATGGAAGACCAGTTAAAAGCGCTGCCCAGACAAAAAACCGCCAGACAGTCTCTGGACAGTTTCGGGGCTGTCATGCTGGTGCCGGACATTGAAACCGGCATTGATCTGTCCAACCGCCTGGCCCCGGAACACCTGGAACTGATGGTGTCAGAACCATTTGACTACATTGACCGTATCCACAATGCCGGGGCTCTGTTTTTAGGATCCTACACCCCTGAACCCATAGGCGATTATATTGCCGGGCCCAACCATGTACTGCCCACCGCCGGGACTGCCCGGTTTTCCTCTGCCTTGGGCGTGGACAATTTCATAAAAAAAACCAGCCTGATTCACTATGCCAAAAAGGCTTTTCAAAACGAGGCAGATGACGTGATCCGCCTGGCGGAAATCGAAGGCCTGCACGCCCATGCCAATTCCATAAAATTACGGAAAAAATAGGCACTGCCCCTGCATTTTCCTGGAATTACGTATTGACTAACAAGCTGATTTCAAACTATATAGAGCGTTTACATAAAATTTTGGCATTAACCCTATACCTGAAGACGCAACCACCATGCAGACCATACGAGGATTCAGAGATATACTGCCCGAACAGATACGGCTGTGGCAGAACGTTGAAAACCTGGCCTTTGAGTTATTTGAGGCCTTCGGGTACCGGGAAATCCGCATTCCTGTGCTGGAAAAAACCCAGCTGTTCGCCCGGAGTATCGGTGAGGCCACTGATATTGTGGAAAAGGAAATGTACACCTTTGCAGACCGCAAAGGGGACAAACTGACCCTGCGGCCGGAAGCCACCGCCTCCATCTGCCGGGCCTATATCCAGCACAAGATGTATGCCAGTGATCCAGTCCGAAAATTTTATATGACCGGCCCCATGTTCCGGCGGGAAAGGCCACAGAAAGGCCGGTACCGCCAGTTTTATCAGATCGATGCAGAGGTGTTTGGCATTGCATCCGCCCTTGTGGACTGCGAGCTGATCTTTTTACAGCATGAACTGTTCAAAAGACTGGGCCTCACAGGTCTGAGCGCCCATATCAACAGCCTGGGATGCCCGGAATGCCGCCCGGATTTCACCCGGTCCCTGCTGGATTTTTTAGGGGAGAAAAAACATGCCCTGTGTGACATCTGCCAGCGGCGGATGACCAAAAACCCCATGCGGATACTGGACTGCAAGGTGCAGACCTGTCAGACGGCCCTGGCCGGCGCCCCTGCCACGGTG
>JAABSB010000021.1 GCA_011390615.1 Desulfotignum sp. | reverse complement strand
TAGATTGAATCATGCCGTATCCTTCATGTCTGCAATTGTCTTGTTCTGTTCAGGTCTCCGGTCAGGTCCGGACAAATCCTCTACTCTATAACCATCTGTAAAACAAAATGTCAACCATATCCCTGTATTTTCAAAAATAATTAACAATTATTTAACACAGGACACCGCCAGATCAGCTGCCACTGTATTCTGCTTCTTTTTCCACAGCAGCGGTAAAGTCCTGGGGGGGGGCAATGGTGAAATGCATTTTTTGGCCGGAATAGGGATGCCTGAAAGCAATTTTCCAGGAATGCAGCATCTGCCGTGGAAAAACCTGCTGTTTTCTGCGATTTCTGCGGTACTGATAGACCCGGTCCCCCAGCAGGGGATGGTCCATGTTATAAAAATGCACCCGGATCTGGTGGGTGCGGCCGGTATGGAGTTGCACACTGACAAGGCAGGCACGGGCAAATCGCCGGCAGACCTGCCAGGATGTATGGGCGGATTTTCCTGTTTCAAGGGTCACAGCCATGCGCTTGCGGTGTTTTGGGTGCCGACCCACAGGAAGCATTATCTCTCCTGAATCCGGAAGCGCAGTGCCTGATATCAAAGCCAGGTAAGTCTTTTTCACCCGGTGGTATTTAAACTCTTTTTGTAGAAAATCAAGGCTGTGTTCTGTTCTGGCAACAAGCATAAGCCCGCTTGTGTCTTTGTCCAGACGGTGGACGATCCCGGGGCGCAAAGGGTCTTCACCCACATCTTTAATTTCCGGGTAATGGTAAAGCAGTCTGTTCACAAGGGTATGGTGCTGGCAGCCTGCCCCGGGATGAACCACCAGGCCCGGGGTTTTGTCCAGGACCAGGATATGGGCGTCTGCATACACCACATGCACCGGTCCGGGTTCAGGATCCACAGCCGGGGGCAGTCCTGGCCGTGGGATTATGCCGGTGATCCGGTCTGCTTTTTTGACCCGGTATCCAGGCTGCTTTTGCTGCCCGGATACCTGGATATTTCCCTGCTTGATCAATGCAGTGGCCAGGGATCTGCTGCAGCCTTCCACTGTCTGTGCAACCAGAAAATCCAGCCGCAGGCCTGTGGATCCAGAATCAATAATCCAGTCTATTTTCATTGGGTATCAATAAAAAGCCGGTGGACATTGTCTGTCCGCCGGCTTGTCATGCAAAATCCTGTGCAACGGCTATTGAAAAAGGTTCTCGATTTCTTTCATCATGGATAATTCATCAATATCCTTTGCCGTTGACAACTCCTGCACCAGAAGGTTCTGGGCTGTATCCAGCAGCTTACGTTCCCCAAAGGAAAGATCTTTTTCCAGCTTGAGTTGAAAAAGATCCCGGAAAACTTCCGCAACATCATAAATGGAGCCGGTCTTTATCTTGTCCATGTATTCTCTGTATCGCCGGTTCCATGTCTGGTTGTCGCCATTCTGCGCCTTTTCCTGCATCACCTTGTAGACTTTCGGGATTTCTGTTTCAGGAATAACCTCCCGCAATCCCACTGATTCAACATTGGAGGTGGGGATCATTATAACCATGCCATTTTCCACAATTTTCATCATGTAAAAATTCATGGTATCGCCGTTAATCTCCTTGCTTTCGATTGACTCAATACAGCCAACCCCATGTGCAGGATAAACAGCCAGGTCCCCTTTTGCAAATTCTTTTTTGGTTGATGTCATTGTTATAGCCCTTGTGTTCTTGGATTTTTCACCCATTGGATAGCCCACCTTGTTTTGTTAGAAACAATTTGCCCATTCTTAAGCACATAATCACATATTAACAAGATTGTCAACCATAAAGATTTACAACGGGCGCTTCCAAAGGCGGTTTCAGCCATTTTTATACAGCGGGGGCAAGGGTTTTAACCAGGAATGAAAAAGCGTACAAAGATAAAAAATTTAAAATAATGTAAGACAGGATAACCAATGTTCAGCGACTGGAATTGACCTGATTCATGGCCTGGACAACGCCTTTAGAAAGGATAAGACTGCATGCATCAGCGGCGGCAGCCACAATTTCATCCAGGGCAGCCTGTTCATCCGGGGTAAACCCGCCCAGCACATGCCCGGTAACCTGGCCCTGGTCTTCCGGATGCCCCACCCCGATCCTTACCCGGATACAATCTTTGCGGCCAAAGGCATCCATAATGGATCTGACCCCGTTATGGCCGCCAGGACCCCTGTCCTGCACAATTTTGATGGTGCCGAAGGAAAGGTCCATGTCATCATGCACCACGATAATGTCAGTGAAATCAACTTTGAAATATGCAGATAATTTCTGGAGGGGAAACCCACTGCGATTCATATAAGACAAGGGTTTGACCAGGAAAACTTCCCGGCCATGGATTCGTGTCTTTACAAAGGCAGCGTCAAAACGGTTTTTATTGAAATCAGCGCCGGCTTTTTCTGCAATGGCTTCCACCACCAGAAAACCGATATTATGACGGGTCCGGGTATAATCCTGGCCCGGATTTCCCAGACCCGCTATAATTTTGCTTCCTGCAACTGTCATAAAACATGCAACACGCTATTCAGCGGGTTCTTCTGCCGGAGCGTCTGCTGTCTCTTCCAGTTCTTCTTCCATCATTTCATCTTCTGCCAACTCCTCTTCTTCTTCACCGGCATCAGGCGGAACAATGGTTATTACAGTAAAATTCACCTCATGGGGAATTTCCACTGACTCCCCGAGATCGATGGCTTCCACATGGACAGCATCCCCGATATCAAGATCTGAAATATCAATTTCTATACTTTCAGGGGTATCAGCAGGTTTACATACCACTTCCAGTTCACGGCGGATAATCTGAAGCATACCTCCCCCGTCCTTGACCCCTTTGCTGACCCCAATGGGCACAACCGGAACGGATACCGTCACCAGGGTGTCCATATCAATCTGATGAAAATCTGCATGCAGGTATTCGATACCATAGGTGTCCATCTGCAGATCCTTGAGCATCACAACCTTGCTTTTGACTTCTGCTTCTCCCTCAATCTTCATATTCAGAAACAGGCCGGATGTGCCCCTGTCCCTGATTATTTTGTCAAATTCACTGGTTTCAAGGCACAGCATCATGGGATCTATTTTGGGCCCGTAAATGACTGCAGGGAAAGTTTTGTTTTTGCGCATTTTTCTGGCAGCACCCTTTCCTTTTGTGCTGCGTTTTGTTGCATGTAATTTAATTAAATCCAAAGTGCTTTCCTCCATGTCCGCTATTTACGAAAAGATAAAAAATTGTGCGTTTAAGTGGACTGTTAAAGTAAAATTGTTTATATAAACAGGGAATTAACCGAATCGCCTCTGTAGCTGCGCATGATAGCCTCACCCACAAGCTTTGCAATGGATAAGGTTTTGATTTTCTCACATTTTTGTGCCTCTTCGGACAAAGGAATGGTATCTGTGGCAACCAGGGAACTCAGAGACGAACTGTTGATTCTGTCGATGGCCGGACCGGACAAAACCGGGTGTGTGCAATAGGCATGCACCTGTCTGGCACCTTTTTCACGGATCACGCCGGCTGCCTCGGTCAGGGTACCGGCCGTATCCACCATATCATCAATGACAATGGCAATTTTGTCCTGCACATCCCCGATAATGGCCATGGCCCTGGCCTGGTTAGGGGCGCTTCTGCGCTTGTCAACAATGGCCAGGCTGCAGTTAAGGCGTTTGGCATAGGCCCTGGCGCGCTCCACGCCACCGGCATCAGGAGAAACCACCACCAGGTTTTCAGGGTATCTCGTCCTGATATCATCTATGATAATGGGTGCTGCATAGAGATTGTCCACAGGCACACTGAAAAAACCCTGGATCTGACCGGCGTGCAGATCCATGGTAATCACCCGGTCAACACCGGTGTTTTCCAGAATATCTGCCACCATTTTAGCAGAAATGGGAACCCGGGGAGACACTTTTTTATCCTGGCGGGCATAGCCGAAATATGGGATAACCGCCGTAATACGGCTGGCAGAAGAACGTTTGAACGCATCGATCATCAGCAGCAGCTCCACCAGATGGTCATTCACAGGCTTGCATGTGGACTGGATCACAAAAATTTCCTGCTTTCGAACATTTTCAAGGATTTCAACCTGGATTTCTCCGTCGCTGAAACGATTGACCTTCAATTTCCCCAAGGGCTTTGCAAGATATTCAGAAATTCTGTCTCCCAGAAGTGGGTTTGAATTTCCAGCAAAAATTGACAACCCGCTCATAACCTGTCTCTTTTTTTATGAAGTCATAAAACTATGGCTGGGGCGAGAGGATTCGAACCTCTGAATGCAGGGATCAAAACCCTGTGTCTTGCCACTTGACGACGCCCCAGTACATTTACCACTGGTCTTCATCTGTTTTGCAATGCGGTTAAAAAAACATTTCTATTTTTGCCGGACCACCGCCTGCAGAGCATTTCATAGTCCTGCTGCGCATCTTTTGGGCCCGGATACAGGGCAAAAAGAGAGCCGCCGCTTCCTGACATGGTTACAGGTCTTTGCAGCAACCGTTCCATCTCTTTTTTTGTGAACCTGATTTCCGGGTATAACCTGAAGGCTGATCCTTCCAGATCATTATGCAGATATTGCCCGATATCATCCCCCTGTCCCTTTAACAGAGCATCCGAAACAGATTTTATAGTATATTTCTTATTGGATGTCAAACAAAATTCATGGCTTTTGAACACCCTGGCGGTGGGGACATGAATCCCGGAATCACACAAAAGCACGTGGCAATAATCCAGGTTTGAAACGGGTACAAGTTTTTCTCCCACCCCGGTGGCCAGGGCCGGGCCGTTAAAAAGAAAAAACGGCACATCCGCCCCCAGACAGCGTCCCATCTGTATCAACTGCTTTAGGGAAAACGGCCGGTGGTACCGATCGTTCAACACCTGTAATACAGTGGCTGCATTGCTGCTGCCGCCCCCCAGGCCGCCCCCCACAGGAATCTGTTTTTTTATGTGAATGCAAACCCCCTCTCTTGGTATCGGCCGTGATACCTTTTCACAGCAAGCAAAAAACAGCACGGCTGCCCGGTGGGCCAGATTGGTTTCACCTTCGGGCACATCCGGATGGTCGCATGTCACCTGTATACCCCGGCCATGAAAGGCAAACGCCATGTCATCGGCCAGACCGATTTTTGCCATCAGGGAAAACAGATCATGAAATCCATCGGAACGTCTGCCGGTGATATACAAAAACAGATTGATCTTGGCCAAAGATGACCGTTTTATCAAGCGCTTGCCTCCACATAGGCCATCCGTATTTCGCTGAGAAGCGCCCGCAAAAGATTTTCCTCATCCTTGTTCAAATTTCCACGGGTTTTTTCCGAGAGCATGGCCATCATATCAATGGTGTGTTTGGCCATGGACAGATTTTTTTGCATCCGGCCTGTGGAAGGATCTTCAACCTTTCCCAGCTGCACCAGCCCGGAAGAATAGATGGACAGAATAAAGCTTGAAAAATCAACCTTGGGAAAGGTGTCTTTCCGGCCGGCCTGTTTTTTTTCTGCTTCTTTTGCTGCTTCCATGATAAAGCCATTTCCTTGGGGCATATTTGGATCTCCTTCAATGGGTTTTAGCCTTGTCATCAAGCCGTATGATTATATCGGCCACAGTTGTTTTACTGCCTGCTTCATGGACAAAAAGCGGATTGATATCCAGTTCCCTGATCATCGGGTGATCGTCCACAAGGGCTTTTAAGGATACAATGTTTTTTTCGATCTCCTCAATATCAGACGGTGCTTCCCCGCGCAATCCTTTCAGAATTGGGTACCCTTTAATGCTTTTGACCATACGCCTGGCAACATTCCGGCCCATGGGCGACAACCGGAAGGCCACATCCTTGTATACCTCCACAAATATTCCCCCAAGTCCGAACATGACGGCATGACCGAACACCGGATCCCAGGTCACGCCCAGAATCACCTCTTTGCCTGCCGGCGCCATCTTCTGCACCAGGACCCCTTCCAGCCGGGCATCTGGATCATATTTTCCGGCATTTTCCATAATCTCTTTGAACGCAGTTTCAACGGCCCGGTCATTCTCCAGCCGCACCCTTACACCGCCGGCATCTGACTTGTGCAGAATCTGAGGAGACACAATTTTCATGACCACAGGATACCCCAGGTTCTGCGCAATCTCTTTTGCTTCAGATGCTGTTCTGGCCAGGGCCATGGGAAGGATGGTGAATCCATAGCATTTAAGGATTTCATTGCCGTCCAGCTCCCCCAGCACATAGCGGCCCTGGGCCAGGTACTCCTGGATAATTTTTCCGGCTTTTTCTTTGTCATATACCAGGTTGTACTGGGGCAGAATTTTCCTGAACAGCCACTTCATCCCTTCCCGCAATGCCCCCAGGGACCGGGCAGCACTCTCTGGAAACTGGTATACCGGCACTTTATGTGCCTGGAGCAGCTTGACCCCGTCAGACACATCCACAATCCCCATAAATGCACATAAAATGGGCTTAATCGTATTCTTGGCTATCCTGACGATGGATTCAGCCGTGCCAATGGCATCGGTCATGGACTGGGGGGTGAGAATTATCAACACTGCATCCACACCCCGGTCCGCCAGCACTGTAGCCAGGGTATTCTCATACCGGTCCTTTGCAGCATCCCCGATGACATCCACAGGGTTATGAAAATTGGCTGTGGCCGGCAGATATTTTTTCAGTTCGTTTATGGTTTCTTCAGAAAATTGTGCCAGCCGCAAGCCGGACTGTTCACTCATGTCCGTTGCCATGATACCGGGGCCGCCGGCATTGGTGACAATGGCAACCCGATCCCCTGTGGGGTACTTATTGGCAGCAAAGGCCTGGGCATAATCAAAAAGCTGGTTCACAGTCCTGCAGCGCAGAATACCGGACATGGTGAACAACCCGTCATAAATCACATCCGATCCTGCCAATGCCCCTGTGTGGGAAGCGGCCGCCCGTGCGCCTGCCGCTGAGGAGCCTGATTTGATGGCAATCACATGGGTGGGGTTGGTGCCGGAGGTCATTTTCCGAACCTCGGTGATGAACTCCTCTGCACTGCGGCTCAGCTCTTCCATATAGATCATGACCACATCCGTATCCGGGTCCTTATGATAATAGCGCAGCAGGTCCAGCTCATCCACATCTGCCTTGTTACCGATGGAAATGAACTTTGAAAATCCGAACCCCTTGTCAGCGGCATAATCCAGAACCGCTGTACACAGGGCCCCGCTCTGGGAAATAAAGGACACATTACCCGCCTCGGGCATGCGTGCCGAAAAACTGGCATTCAATGACACCCTGGGTGATGGGTTAATCACCCCCAGGCAGTTGGGACCAACCAGCCGGACCCCGGCATCTGTGCACAGGACTTTGATCTGTTTTTCAATATCCGCGCCTTCTCCCCCCACCTCCTTGAACCCGGCAGATACAATCACAATGCCTTTTACCCCCTTGGCGATACACTCCTGCACCGATGCCAGAGCAGCCCTGGGCGGCAGGATAATCATGGCCAGGTCAATGGGATCTGGAATATTTGTGATACTGGTATAACACTTTACGCTGAGCACAGACCTGGCCTTGGGGTTCACCGGATACAGGGTGCCTTTATACCCGCCGGACAATATATTGGCAAATATATCGTGGCCCACTTTGCCCTTTTGGGTTGAAGCGCCGACTACGGCTATGGTTTCCGGTTCAAAAATTGCATCCAGTTTATCCATGGATCCCCCTTTTTTATATCAATATTACTACAGCCTGAACATAGCCGCTTTTTGTCTGTCGAATCACGTGTTATCATATGGCATAATTCAGACAAGTAAAGAAAAAAATGTGGTACCGAAAATGGTGCCCCAAACTGAAGGTAAAGAGATCTGGCAAAAGCAGATTATGGCATGGAGACGGACAGTCTGACAAAAAAAATTATGTAAAAGGCATCTGGCGTGGAATCAGGAAGGTGTAATGGAAATCCAGGATCAGGCCCGCCAAAATTTTGAAGGCCTGATCCTGTCATATGGTTTCAAGTCAAAACAAATCTTTTGATCAGCTTAGCCGGATGATCAGCCTATCCCGAGGCTCAATTTGGCAGATCTGAGGGTATTTTTCATGAGCATGGCAATGGTCATGGGACCAACACCACCGGGAACAGGTGTGATTTTGCCGGCAATTTCCTTGGCTGCATCAAAATCCACATCACCCTTGAGTATGGCTTTGCCGGTCTGTTCATTCATGCCCACCCGGTTGACACCCACATCAATCACCGTGGCACCAGGCTTGATCCATTCAGGTTTTACCAGATCAGGTACACCAGCTGCCACAATGAGAATATCCGCCCGTTTGCAATGGGCGGCCAGATCTTTGGTCCGGGTATGAACGATGGTCACTGTAGCATTTGCACCAACCCCTTTCTGGGCCATCATCATGGCAATGGGCTTGCCCACGATATTGGAACGGCCCACCACAACAACTTCCGCACCAGATGTTTCCGTGCCGGACCGGACGATCATCTCCTGGATACCGGCAGGGGTGCACGGCAGAAATTTGACCTCATCCCCGCCGATCATCAGCCGTCCCACATTCACCGGATGGAATGCATCCACATCCTTGTCCGGGTTGATGGCATTGAGCACTTTCTTGTCATCAATGTGCTTGGGCAGCGGGAGCTGCACCAGGATACCGTGGATATCGGGATCATTGTTGTATTTGTCAATCAATGCCAGCAGATCTGCCTCGGAAATATCCTCTGGCTGATCATCCTGGATTTCATGAAATCCCAGGCTGATGGCAGTTTTAACCTTCAGGGTCACATAGCTGATGGACGCCGGGCTGGACCCGACAAGGATAGTCACAAGACCAGGCACCTTGCCGTGTTTTTCTTTCATCTGATCGACTTCCTCTTTGATCTCGCCGAGGATGGCCTTTCTTATCTCAGTTCCGCTGATAATTTGTGCTGTCATATTTTTTTCTCCAAAAATTCATACGGGTTGACCCGTAACCGGCCCTGGCCGGAAGTTCTGGTTCAAACACCGGTTACGGAATTTGGGTTAACCTGTCTGTGTATACGTACCCTGTGTACAGGGGCTAGAATACACCTTCAACCTTGCCGGTTTCCACATCCACATCAACCCGTTTGAATGCCGGATTGGAGCCGGTACCCGGCATGAGGCTGATGGCCCCTGCCACAGGAACGATGAACCCGGCACCGCCATAGGTCAGAACCTCACGGATGGTCAGTCTCCAGCCTTTTGGCACACCCTTGAGGGCGGGGTTATCAGACAGAGACAGATGGGTTTTCACCATGCACATGCCCAGGCCGGCCAGTTCAGGATCTGCCTGAATTCTGGCAAGAGACCTTTCCGCTTCAGCAGAATAATCAACACCGTCAGCGCCGTATACCTCTTTGGCAATGAGTTCGATTCTCTTTTTGATGGGCATATCCAGTTCATAGAGAAATTTGAACTCGGTTTTTTCTTCACAGGCCTCCACAACCGTTTCTGCAAATTCAATGGCGCCGTCACCGCCCTTTTCCCAGTGACGGGACAGGGCCACCCTGGCACCTTCTGCCTCACACAGCTCCCTGACCTTGGCAATTTCCGCATCAGTATCAGTATAAAAGGCGTTGATGCAGACAACCGGTGAGATGCCGGCTTTTCTGACGTTTCTGATATGATGGATAAGGTTGTCACAGCCCTTGGCAACCCATTCAACATTTTCCGTGGCATATTCTTCGGGCATGGGTTTACCAGGCACAGGCACCGGTGCCCCACCATGGCATTTCAGGGCACGGATGGTGGCAACAACGACCGCACAGTCAGGTTTCAGGCCGGAATAACGGCATTTGAGGTTCCAGAATTTCTCAAACCCGATATCAGCACCGAATCCGGATTCGGTCACATGGTAATCAGCAAGTTTCAGGCCGACCTTGTCAGCGATGATGGAGCTCTGGCCGATGGCGATGTTGGCAAAGGGGCCGGCATGCACAATGACCGGCTGGCCTTCCAGGGTCTGCATCAAGGACGGATTCAACGCATCCACCATCCAGGCGGTCATGGCACCGGCCACCTGAAGGTCTTCGGTGGTTACCGGCTTGCCTTTTTTGGTGTAGGCAACAACAATCTTGCCCATTCTTTCGCGCATGTCCTTGAGGTCATTGGCCAGAGAAAGGATGGCCATGACCTCGGATGAAACAGCAATGCCGAATTTTGATTTCATCATGAAACCATCCGCCTTGCCGTTGACTCCGTCAATACCGATGATGATGTTACGCAGGGCCTGGCAGCAGAAATCGATGACCCAGCCCATTTCCACGTTGGTGGGATCAATGTCCAGGCGTTTCATGCCGGACAGTCTTTCCAGCTGCTCATCGGTGTAGTTTCTTTCATGCTGCAGCCGCGAGGTCAGCGCCACCATGGCCAGGTTGTGGGCGTTCATGATGGCATTGATATCACCGGTGAATCCCAAAGAAAACGGGGTCAGCGGAATGCACTGGGCCAGTCCGCCGCCGGCAGCAGAACCTTTGATGTTCATTGTGGGACCGCCGGATGGCTGCCGGATGGCGGCACACACTTTTTTGCCCAGTTTCCCCAGGCCCTGCACAAGGCCCATGGAAGAGGTGGATTTCCCCTCTCCCAGGGGGGTGGGAGAAATGGCTGTGACATCGATGTACTTTCCATTGGGTTTATCTTTCAGACGTTCCATAACCTTTTTGAAATCAATTTTGCCGATGTAGTGACCCTGGGGCAACAGTTCTTCTTCAGTCAACCCCAGTTTTTCAGCGATCTCATAAATTTTGAGCATGGATTTTTCAGCATCCTGTGCAATTTCCCAATCCTGGTGTTTGGTTGGATCTAGTGCCATGATTTACTCCTTTGTTGATTTTGACTCTGAGCGAGCCGGTGATAAAAATAATATAAAACAAAGCCTTACGCTTTTTGTTACCAGAGACCTAATGGTATTATTTGGCTGTTAGTGTACCTAACTATATAAATAAACGTAAAAAATCAATAGATTTCACACCGTAATTTCTGTTTTTAAAAACAATTTTTCAGCCCAGAGGAATTATGCGTGTGATTTCTGCATACCGCAGCCCCTCTCCCATGGCATCAAAACCTTCAGCAGACAGCCCGGCAAAGCCAGTAAACAATCTAATATTTTAATGTAAAAATCAATATTTTTCTTATAAAATAATAAAATTTTAAAAAAAATGACGTTTAACTGCAAAAATAGTAGTTTTATAAACTATCAGACAGACCAAAAAGTTTCGCTTGTGCGATTTTCATTTATAAATTAAATCCAATTCACCTGAAATCACAAGATTCCATCTATAACACAACATGCTAAAATTAAAGGATATTTTGGACGTATCCATTCTGGTTAATAAATTCATTCATCTATTGACAAAAAATGGTACAAATTATAAATCATATGCTGTTATCAATATTATTAACCTGTAATTTAGGGTATGGTGAATGGGCAGACGACGTAAAGTTAAAAGCCAGGCATGTAAATTCGTCATCCCCGTTTCCATTTATCCTTTCATGTCAGTGTCACACTGTTTTACCCTTAACCCCCCTTCAACTCATAAACTTTTTAAATAATAGGAGGTAAACGTGGGATTTGAAATAAACAAAGAAACATATGCCGGCGCCATCAAAGGCATCACCATTGGAAAAGGTGATGCCGCTCTGACTGTCGGCGGCCAGACAAGTTATCCGTTTTACCAGTTCGAAGGAGAGATGCCCAACAAACCCGTCATTGCCATGGAAATCTGGGACATGGAACCAGAAGACTGGCCTGAAGCTGCCAAAGCACCTTTCAAGGACGTGCTTTCCGATCCTGCGGCATGGGCCAAAAAATGTGTTGATGAATACGGTGCCCAGGCCATTGTGCTTCAGCTCAAAAGCACCGATCCCAATGACAGAGATGCCAGCCCGGACGATGCTGCACAAACTGTAAAAAAAGTCAGCGAAGCTGTCAACGTCCCCCTTATTGTTTGGGGCTGTGCCGTACCGGCCAAAGATGCCGATACCCTGAAAAAGGTGAGTGAGGTCTGTGACGGCCACAACCTGGTGCTGGGACCGGTGGAAGAAAAAAACCACAAAAGTATCGGTGCTGCTGCCATGGGGTATGGGCATACCATTATTTCTTCTTCCCCCATTGACGTCAACCTGGCAAAGCAGGTGAACATTCTGCTGGAAAATCTGGGGGTCTCCCTGGACAAGGTGATTGTGGATCCCACCACAGGGGGTCTGGGATATGGTCTGGAATATTCCTACTCGGTCATGGAACGTCTGATCCAGGCAGCCATGACCCAGGGTGATGACAAACTCCAGAACCCCATGATCAACAACCTGGGAAATGAGGTATGGAAATGCAAGGAAGCCAAGCTCACTGTGGAAGAAGCACCGGAACTGGGTGATCCTGAACGCCGGGCCATTCTCATGGAGGCAGTGGGGGCTGTTGCCTATCTTATGTCCGGCTCCAGCATCCTGATCATGCGCCATCCCGAATCCATCAAACTGGTTAAAGCTTTCATCAATTTAATCTCAGACGGCGGATCTGCCATGGATGTGCCAAGTATTGCCAAGCAGCTGGATGATGTGGAGATTGATTTTGCTGCCCTGGCCCCGGAACCTGATCTGACCATCAAGGAAGAAGAAAAGAAAGCACCGGCTAAAAAAGCGGCCCCGGCCAAAAAGGAGGAAGCAAAACCTGCCGCTCCAAAAGCCGCAGCCAAACCAGCCCCGGCTCCCAAAGCAGAAGCTGCCCCTGAACCTGTAGCCAAGGAAGCGCCGCCTGCCAAAGATCCAGAAGCGGAAGCAAAAGCAAAAGCGGATGCAGAGGCAAAAGCAAAAGCGGATGCTGAAGCCAAGGCAAAAGCGGATGCGGATGCAAAGGCAAAAGCGGAAGCCGATGCAAAGGCAAAAGCGGACGCCGATGCAAAGGCAAAAGCAGACGCAGAGAAAAAGGCACAAAAAGATGCCGTAGCCAAGCGTGAAGCTGAAGAACAGGCTATCAGAGAAAAACGGGCGGCTGAAAAAGAAAAAGCAGCGGCTGCAAGAGAAGCGGCACCCGAATCTACTGTTCCCAAGACAGCAGCAAAATTCCAAAAAACAGACCTTGAAAAAATTTTAGAAAGCCTCGATAGAACGCATAGAAGAGGCAAAGCATAAAGACATCAAAATTGATGTAACATTAAACTAATTACCAAATTAACAGGAGGAGGAACCTCTAATGGTAGAAAATAAAAAAGCACGTGTTGCTAAATCAGAAAAAGCACCCAAACTGGCTGACCCACAAGAAGTCTCCATAGACTTGGGTACCCAGGAATTGCAGGCCCGTGCGCAACGGTTAGGGATTGATACGGTTTTTGATAGAGCCTTCAGCATGAAACCCTGTGCGATCGGTATCCAGGGTATTTGCTGTAAAAACTGCTCAATGGGGCCTTGCAGACTTCCATTACCCAAGGGGGGTATTGAAGGAGAAGATACCAGAAAAGGGCTTTGCGGCGCCACACCCAATACCATTGCTGCCAGAAACTTCATCCGGATGATTGCAGGTGGTGCATCTGCACATTCTGATCATGGTCGTTGCGTGGCAGAAGTGTTCATGTCGGCTGCCAGGAAAGAAACAGACGCATACAAGATAAAGGACACCCAAAAGCTGCTGGACATTGCCCCGCATCTGGGCGTTGATACAACCGTTGAGGTCGACGGGGAAACAAAAGACAGAGATCTGGATGAAATTGCGCTTGAGGTTGCCGATGTTGCCCTCAGAGAATGGGGAAAACCAGAAGGTGAACTTTTATATTTGAAACGCGCACCTGGAACCCTGTATGAAAAATGGAAAAAACAAGGGGTACTTCCCAGAAACATTGACAGGGAAATTGTTGAAATCATGCATCGGACCCACATGGGGGTTGACCAGGATTATAAAAACCTCATGAAGCAAGGAACCCGTGCGGCACTGGCTGATGGCTGGGGCGGTTCCATGCTGGCCACCGATCTGCAGGATGTACTTTTCGGCACACCTTATCCCCTTCAGTCTGAAGCAAATCTGGGGATCATGAAAGAAGACCATGTCAATATTATTGTTCACGGACATGAACCGATTCTTTCTGAGATCATTGTTGCCGTCGCCCAATCCGAAGAAATGCTCAACTATGCCAAAGAAAAAGGGGCGGCAGGTATACAGCTGGGCGGTATCTGTTGTACCGCAAATGAAATGCTCCAGAGACACGGAATTCCGACTGCAGCCACATTCCTCCAGCAGGAACTGGCAATCATTACCGGCGCCTGTGATGCCATGGTCGTGGATATCCAGTGTATCATGCAGAATCTCGCCAATGTCGCCAAGTGCTTCCATACCAAACTCATCACCACCCATCCCATTGCAAAAATGGAACAAGACAATGTTATTCATATCGAATTTGATGAACACCATGCCCTTGAAGATGCCAAACGTATTGTCAAACTGGCGATAGATAATTTTGCCAACCGGGGGGCTGATATCATGATCCCGCCATATAAAACCCAGCAGATTGCCGGTTTTGGTGTCGAATCCATTCAATATCACCTGGGCGGAAGTTTCCGCGGTACTTACTATACCCTGAATGACAATATCATCAACGGACGTATTCGTGGTATTGCCGGTGTAGTTGGCTGTAACAATGCCAGAACCAAACACAATGACGGTCATATCCGGGTAGTCAAGGAGCTTATCAAAAACGATGTCATCGTTCTTACCACCGGCTGTAATGCGATCGCCTGCGCCATGGAAGGACTGCTGACGCCTGAATCAGCGGCGGTACACTGTGGACCAGGACTGGCTGAAATCTGCGAAACCGTTGGAATTCCACCGGTACTCCACCTTGGATCCTGTGTAGATAACAGCCGGATCCTCCTTGCCGCAACCGAAGTGGTCAAAGCCGGCGGACTGGGCAACGATATATGTGATCTGCCTGCTGCAGGAAGTGCACCTGAATGGATGAGTGAAAAAGCCATTTCCATCGGTCACTATTTTGTTGCATCAGGCGTATATACCGTATTTGGTGTTACACTGCCGACTTCCGGGGCCCCGGTATTCCATGATTATATTTCCAAAGAAATGGAAAAGATATATGGCGGCAAATGGGATCTTGAAATAGATCCGATTAAACATGCCCGCCTCATGATCGCCCACATCGACAAGAAAAGAAAAGCACTGGGTATCGATAAGGCCAGAGAACGGGTATTGATGGATATGACCGACCGGCAGAAACTGGAAGCCTGATAACAATAAAAATCAGGATGTTACGATATAAAAACAGGAAACAGATAACTACAATAAATCCTCAACGAAGGAGGAATAAGGAATATGTCTAAATTAATCGCATTTGCTGCTATTCAGGGTGGCTACAAAGTGGTTTCACAGGTGGAAGGTGAACTTGAAAAGGCGCTTCAGACCTATGATGCCAGCACAAAAGTGGGATTTCCCAACACAGCTTACTATCTGCCGGTGATCTATTCTCTGACCGGACTGAAATGTGAAACCTTGGAAGATCTGAAAAAACCCATGGAATTTGCCAGGGGTCTTTTACCTCCCCATCTCAAGCTAAAAAACTGGCTACCGTACCTTGGGCCGCTTCTGGACGCAGGCATGGCCGGTATCATCTCCTATGAAGTCAAAGAAGCGCTGCGGTATCTGAATGAACCAGATTTTTACATTGCCCAGGAAGACCCGGACATTGAAAACGGCAAGCTCTGGGTGGGCGCTGCAGATGACACTATCCTGCGTAAGCGCGGTGTTGAATTCGTGGATGGTTCCGCCCCTGGATTTGCCGCCATGGTGGGTGCTGCACCCAACAAAGAAATTGCCAAAATGATTGTGGAAGACTACCAGAAGCGCTCCCTATATATTTTCTGTGCCGCCAACCACAATGGCAAAACCCTTATACAGCAGTGCCTGGATGCCGGCATGCAGATCGGTTGGAACACCCGTATCGTGCCGTTCGGCCCGGATATTTCCTCTGCAGTATTTGCCCTGGGGTTTGCCAACAGAGCTGCCATGGCATTCGGCGGTGTAAAACCCGGTGATTTCAAAACCATCCTTAAATATAACAAAGACCGGGTATTTGCCTTTGTAAACGCCCTGGGGGATGTGGGAACCGAATGGGGAGTTGCTGCTGCCGGTTGTGTTAACTGGGGTTTCCCCACCATTGCTGACACGGAAATTCCCGAAATCCTGCCCACTGGTATCTGTACCTACGAGCATGTGGTGGCACCGGTGGCCCACGAAGATATGGTCCAGAAATCGGTTGAGGTCCGAGGACTCAAGGTCCAGGTTTCTGAAATCGATATTCCCTGCGCATTCGGACCGGCCTATGAAGGAGAACGTGTCAGGGGCGCAGATCTGTATGCCCAGTGCGGCGGTGGAAAAACCCAGTGCACCGAGCTTGTGAAAATGGCGGACATGAATGCCATTGAAGACGGCAAAGTAGAAATTATCGGTCCGGACATTGCAGATATCAAGGAAGGGGGAACTTTTCCCCTGGGGATATTTGTCCAGATTGCAGGCAGAGAGTTCCAGGATGATTTTGAACCTATCATGGAACGTCAGATCCACCATCTGATTAACTACATCCAGGGCATCATGCACATTGGACAAAGGGATATCTCCTGGGTGCGGATCTCAAAGGCTGCCATTGAAAAAGGCTTCACCCTCAAGGATATCGGTGTGGTGCTTCATGCCAAGTTCCACCAGGATTTCAACAAGATTGTGGACAAGGTTCAGGTCACACTCTACACCAAACCCGAAGATGTGGACAAGATGACCGCAACGGCCAGAGAAAACTACCTGGCACGGGATGCCCGGGTTGACAACATGCGGGATGAGGATGTTGAAACATACTACTCATGCACCCTCTGCCAGTCCTTTGCCCCCAGCCATGTGTGCTCTGTATCCCCGGAAAGAACCGGGCTGTGCGGTGCCTATAACTGGATGGACTGCAAAGCTTCCTATGAGATCAACCCCACCGGTCCCAACCAGCCCATAGAAAAAGGCGAATGCCTGGATCCCAAACTGGGACAATGGAAAGGGGTGAATGATTTCGTATACAAGGCCTCCAGAGGGGCTGTCACCCATTACAACTTTTATTCCCTGGTCCATGATCCCATGACCACCTGCGGGTGCTGCGAATGTATTGCCGCCCTGCTGCCGTCATGCAACGGGGTCATGACCGTTGGCCGTGACTACACAGGCGAAACACCCTGCGGCATGAAGTTCACCACCCTGGCCGGTGTCATGGGCGGCGGCGCATCTTCTCCCGGCTTTGTGGGCCATTCAAAACACAACATCACCCAGGGTAAATTTATCGTTGGTGACGGCGGGCTGTTGCGGATGGTCTGGATGCCCAAAATGCTCAAAGAAGAGCTCAAGGACAGAATCGTTGCCAGGGGTGAAGAGATGGGTGTTCCCGGCCTGTTTGACATGATTGCCGATGAAACCGTGGGCATTACCGAAGAGGAAATTCTCCCCTTTCTCCAGGAAAAAGGCCATCCGGCCCTGAACATGGACCCCATAGTGGGATAGGCATTTAACACCAAGGCGGGACAGTATTCCACCAGATATCAATCTGCCCCGCCTTTACCATATGGTTGTATAAATTTTAAGGAGACTAACATGGCATTAACCGGTATACAGATATTCAAACTCCTGCCCAAGACCAACTGCAAGGAGTGCGGCGTCCCCACCTGTCTTGCATTTGCAATGAACCTGGCATCTGGCAAGGCGGAACTGGACAGCTGTCCCTATGTGTCTGATGAAGCAAAAGAACAGCTGGCTGAAGCATCCGCCCCCCCCATCCGCCCTGTGGCATTGGGAAAAGGTGTCAGAAAAACCGCAACCGGCGGGGAAACCGTTCTCTACAGGCATGAAAAAACTTTTTTCAACCCCTCTGTTCTGGCAGCCACCGTGGGATCTGATACAGATCCGGCAGCCCTTGACACCACATTGAAAACCTACAATGCATTTCAGTATGAAAGGGTGGGCCTGAACCTGCGGCCGGAACTGCTGGTGGTCAAGGATGCTGGCAAAGGTGCTGAAGCGTTTGCGGCCGTGGCCAAAAAAATCGCCACAGAATCAGAATTCAACCTGGTGCTCATGACAGAGGATGCTGCCGTGATGAAGGCTGGTATTGATGCGGCCGGATTCAAACGCCCGCTGCTCTATGCAGCCACTGAAGCCAATGCAGATGAATTCGGTGCCCTGGCCAAAGACGCAGACCTGCCCCTGGCAGTCAAAGCCGATTCTGTGGAAGCGTTGATCCCTTTAACCGAAAAACTTACAGGCATGGGCCTGAAAGACCTGGTGATCGATTCTGGTTCCCGGGAAATCAAACAGGCACTGGAAGACCAGGTGGCCATCCGCCGGGCTGCATTAAAAGCCGGCAACAAAGCCCTGGGATTTCCCACCATTGTATTTCCCTGTGAAATGGCATCCAACCAGGACATGGAAACCCTTATTGCAGGCATGTTTGTGGCCAAATACGGCGGCATTGTTGTCATGTCAGACTTTACGACAGAATCCTTGTTCCCGCTGCTGCTGGAACGGCTCAACATCTTTACCGATCCCCAGCGGCCCATGACGGTTACAGAAGGCATCTTTGAGATCAACAACCCGGATGAAAACTCACCGGTGCTGGTCACCACCAACTTTGCGTTGACCTACTTTATAGTGTCCGGCGAAATTGAAGCCAGCAAGGTGCCGGCATGGCTGCTTGTCAAAGATTCCGAAGGGCTGTCCGTGCTTACTGCCTGGGCTGCAGGTAAATTTGGCGGGGATGACGTGGGAATTTTTGTGAAAAAATGCGGTATCATGGACAAAGTTAAACATACTGAACTGATCATCCCGGGTTATGCCGCTGCCATTGCCGGGGATGTGGAAGAAGAGCTGCCCGGCTGGACCATTACTGTCGGTCCCAGGGAAGCTGCCCACCTGCCGGCATTCCTCAAAACAAAAAAGTAACATACGCGCCGGGACATTTTTTTTGTCCCGGCTCTTCAGTGTCAATCTTAAATTTACAAAAGGATAAGAACATGGAAAACATGATTCTATTTGGTGAAAGCCTGAACGTCATTTCCCGGGTTATCGGAAAGGAGTTCAAGGAGCCTGATCCTGCCAAACGCAACCCAGTGCCCATTCAAGAGGAAGTTGTACGCCAGAAGGAACTTGGCATGGACTACATCGACATCAACCTGGGGCCTGCGAAAAAATTCGGCACCGAACTGATGCCCTGGGTGGTCAATGTGGTGCAGGAAGCAGTACCCGGCATGCCCCTGCTGCTGGACTCCTCCAATATCGATGCCATCGAAGCCGGCCTCAAGGTGTGCAAACCGGCTGATGCCCCCCACATCATCAACTCCATCATGGCCCGACCGGAACGGTATGAAAAGATGGTACCCCTGGCTGCCCAGTATGAAGCGGACTTTGTGGCCCTGATGTGGGGGCCCGATGGTCTGCCCAGGGATGAAAACGAGCGGGCCGCCCTGGCGGTGGAACTGATATATTTTGCCAACGAAGCCGGTATCCCCAATGAAAAAATCTGGGTGGACGGCATTGTAACACCGGTGAATATCCAGCAGCAGCAGCTCATGAGCCTGCTTAATTTCCAGATGATGATCGATGAGATCGCACCGGGTGCCAAATCCACCTGCGGTCTGTCCAATATTTCCAACGGGCCCCCGGAACACCTGCGGCCGATTTTAAACCAGACCTATATGGTCATGCTTTGGAAATACGGTATGAAATCGGTTATTGCTGATCCCCTTGACAAACAGCTCACTGCCATTGCCAAAGGCCAGCGCCAGGATATCGTTGACCTTATCTGGGGCATGATGGACGGCAACGTGCCGGATATTAAAGGCCTTGACAAGGAAATGGCAGATTACGCCAAAACCTATAAAGTCATCATGGGGGAAACCCTGTACTCAGATTCATGGCTTGAAATCTGATCTGCACAGCCTTAGGTTTTTAAAAGCCCCTGTCCGGTATCATTCGCACAGGGGCTTTATTTATTTGTTTTTACTCCCTTTATTTTATGTGATTTGCACTTATCTTGTTGCATATAAAAACAAAATGGAAAAATAGCAAATGCAAGATATTACTATTACAGACAACTGGTACTATGTGATTATCCAGAATCCGGGAACACCATCAGAAGAGGTGCTGGGGTTCAGCAATGAAACCACAAATGAGAAATTTCTTCCGGCATTCAAGACCAAACAGGATGCAAAGTCGTGTTTTGAACTGCTGCCCAAGGATTTATTCAAGAAAACATACGACATCCATGCGGTGATTGAAGAAGATATTATCCATACCGCCCAAAAAGCAGGCCACCAGGTCTTTGTCCTGGATGAAAAAGGACATATTCTGAAGCCTCTGGGCTGAAACCTATGCGGGAGTAAATTCATATGAGTTTAAAACTGGCATTCGGCGGCAAAGGCGGGGTGGGCAAAACAACCATAACGGCCCTCATAGCCAGAAGCATAGCCGCCCTCAACAAGGATACATCCGTCATTGCCATTGATGCAGACCCTGTCGCCAATCTGGCTGCAGCCCTGGGCATTGATGAAACACGGCCCATCACCCCGGTGGCTGAGCTGTCTGATCTCATAGCGGAAAGGACCGGGGCCAAACCAGGCACCATGGGGGGGTTTTTCACCCTCAATCCCAAGGTGGATGATATTCCGGACCGGTTTTCCCTGGAAAAAGACGGGGTAAAGCTGCTGGTAATGGGCACGGTGCAGCAGGGCGGCTCCGGGTGCATATGCCCGGAAAGCACCATTTTAAAGGCCCTCATGAACCACCTGGTCCTGGCCCGAAACGAAGTGGTGGTCATGGACATGGAAGCAGGCGTGGAGCATCTGGGACGGGCCACTTCCGGGTCTGTGGATGCCCTGGTGGTCGTGGTAAATCCTGGGAAACGCAGCCGGGTGGCAGCGGACAGGATACGGAAACTGGGACAGGATATCGGCATAAAAAAAATCCTGATCCTGGGAAACCGGATACGATCGGAACAGGACAAGACATTGATTACAGACAGTATGCCTGACTATGAGATCCTGGGATTTTTACCGGAAATGGATGAAATTGTTCAGGCGGACCGGGATGGCACACGCCCTTTTAACGATGCCCGGAACATACCTGATGCGGTCAGAACCATCACGGGAAAACTGATGGCCCTGGAAAAATAAGGAATCCGAAAGCCCCTGGATGCATGGTCGGGATATTTTGCGGATTCAAGCATCCAGCGCCGCAATGGTGGTATCCAGCATCCTGTTGGCATATGCCCATTCATTGTCAAACCATGCCTGGATCTTTACCAGGTGACGGCCTGAAACCCGGGTCTGGAGCAGGTCAATGATGGCGGATCTGGGGTCGTGATTGAAATCACAGGAAACCAGCTGCTCATCACTCACCCCGAGAATGCCGGACAGACTGTTTGCAGCAGCATGGTTCAGCAGGGCGTTCACCTCATCAGCATCTGTTTTTTTGTTCACTGACACCGTTATATCCATGATGGACACATTAACGGTGGGCACCCGTATGGCCAGGGTCTCAAATCTTCCTGCCATATGGGGCAGAATCCGGGCTATCCCTTTTGCAAGAGAGGTGGAAACCGGGATAATGGATTGCAAAGCAGACCGGGTCTTGCGCAGATCCTTGTTATACGCGTCAATTACCGGCTGATCATGCATGGCTGAATGAATGGTGGTGGTCACCCCGCTTTCAATTCCTAAATGGGAATCCAGTACATCCAGAATCGGAATGAGACAGTTGGTGGTGCAGGATGCATTGGAAATAATTGTGTGCTCTTTTTCAAGGGTGTGGTGATTAACCCCGTACACAATAGTGGCATCCATTTCATCTTTGCCGGGATGGGAAAAAATCACCTTTTTTGCACCGGACAGCAGGTGCAGTTCAGCTGATTCCCGGTCATTATACACCCCTGTGCAGTCCAGGACCACATCCACTGCCAGATCCTTCCAGGGCAGATTAACAATATTTTTTTCCTGGAACAGGAGAATGAGATCCTTGCCGATGGCCATTCTCTGCCCTTTTTTTTCCACAGATCCGGGAAACCGGCCATGGGTGGAATCATGCCGTGTGAGGTGGAAAATGGTGTCGGAACAGGCAAGCTCGTTGATGGCTGAAAGATGCAGCCTTTTATAAAACCGCTCTGATTCATATAAGGCCCGAAGCACGCACCTGCCGATGCGGCCGTAACCGTTGATTGCAATATTGTAGGTCATGTCTGTTTATTCTGCCTGGCAATGGGTTTTGTATATCACCAATATGATTTTATACCACAGCCTGACCCTATACCACAGCAGGACAGACAAGTTAAGCAAAATGCTGGTTCACACGACATTTGCAAAAATTTTTTTTTGCAAATGTCACGGCCATTCTCCAGACAGTAATCACCGGGAAGCTTTGCTGCCTTGTAATTTCCAGCAAAGACTTCCCGGTGATGTCTGCAGCAGGGCTCTCATTTCACCAGGCCTGCTGGTTTTGGTGGTGCCATTTCAGGAAATACTGCATCAGGCAGGGTCATTCAACTGCTGCTTTACAGCTGCTAATTCCGCTTCCAGCCATTTTGCACGGGCCTGCAGGTCATTGCCGGCATCCGGTGATGTCTGCCACTGTCTCACAGGCCCCCTGGGGCCAAAACCCCCCTGACACCATCTTCTGCCCCGTCCTCTGCCAAATCCCGGGGCATTCCCGGTGCCAAATCCCTGGGCAGTATCTGCAGCGCCTGTGCAGAGACCGCGTCCACGGCCTGTCATGGGTCCCTGATTTTCCGGTCCTCTTCTGTTAAATCCAGGCATTATAAGTCTCCTTTTGTCTTATGTTATGGGTTGTACCCGCCGTGGCCAGGTCCGCGGCAGCCACCGCCTCTGCGGCGGCGGTGCCGTCCCCGGCCAGTAATGGTTTCATCTATTTTATAGCATCCGCCGGACAGTTTCAGACGGCATGACTCCACAATTGCTTTTGTCAGCTTGAACCGTCCGGTCCTCAGAATCCTGCCCACTGTCTGCCGGGAAACGTTCATTATCCCGGCTGCCTGCCCCTGGTCCAGACCGTCGTAATCAATGAGGCGAACCGCCTCAAATTCTTCAAAGGACAACACCACCTCTCCTTTTTCCTGGCCTTCCCGGGGACTAAATTCTGTCACAACCGGTGGGGCGCCAATACATCTGGGTCTTTTGGGTCGCGGCATGGGCATCTCCTTTTTGGTCATTTGATCATAATTTACCACCCTGATGGTATTTGTCAAGAAGATAATGATCAAATGACCAAAAAAATACGTACAGATTTTTTACCACCGGCCCTTCCCTGATGGGCACAACAAAGCAGGAAACCTGACGGCTTTCATAAAAACCGATCTGACCGGCATACTGTTCCTGGCAGAATCAGAATTTCAAATTGACAAAAACCCGTATCTTGCATATGAATATATACATCACCTTACTTATGGACTGCGTCAAGCATTTGACGAAGCCAAAGACAGGTTGCAACCATTTTCAACATGACAAAAGGGAAAGATCATGAAATATTTTCTGCTTGTTTTTTGGGCCTGCATGTTCTGCCTGTTACCCTTGCCTGTGACGGTATCTGCCGGAACAGATGCCGTCACAGGCAAACAGCTGGCCCGGGATGTTTTTCACCGGGACCGGGGAAAAAATTCTGTTTCAAGCTCCCAGATGGTGCTTGTGGACAAAAATGACAACAAACGGGTCCGGCAGTTTACCAGCAAACGGATACTGGACGATACACTTGAGCGCCAGATTATCAGGTTCACGTTTCCGGCTGATATTGAAGGAACCGGTTTCCTCACCATTGAAAAACCCGGTTGGGAAACCGAGCAGTTCATCTATCTGCCTGCTTTGAGAAGAACCCGGCGGATTGTAACTTCCCAGAAATCCCACCGGTTTGTAAACAGTGATTTTACCTATGAAGACATGGAACGTCACCCGGTTGACGATTACACGTACAGAATTACCGGATCACAAACCATTGGGGGAATTGCCTGCCATGCCATGGAAACCCGGCCCAAAAAGGGTGTCCAGTCCCAGTACAGCCTGACGCAAAGTCTGATCACCAAAGATTCCCTGGTGCCGGTCCTGGTAAAATATTTTGACAAAAAAGGCAGTCACATCAAAACCTATAAAGTACTGAAGCTTGAAAAAATCCAGGATATCTGGACAGAGCTGATCATCAGCATGGAGGACCATGAAAGAGAGCACAGCACCTTTTTGAAAATTGAAAGTATCACCTACAATACCGATATCGATCAGGCAGACGTATCCAGAAACCGCCTTGAAAACTATTAACGCGGTATATTTTTTGCATTCTTTGAAATAAATCATTTCAAAGGAGACAGCAATGTCAGGAAGAAACAGGGCAAGGTCCTGCCTGGTCATCCTCATATTAGCCATTTCAGCATGTTTCATGCTTCCGGAAAAAAGCTTCTGCCTGCCCGGCAACAAGGTTACATCCATTGCTTTTGATAAAAATCCTGCAGCAGAAGCCGTTACCGTTTTTCTGACAAAATCTTTTGACCCGCAGCCATTTGTTCTCCACTCCCCTGAAAGAATTGTCATAGATATTGCCGATGCGTTTGTTCCCGGGGTGCGCATCGATAAAAAAACAGATGCAGACATTGTGACATCTGTCACTGTTGCCCAGAACCGGAAGGATACTGTCCGGGTTGTTCTGCACATTGCACAAAATATCCTGTATCACTACAGCATCACCCAGACAGCCGACCAGAAAAATCCCGGTTTCAAAATTGCTGTTTTTCTTTTTCCGCAAAAAGAAACCGCAAAAACCAATGCAGGCAAGACCCAGGGAAAAACCCTGACAAAAGATCCGCCAGATGATCTGAACCACAAAAACACAGCCCCGGCATCATCCGGGGAAAAATCTTATGATCCGGATGAATCAGTGTTTCTTTTTGAAGATACGTCCGGGGCCGATATTTTTGAGAAAACCGGTTCCAGGGAAAAAAAGGGCGGGCTGACCCTGTCCGGTATTGTTCAGATCAGAGCCTCCATGGATACAAAAAATAACGACCATATTGAAAATAAGACCCATCTTAAAAACCGTATTCTCTTAGAATCCAGATACAAAAAAACCGCCAGGGTCTCTGTTTTGTCTGATTACCTGTATTTCGGCAATGACAATGAGACCGATGAATACAACCTGGATCTCCATGAAGCGGTTTTTTTCCATAACAACCACTTCATTGATTTTTCCTTGGGCAAGCAGATTGTCCGATGGGGCAAAGCAGATCTTATCAGCCCTGTGGACACCATCAACCCCACGGATGCAAGGGAATTCATCCTGGCTGATTATGAGGAAACCAAACAGCCGGTGTGGATGGCGGATCTTAAGCTGCTTTTTGACAGATTCACCCTTGAGGCAGTTTTTATTCCGGTTTTTGAAAAAGCAGAACTGGACTATTTTGGAACAGACTGGGCGGTTTTCTCCCATCTAAAAAAAGAGATCGCTGCATCACCTGTTCCCGAGGATAGAAAGCACTATTTCAACCGCCTGGCTGTGGATGAACAGGACCCAAACACAGAGGAAGAGTTCGGACTCCGCTTGACCACAACATTACAAAACTGGGATCTGGGCGTATCCTGGCACCATACAACAGAAGATATGCCATATTTTACAAGTTTTCCTGTCAAAAACATCCATGTGGACGGCAGTCTAAACCGGGAAAACCTGAACACAGCCTTAGAAACAGCTGAGTTCACAGATGAAAAAATTATGGTGGAATTCCAGAGAACCAATATTATTGGATGTGAATTTGAAACCACCCTGTCTGGGTTCGGGATCCGGGGAGAGGCAGCATGGTATGAAAACCAGTCGCTGCTCACCACGTCACTCACCTCTTCAAAAAATGCCACATTTACCTATACCCTTGGTGCAGATTACACTACAAAATCAGATATCTATCTGAACCTGCAGTTCACCCACCAGTACATATCCGGATATACCCCTGACATTCTCTATTTCAAAAGAAACAACTATTCTCTGTCAGGGGAAATCAGCCGGGATATTTTCATGGACTGGCTGGAGGCATCAGTGCTATATTCCATTACACTGAGTGACAACGCCTGGTATCTGTCCCCGCGCATCACCCATACCTATGTCACAAACCTTGACCTGGTCATCGGGGCTGACATCTTTTCCGGGGATGGAAATACCTGGCTTGGCAGATTCAGTGACAATGACCAGCTGTTTATTGATATATCATACCGGTTCTGACCAATGATAAAATATTTTCCATTTAAAATTTTGATACTCTGCATTCTGCTCCCCCCTGTTTTGTATATCCTCACCATCCAGGTGCTGGAAAAGCATCTGGAGACATCCTTTGAAAATGCGCTGGAAGAAATCTACATCGGTGACAGCGCCCCTTTGCTGGATGGCACCCTGGAAATTGAACAGGCTGTCACCCGGAATATCAATACATTCCTGCAAAAAAAAAACCTGCAGACCTGGGGGATACGGACAAAGATCTCTGTCACAACCCGGCAGGGAACCATGCTGTACCCAAGAGCGTTTGATCTGGATGACAAAGATGCACCACTGCAACAAATTTCTCCCATTGAAACAGCTGCAAGGAACTACGACCTGCTGAATCAGGGACTGGTTCTGGAATTTGACCTGTCAATTGCACATGCCCGTCTTCTCAGCGGTCTGATTCTGGGCCTGTATATCCTCGCCGCCCTTGGTACTTTTTTGTGGTTTTACCGCATCGGTGCAAAAAAATCCCAAACCGATACCTTGAAACAGGAGCAGGAGATAGCACACCTGCAGGACCTTGAAAAAGCGTACCAAAAAGAACTTGTGTCCCTTAATCAGGAACAAAAGACATTGTCCACAGAACTTGGCCAGGTGAAACAGCATTTTGAAGGAGAAAAAAAACGGGCAACCGTAAATGAAGAGGAGATGATCCAGGAGATCATCAATCTGGAAGAAAAACTTGAGGCGAACCTGGCCCACCAGCAGCACCAAAGGCAGGTCATTGCTGAATTAAGCGACAAAATCCAGCAGTTTGAAACCGGCAAACGCAAAATCCGCAAAGAAAAAATCAAGGAAGAAGATATTTTTCAAAAGCGTTTCTCCACCCTGTATAAACAGACGGCAATTCACCCGAAAGCTGTGGCCGGATTCGCCGGACTGACTGCTGAACTGCAGTTGAAAGCCGAGGAGGTCATCCACCAGCTCAACCAGGATCCTGGCCTGGTGCCGGTCAAGCGCAAGGTGTTCGGAAAAAAAAACCGCGAAACCGTATTCGAGGTTATCTTTTCCTACAAAGGACGGCTCTATTACCGCCTGATGCCTGACACCCGCGTGGAGGTGCTTTCCATAGGCACCAAACACACCCAGGCAAAGGACCTGTCTTTTTTGAACAATCTGTGATCCAGATCCGGTTTCATCTTCTGGCAGGCTGCCTGACCAATGCCCTGATCTCTTCTATCTTGTCTGTACAGGCATCCTCGCCCCTTTGCATCAAAACCCTGCCCCGGTGAAAATCGTCCCAGGCAAAGCCCTGGACATCCGGATAGACCACAACATCTGCGTGCTGAACAAATCCGCTGGTGGCCCTGCCGTGCACAATACTGATGGTTCTGGCAATCACCTGCTTGATACCCGGAGACCGGTCTGTCAGTTTTGCTTCTGGATGCGGGCTTTCCACACACACGGCAATTATCTTGTCCGCCCCCTTTTGCTCCAGTATGTTCACGGGGACCGGATTGAGCAGGCCGCCATCAACCATCCACCGGCCATTGTACCGGATGGGAACAAACAGAGCCGGCACAGAAAGACTGGCCCTGACCGCCTTTGCAACATCCCCGGTTTCAAACAGCACCTCTTCGCCCTTTAAAATGTCAACCCCGACCACATAGGCAGGTATCGCAAGATCCATGAAATCCGCATGGCCAATGGCATCTGCCACTAAGTTCATGGCTTTTTTCCCCTTTAAAAAACCATGCAGGGGAAGGGTATAATCAAAAATTTTTCTGCGCACCTGGGACCGCCTTTCAAACCGGTCAATGGTGGTTTTTATCAGGTGATCCGCAGACCCTTTGGCAGCAAAGATAGCCCCGACCAGTGCCCCCATGCTGGTGCCGGCAATCATGTCGATGTGGATATTTTCCCGGGCAAGCACCTTGATCACACCGATATGGGCCCACCCCCTGGCAGCGCCTGCACCGAGTGCCAGTCCGATTCTGACACCGGCAAGTTCCCGTGCAATGGCCCTGGCCCCTTTCACAGGAAACCGTTTTTCCGTATCAATCTCATCGTTTACAGCTTTATCGGATTTTTCCACCCATATCTGGGGCGTCTCGGAAAGGTGCAGTATTTTTTTCAATGTCTCTCTGGGGATACCAATGGTTCCGCACAGGTGGCTTACCCCTACTCTGACCCGATCCAGACCGGTCCCGGCAATATTTTCCAGCGTTGCCAATTTTTCTTTTACCCCGGGCAGGGCGGCCTGTGTGTTGTTGATAATCAGCAGATTTTTGTCGCAAAGCCGCACTGCCTGCCGGGCAAAGGGGCCGAAATGGTGCCCGAGACCGAAAATAACCAGGTCATAGCGGCTTTTGAAATTTTCCATTAGCCTGGCCAGAACATCCACCAGGCAGGGATTGAACCCTTTGTTGACCTGCAGCACGTAAAACCCGGATGGATGACAGAACCAGTTGATATCATTCGGGGTGAAAAGATATGCAGGCAAAAGGGAATACAGGTCTGCATCCGGGCAGGAAATGGGATGCAGCCCGAATTTTTTCATGCTGTTTTCAAGTTCCAGATAAGGTTCGATCACCAGCACTTTTTTGTCTGATTCCGTTGCAATATGATAGGACATGGAATACAAAAAATGGGACAAACCAAGCGCCGGATCAGTTGCGCTGACAGTGTAAAAAACCGGGGCGGGTTTCATGGACGAGCCAGCCGTTCCAAAGGAAAGGCGCCGGGCATACAGGCGGCTTAAAAACAGCCCGATATGCCGGTTGTGGTGCAAGAGGTCATAAAAGTCCTGTTTCTTTAGACGAAACAGCCTGGCATCCAGGGTGACCCGTGCACTGGCGGTCCGTGGAAGGTCAGACAGCAGCGCCATTTCACCGAAAAAATCACCCCGGCCAAGTTCAATCTCCAGAGACGGGGTTTCATTTTTTTCCGGCTGTGTGGCATAAATCAACACAGCACCTGAATAAATCACATACATGCTGTCACTTGGATCTTCCTGCAGAAAAACAACCGTGTCTTTCTGATAATCAACTACCAGAAAACACCGGGCAATCTTTCGGATCTGTTCATCCGGGATGGAAGAAAACAGGGGCGTTTTAATCAAAAAATGTGCCAGATCCGTATGCAGGCCAGAAGTATCCATCTATTTTATATTCATCCTATTTTATATTCACGCGGTAGAGGGGGTCTCCCACCAGAACCATTTTCCAGGAAAGATAGGGCAGGCTCACCAGATAGGATTCTGCCAGGGTTAAATACCCTTCCACCAGGAAATCAAAAAAAATTTCCGGTAAGGGAAAGGCCTGGACATACGGCTCTCCCACCGGTCCAATGGTCGCAGCAGCACCGTTGTCCAGCATTTTCTTGCACCAGACCTGGCTGTTCTGATTTTTCAGGGTGGCGCATTCCGAACTGGCTATGTGATACCCCACAGACCCTCTCTGCCACACAAAGGCATCAACATATTTTGCCAGGCTGTACCACCCGCAGTAAAGAGCAGTATCAGGGCTTTCTCCTTTCTGGAACAATGCACTGGTATCATTGAGAACCACACCCATCGGTGTTTTATCTGCCACCTTTTGTGATGCCCTGTGAATGGAACGGTCATACAGACCATAGCCGCCCATCTCTTTGTCTCCGGGATACTGCCACCGTGCATCAAAGTATGCAGACCCTCTCAGGCCTTCTGTCTCAGCTTGTATGCTGTCGTCAATGATGCGCCTGACAATTGTGTCATCCGCCCCGTCCAGACGGCTGACCATGATAACCTCAGATTTTTTCACGCCTGGCTTACGGTTTGCAAATCCCAGATAATATGGATTGGGCACCCAGAAATTGAGCGGGTATTCTTTAGCTTTCACCAGCATCAATTCTGAATCAAATGACGCTGTTTTATCCAGCCGGCGGACACGGGAGGAGATGGTCTTTTTCAGTCTGGTCAGTTTTTGTTTTCTTTGCCTGATAATTTCTTCGTCTCCGGCATCAGCGCCATCTTCAGACAACAGTTCTTCCAGGTGTGCTTTTTCAGATGCCAGGCGGTCCAAATCTGATTTTTCTTCACTTGTATGCCCGGGAGAGGTAATTTTCAATGGTACCCCGTACATGGTGACAATTGCCCTGATATCGGGATTGGCATCCAGTGCCCGCAAAACAGGCGGGACAACTTTTTTTTCATAGGTTTCCCTGGAACACTGCTCTTTGTCGGTGACAAACAACAATACCAGGTTTTCTTCCGGGATCTTGCGCTTTGTCATGTAATACACTGCCAGGCCGTTGCTTTTTGCGGCATTCCTGTTTGCCACAACCAGCACCTCTTCAGGGGTGAGGGCTGCTGCACCGGCCGCAGCAAACCAGATAGTAAAAACAGTGAAGATACAGGTCAGAAAAAGTAACGATCGGTTCATGGCACCTTTGTTCTTGCTTTTTTTTGTTACTGTGCAGGCTTTAGCCGTTTTTCAGGCCCATGGTCTAAAGCCACCGGTTTGAAGCCGGTGGCTGTTTAGTCAATAACGGCCAAGCCCGGGCGGACACAACAAATCATGAAAGAACCGGCAAAAAAATCGCCCTTTCATATAAAAAAAATCAGGATCAAGCATCATGATTTCTCTATACAGTAAACACGCGGGTTTATCAAGTGAAGCAATGATCGTTTCCACGGCAGTTGCCGCCAGATCCGGCATGTTGCACACCCTCTCTCCGGGATTCTGCACCGCAATTGTCCCCCCCCGGATATCCCGGGCCGGATGCAGGGCTTTACAAAGAGCGGGTCACCCTGGCATATGGATGGCACCATTTACATGCAGCTGCCTGCAGGATTGATCCCTTTTTTTTGACAATTTTCCAGCAGATTGTCGTATTGCGGCCCCAGGATTTCCCAGGAAAACTGCTGCACATGATCACACAACCTTTTTTGCAGAGACTGATTGGCTTCAGGGTGTAAAAGATGGTATGCCAGTTTTTCAAAAAGCTGGGTTTCAGACCGGTACAGAATGTCAGGGTGAAATTTTTCCGGCATGATCTCGGGATAGGACAGCCTTTGGGGCAGCAAAGGAAAGCAGCCGAACCGCACCGCCTCCACCACGGAGATGCCGAAATTTTCCTGGATGGCTGTGGAAACCACCACACTGCCCCGGGCCAGCCAGGTGTGATACACAGTCCGGGACGGCACATACCCGAATACTTTTATCTGGTCTCCAAAGGTTTGTTTCGCCCTGTCAAAAACCGCAGGATACATGTCATACTGCTCTCCCATCACAGCCAGAGAAAACGGCACCCCTTTGTCCCTGAGTCTGCCAAGCACCCGGAAAAAAACCTCTGGCTGCTTGTCATACTCCCACCGGTGGTTCCATATAATCAATGGCGGATCTGACGGATCCCGCATCACAGAAACCGCTTCTGCCGGAAACCGACATCCCGGATAAATTACCCGGGTTTTTTCTAAAATACGGTTGACCATTTGTGACGGACGGGGTGCCGGCATCTGCTTTATCAGTTTCCGGGCCTCTTTTACAAATGCGTGCAAATGAAAAGCAGAGTTGAACAACACCTGGTCAGCAGCCAGGGCAGAGGTGATATTGATAAAACCCAGATCCACATCCGGTGCTGTCTTTCTATCCCTGGGTGACACGGGATAGGACAGCTGGTTTTCATGGAAATACAATACCAGGGGGGGGCGGTCCGGGCCTGCCAGTGCCAGAAAATCTGCAACATTCATCATGTCAGTGGCAAACACAAGATCATAAGAGGCAATATCTTTTATCTTCTGCAAAAACGCCAGGGCCGCTCCCCGCATGCGCCATTTCCAGAAACTGGGCGGCAGGGTCGCCAGTGTCACATCATGCCGGGAATGTGCGGCAAAACCTGTGGCAAAATCCTGATGGGATCCGCCGAAAAAGGGTTCCAGAAACAGCACTTTCATTGTTATCCGCCTTTGTGTCTGCTTTTTTTTTATTCAGGCCCTGTATTACCTGTTTCATGGAGACGGGTCAACACCTGCATTTGGATCATGGGGGCAATCAATCGAAAAAACCATTGCCATGGAACAAAAGAAAATTATAGTATGAATATTTGGTTTTTGCGGGATGCCCGGTCTTGAAGGCGGCACCCATGGATAAATCACAAAACAGGGCAGCGTTGCTTTTGCTTCAGTTAAACGATCCTTTTATGATAACACATCCGGAAACAGCCTTTGAATCAGAAGACCTTTCCATCTTCCTGAATGTCCGGGAAAACAAAGAGTATGTCAAGGTCAGCTATCCGGTGAAATACGGCATTTTTTCCCGCCTGGAAACCCGGGAGATGATACTGGAATTCAACCTGAACCATGAAATCCGGAACGCCAGATCCAAAACCCGGCACTGGCTTCATCCCTCGGAATGGCTCAAGCGGACCTTGGGCAATGACTGGATCTACTATTCCAGCGGCGGATATGCCGGGGTGTTTGAAGCCATTGGTGAGTATTACCTGCCCAATTTCACCTACCCCACCAATTCGCTGCTGGGAGGCCGGCCCTTTGAAGAACCGGAAGTCGCAAAAATCTGTCAAAACTGGCCCGAACTGCTGGCGGCCGTGCCGGACGGCCGGCATGACATGCCCGCACGGGTCGCTGAATGGCTCGGGCGGGTGAAGCGCATCACAAAAGCAGATCTGGAGAATAAAGCCCAAACCCTGTTTGAAATCTGCGGCGCCAGAACCACGGTGCTGCCGCCGGATGCCAGGCATTCGGACTACAATGTGATCCCGTTGACCATTGCCGACGGATGCCTGTACAAATGCCGGTTCTGCAAGGTGAAAAACAAAAAACCGTTCACCCCCCGCTCTCCGGAGGATATCCAGAGACAGATACGGGCCCTGGCACACCTGTACGGCAAAGACCTGGTGAATTACAACGCCCTTTTTTTGGGGGAACATGATGCCCTG
>JAABSB010000207.1 GCA_011390615.1 Desulfotignum sp. | reverse complement strand
CTCATGACCGAACTGATTCTGACCACCGGCGCTGTGGACATGATGATCGTGGATTACCAGTGCATCATGCCGTCCATCGGCAAAGTGGCCGCGTGTTACCACACAAAAATGATCAGTACATCGGACAAGGCCCGCTTTCCGGGCATGGAACATCATGAATTTCACCCGGACAATGCCGAAGAAAAAGCAAAAACCCTGGTGAAAGCGGCCATTGAAAATTTCGGCAACCGCAAAGAGGTGTTCATTCCGGTGGAACCCCAAAACGCTGTGGGCGGATTTTCCATTGAAACCATTATAGGTGCCTTAGGCGGCACGCCAGACCCCCTGATCGATGCCATCAAAGCCGGCAAGATCCGGGGAGCCGTTGGCGTTGTGGGGTGCAACAACCCCAAAATCAAGCATGACCACGGCCATGTCACACTGATCAAAAAGCTCATAGAAAATGATATCCTGGTGGTGGACACAGGATGTGTGTCTGTGGCCAGTGCCAAGGCAGGATTCAAGGTCCCTTCCGCCATTGAGATGGCCGGACCGGGCCTAAAGGAAATCTGCGGCGCCCTGGGTATCCCGCCGGTACTGCACCTGGGTTCCTGTGTGGACAATGTGCGGATTCTGGTGCTGGTCTCGGCCCTGGCAGATGCCCTGGGCGTGGATATCAGTGATCTTCCCGTGGCCGGTTCCGCACCGGAATGGTACTCGGAAAAAGCCGTGACCATTGGTGTCTACTGCGTGGCATCCGGCATCACCACCCACCTGGGACCCATGCCGCCTGTCACCGGCTCCATGAATGTGGTCAACCTGCTCACAAAAGGCCTGGAGGATCTGGTGGGGGCCACGTTCGGTGTCGAACCTGATCCGGAGAAGGCCGCTGTTTTTTTAACCCGGGTGATAGAGAAAAAACGCAAAGCCCTGGGGCTGGACAGCCGGGCACTTTAAAACAATGGAGGTACCCCACAAAACCCATTCATATGACCCTTGATGAGAATCTAGTCCAGGCAGCACCCGGCTGCGGCGGACGAGTTGGCACAGCTGGTGTGGCCGGCTGTTTTTTCTTCCATGATCCGGATCACCTTGTCGTAAGAGTGGCGGTTGATGATATGGTTGAACTGGGCCTTTAAATTCCCCACCAGGCTGACACCAAAGGCAGTCACATCATAAACCATCCACTGCCCGGCCCCGGTCAGATGCATCCTTACAGTGACCGGTATGCGCAGCATGCCATGATGAACCCTCACATGCACCAGGGCCCGGTTATTTGCAATTTTTTCCCGGACAAACACCACCTGTTCACCGTTATATCTGTCTGCCCAGGGCAGGTAGACGCTTTCCAGAAACCGGCCGAACAATGCGATGAATGCTGTTTTTTGCGTATCCGTCCGTTTTTCCCAGTGATCCGCCAGGCTCAACCGGGCTGTTTCTGCCAGGCTGAAACGCTCATGGACTGCATCACACAAAAGGCGCATCTGTTTTCGGGCATCATTCCGGGAATCATCATTCAACCGGATGAGAATACCAGTCACCTTTTCAACCGTCTCCTGCAGCTGCTGCCCGGGAGAAAGCACTGTTTGTGCCCGGACCCCTTCCACAGCAATGCCGGACAAAAGCAGAACCAGGAACAGGCGCCCAAACCGTTTCATCTGAATCGCCTCACCGCCTTTCCGGCCAGATGGTTTCCGCCATTTCCGTGAGCTTGTATTTCTGGATTTTACCGGATGCGGTCATGGGATAATCGGTCACAAAATGGACATACCTGGGGATCTTGTACCGGCTGATTTTGCCACGGCAAAAATCGGTGACATCACTGGGCTCAAGATCTGCCCCGTCTTTGGAAATGATGAACGCCCCCACCTCTTCCCCGTATTTTTCACTGGGTACGGCCGCCACCTGCACATCCCGGACCCCGTCCATGCAGATGAGAAACTCTTCGATCTCCCTGGGATAGATGTTTTCCCCGCCCCGGATGATCATGTCCTTGTGCCGGCCCGTGATGGACAGGTTACCGTTTTCATCCAGAACCCCCAGGTCTCCTGTGTGCAGCCAGCCGTCTTTATCAATGGCTTTTTTTGTGGCTTCAGGATTGTTGTAATACCCTTTCATGATGTTGTACCCTTTGCAGCAGATCTCTCCCTGCTCCCCCGGGTTTAAGGCTCTGCCGGTTTCCGGGTCCGTGATCTTTACTTCGATGTGGGGCAGGGCCCTTCCCACGGTCTCCACTCTCAGCCGGATGTCGTCATCGATGCGGGTGTAGGTCACCACGGGTGAGGCTTCAGTGAGCCCGTAGCAGATCGTGACATCTGTCATGTGCATCCGGTCGATGACCTGTTCCATAACATGCACGGGGCAGTTGGACCCGGCCATGATCCCGGTGCGCAAAGAGGAAAAATCAAACTTGTCAAACAGGGGATGGTCCAGGAGCGCTATGAACATGGTGGGCACCCCGTACAGGGCCGTGCACCGTTCCTTTTCCACCGAGGCCATGACCATCACGGGATCGAACCCTTCCAGGATCACCATGCATGCCCCGTGATTCACGGCAGCCAGCACCCCCAACACACACCCGAAACAGTGAAACAAGGGTACGGGCAGGCAGACCCGGTCGTTTTCCGTGAATTTCTGGTTTTTGCCGATCCAGTAACCGTTGTTGCCGATATTGTAATGGGTAAGCATCACGCCCTTGGGAAACCCGGTGGTGCCCGAGGTGTACAGAATATACAACGGGTCTGTGGCAGCCACAGGCACGCAGTCTGCCGGCGCTGCCTGCTCCATGGCTTCATCCCAGTCAAAATCCCGGCCTGTTTGCATGTCAGCCTCTGCCTGGGGG
>JAABSB010000206.1 GCA_011390615.1 Desulfotignum sp. | reverse complement strand
GGATCTTCCCGTTTTCATTTTTGGCATTGAGAACAGATCTTGCATGGTCCCCCTACAGCAATGACTTTTCAACATTTAATATCAATGCCACCATCAACGACACAAGAGGAGATAGTGTCACCACTGCCTACAGATATACCCAAGATAAGACAGAAACCTGGTATACCAGGTTCAATGCCCGGATCACCCCGACTCTGTCAGCGTATTATTCCTTTGAACTGGACCTTGACCGCGAAGAAACCATTGAAAGCCGTGCCGGCATTATTGTGAATGAAGCATGCTGGGCCATGGGCTTAGAATTAAAAGGATCAGATAACGACAATAGTGTCGCTGTTATGATAACACTGAAAGGTATTGGAGAAGTAAACATTCAATGACACAATCCTTCCAATGGTTTGCCCTCCTGACCCGGAGCAATTTTGAACAGATCGTTTTTGACCAGGTTACCAGAAAAAAGATCACTGCATTCCTGCCCAAAACCAGAAAGATAAGCCGCCGCAGGGACCGGAAACACATCATTGAGGTGCCGCTGTTCCCGGGCTACCTGTTCGTCAGATCCAGTTCTGCGTCCGCCCACCAGCTCAGTATTTTAAAAACACTCGGTGCCGTGCGGATGCTGGGCAGCACCCATGGCCCCACCCCCATACCGGACACCCAGATCCTTTCCCTTAAAATCATGACATCTGCAGGTACTGACCTGGTTACCGGTTCCTGCATCAGTCTGAAAAAAGGGGACCCGGTCATGGTGCTGGAAGGCCCCATGGCAGGCCTGAAAGGGGAATTTTTCCAGCACAGGGGCAAAGGCAGGGTCATCATTAAAATCCCCCTGCTGGGCCGGTATGCCGGAGTTGAAATGGATGGAGACAATGTTGAAAAAATACCGGCCTTATTATCATAACCCCTTGACTTTTTATTAATTTTTAAATAAACCCTTTGCAACAAGTTACGCTGTTTCCCATAAAAACCACAGAGGATGTATGAACAAACTTGAATTGATTTCCACATTAAAAGACCGCACAGACCTGACTAAAGCTGAAGCTGCTGAAGTGATCAAGATATTTTTTGATTCTCTTTCCGAGGCCTTTATAAAAGGAGAACGGGTTGAAATCAGGGGGTTCTGCAGTTTTCACATCAAGGAATACAAAAGTTACGTGGGCAGAAATCCCAAAACAGGAGAAAAGGTACAGATCCCTCCCAAACGGCTGCCCTTTTTCAAATGTGGAAAAGAACTCAAAGAACGGGTCGATTACTAGTTTCATGCCCCATGACCACAGCATGCCCCGGGAAAAATCCGATGACAGATCGGCAATATCTGAATTAGAACAGATCATCGGCACCAAAAAAATCCCCAATGGCCTGTTGTTCACCGGCAATCCAGGGGCCGGCAGAGAACAGGCTGCCTTCAGGTTTGCAAAGGCTGTCAACTGCACATCAGACAGCCATGTTCCCTGCAACCTGTGCCTGTCCTGTAAAAAAATTGACGCCCGGATGCATCCGGATATGGTGCATGTGACGCTGCCCGATAACAAAAAAGTCATCACCATTTCCCAGATCCGGGAAATGGAGGCATTGACCCTTGCCAGGCCCAATGAAGCCAGGTTCCGGATGGTGCTGATATCCCATGCCGATCACATGAACACCCAGGCACAGAATGCGCTGCTCAAGGCGTTGGAAGAACCTGCCAGGGGAACCTTTTTTGTTCTCCTGGCCCGGGACACGGCCAAACTGCTGCCCACCATCCGGTCCAGGGTCAGGCATCTGCGTTTCAGGCCCATTACCGGCACTGCCCTGGCAGACCATCTGTGCAGATCCTTTGCAGCCGACCCCCAATCTGCACGCATAGCCGCAGCCACAGCCGGGGCTGACCTGCACCTGGCCCTGACGCTCTTGAACAAGGCTGATCCGGGCCCGCCAGATGACAAAAAATCCGGGAGCACAGCTTCTTTTCGGACGGACTGGCAGGCCGGCAGGGTCTGGATCATCCAGCAGCTTTGCGGCCTGATATCCGGACCGGCTGCTTTCCGGGTACAAAACGCATTATCATTTTCCTGGCAAATAAGCATGGATCCGGATACCATTGTTCCCGGACTGGCTGTCATGAGAACTTTTTTCAGGGATTTGTGTGTATTCAGACACGCACCGGAAAAAATAGTTAACCTTGATTTTTCTGCCGTTTTCCAAGATATTGACAGGCAGACCAGAGAAGAACATTGTCTCACATGGATGACCGCGTTTCATGAAACCGAGCAGCGCCTGGCCTCCAACAGTTCTGTGCGCATGACCCTGGACCGGTTTTTTCTGCGCATGATACAGATATGAGGAATACAGACACATGACAAACGTGGCAGGTATAAAATTCAAAACAGCCGGTAAAATTTATGATTTCGACAGCCAGGCCTTTGTCCTTGCACAAGGTGACCGGGTGATAGTTGAAACAGAACAGGGACTGGGATTCGGCATTGTTGCAAGACCACCTGAAGAAACAAAAGAAAGCGGCAAAAATTTACGGCAGATTGTCCGCATTGCAACCCCGGAAGATTTTGTCAAACGGCAGGAGCTCATGGCCTTAGAACAGGAGGCCCATGCCTTCTGCGACAAGTGCATCAGGGACCTGGGCCTGTTCATGAACCTTTTTTGTGTGGAAAGTACCTTTGACCGGAACAAACTGACCTTTTTTTATACGGCAGACGGCAGGATTGATTTCAGACAGCTGATCAAACTGCTGGTCAAAGAATATAACATCCGCATTGAGATGCGCCAGGTGGGCATCAGAAACCTGTCCAAACACTGCGGCGGCATCGGCAAGTGCGGCAGGGAGTTCTGCTGTTCCTCCTTTATGCATAC
>JAABSB010000205.1 GCA_011390615.1 Desulfotignum sp. | reverse complement strand
TCCAATCTGAGGCCGCATAACCATAAACGGTGAAAGGGGCAAATATGGCCAATGATCATATTTGACCGAACAGCCTTGTTTCAGTTTTTTTCAAATGCACGATGAAAGATTCAGGTAAACGATAGTGACCACTAACTTGTCGTTGCCCGTATCCGCCTTGTCGACTGATCTTGTCTTTTTTTCGATCTGGGTTGTTTTTTTCCCGCGCCATGTTTACTTCGGTAATTTTCACAGGGTCACATCCCTCCTCCGGATAGGCGCTGATCACCAGGAGCAGAGGAGAAGGGCGGTTTGTCTCCGCACCCACTTGTTCAGACTTTAAAGATTTTCATCAGCAAGGTTTCCGGAACTGCGTCGCCGTCATGCAATTCATCCTCTATCAAAATCATTTTTTCGTCTTTTTCAACCATCCCGGCCTTGATCAGAAACCGCATAGCCGTATCGGAAAAGGCATTTGTTTCATCCTCAAGGCTGACAGGATATACGCCGTAAGACAGGGCCGAAAAATTGTTCGTTTTACCATTACCGCCAAAGGAAAGTATCCAGCTGTCCGGCTTGAATCTGGAGATGAAACACGCGGCGCCCTCGCTTTGCGTATGGGCAAGGATATAGCGCACATGTAATGCGTTGGCGCATTCAACGGTATTCAGAGAAAAGACGTCCGCGACACGGATACTGTCGGAACCCGCACCCCTCCTGAAATATGCGGGCAGATCGGCCAGGACCTTGACGGCTTTTCGTTCCCGCTCGGCAGATGTTGCAATTTTCGCAAGCATTTCAACCGCTTCCACAGGATGCCGCCCGATGGCCGTCTCTTCGGACAGCATCACCGCGTCTGTCCCGTCAAAAATCGCATTGGCCACATCAGATACCTCGGCACGGGTCGGCCGGATATTCTCTGTCATGGACAACAACATTTGCGTCGCTGTTATCACCGGCCTGCCCAGAAGATTTGCCTTGTTGATCAGTTTTTTCTGAACGGCAGGCACATCCTCTATAGGGATCTGAACCCCCAGATCGCCGCGCGCTATCATGATGGCATCGGCAGCGGTGACAATTTCATCGAAATTGGCAATGGCTTCAGCCCGCTCGATTTTGGCAACCACATACGCGGATTGCCCGTTTTTTTGTGCAAAGGCCTTTACCTTGCGTATGTCATCGGCTGACTCTGCAAATGAAACCCCAAAGGCATCTACCCCCTCCTGCAGGGCAAAGGCCACAAAGTCAAGATCCGTATCCGACACCGCATCAGCAAATATTTTTACCCCGGGAAGGTTTAATCCTTTGTAGGAAAGAAGCGGGCCGCCGATAACCGTCCGGCAGAAGACCTTGTCTCCTAAGACCTTCTCCACCTGAAGCTGTATGAATCCGTCATTAAGGAAAATCAGGCTGCCGGGATTCACGCTTTCCGGCAACCTCTTATATTCGACAGGTATCTGATCGGCTTTGCCTACAGAATCCTGGACGGTCAATGTGACCTCATTGCCTTTTTCCAGCAGCAGCGGTTCATTCATGAGTTTGCCGATGCGTATTTTGGGACCGGGAAGATCCACCATGATCAGGCAGGAACGCTCTGTCCTTGCCGCCACGGCGCGTATCCGGCGGATATCCTCCTTGTGCGCCTTAAGGGTTCCATGGGCAAAGTTGAGCCGCGCCACATTCATCCCCTGGAGAATTAATTGCTCCAACACAGCCTCCGATCGGGAGGCCGGGCCTATGGTGCAGACGATTTTGGTTTTATGCCCCGGCAACCTCACAGCGCAGCAGCCTCCACGCCAGTAAAACATGCCAGGACCCATGTTTTCATGAATTCACTCTTTTTCATGCCCGTCTCTTTTTTAATAGCCCGCCTTGTCCGGCAAAGATCCGATGGGTTACACCCGTCTTCGTCCTTGAATCACCTGGATCAGGATCACAATGATGGCGATCACCAGCAGTGCATGAATGACTCCGCCCATCGTGTAGCCGGTCAATAGGCCCAATGCCCACATAATTAATAGAATAACAAATATGGTCCAAAGCATGGTAGACCTCCTTTTGAATAAGGGTTGCAGTGAAGTTCCCGTGTAAAAAAATGGGGCTTTTATTGATTGGTATTCAATCTTTGTGCCAGGTGTCTAATACGCGGTGTCAAGACACCCATCTCTTTGATATTTATACGTATTTTAAAATGACCAGCATCCTGGTGCAGCTGTTGCTGGTCTTCTGAAAGGGTCATATGCAACCGATGGTCACATATGACCTGTCGGGGAGTAGTCACATCTTATGGATGAAACGACTTAATATTTTTTGGATTTTCATGTTTCTGTTATTCGCTTCAGATGGTTATGCCAAAGAGATACAACTCCATTTTTTCCATTTGGCTGGACAGGGGCTCATGACACCGGATATCACAAACATGTCCAGTATATCGTGTAAACAGACCCGAGCATTGATTTGTTTCGGTCAATGTTTTAACCGTGTCGACGTCGATGGTGTCAGGGTGTTTGTCCATGTGACCGGCCACATATTTAACAGCCATGTAGGCGCCTGAAAAATCTTTGATCCCGTGTTTGATCAGGGCTTGGGTGCGGCACAAATCCGTTTCTTCTATTGTCATATGGACTTTTCCCTAATTTAGAATTTCATCAATGCCATTTGCTGTATATATTTTTATCGTTATTTTCCCTCTTATTCTTTCTTAGCGGTATGTTCCAATTGTTTGATTGGGTTTCCAAAAGTTTTTTCGTATTGATTCAATTCTTCCCTGCTGACCCATTTTTCTTTTGTTTCCTTGCTAATAGAAGATCTTTGACTGTCTTCTTTTACAAAGCATTCTCCCAGGACATATTGACACCCATCATCAGTTTCAAA
>JAABSB010000204.1 GCA_011390615.1 Desulfotignum sp. | reverse complement strand
TATACCATGAACAAAAATTCCCATGACAGAAACCATGATAACAACCATGATAGAAACCAGGCGGACCACAAAAACGGTCACCAGAACCATGACAGCAACCACCAGGACCACGACCATGCTGATCACCACGCACACATGGTAGCTGACTTCAGGCGCAGGTTCTTTGTTTCATTGATTCTGGGAATTCCCGTTGTGCTGCTGTCTCCCATGATCCAGCAGTTTATGGGTGTCAGCGGCCAATGGGACTTTGCAGGTGATGCCTATATCCAGTTCGGATTTTCTACCATTGTCTTTTTCTATGGCGGATGGCCGTTTTTAACGGGTCTTGTTGACGAACTCAGAGAAAAGAATCCGGGCATGATGACCCTGATAGGCCTTGCCATTATTGTTGCATATACCTACAGTTCCGCCGTGGTATTCGGCCTTGCGGGAAAAGTATTTTTCTGGGAGCTTGCCACCCTCATCATCATCATGCTTTTGGGACACTGGATGGAAATGCGCTCGGTAATGGGTGCTTCCGGTGCTTTGGAAGAACTGGTCAAGCTGATGCCGTCAACGGCCCTTCGCATCACCAAAAACGGGGAAACAGAAGAGGTGAAGGTGTCACAGCTTGAAAAAGGGGACAAGGTAGCTGTCAAACCCGGTGAAAAAATACCCACTGACGGTGTCATAGCAGATGGGCGGACCAGCATTGACGAATCCATGGTTACCGGTGAAAGCAGGCAGGTGGAAAAGACCACAGGAGATGAAGTTATCGGCGGCAGCATCAACGGTGATTCCGCCATTGAGGTGGAGATACAAAAAACAGGTGACGACACCTATCTTTCCCAGGTTGTCGACATGGTGAAAAAAGCACAGGAATCCAAATCAAAGGCCCAGAACACGGCTGACCGTGCCGCTTTCTGGCTGACCATCATCGCCCTTGTCGCCGGGGGGACCACCCTGGGGGCATGGCTTGGGGCAGGCAGAGAATTTGTTTTTTCCTTAGAACGGATGGTCACGGTAATGGTGATTACCTGTCCCCACGCCCTGGGACTGGCCGTACCCCTGGTGGTGGCGGTATCAACCGCCATGGCGGCTAGAAAAGGACTGCTCATCAGGGACCGGACCGCTTTTGAAAAAGCAAAAAACCTTGATGTGGTGGTGTTTGACAAAACCGGCACCCTGACCCGGGGGCAGTTCGGGGTATCGGATATCCTGAATTTTGGCAGCCTTTCTGAAGAAGAGATTCTAACGCTTGCAGCCGGACTGGAAAGCCGGTCCGAGCATGCCATTGCCAAAGGCATTGTTGCGGCGGCAAAAGACCGCAATATAGATATCCCTCACCCTGAAAATTTTGAAGCTATTCCGGGAAAAGGAGCCAAAGCGGATGTGGCAGGCCAAAAAATCAAAGTGGTCAGCCCGGGTTTTTTAAAGGAACATGATATTACTGTGGCGGAAAACCACCAGGACAAGCTTGATCAGCTGGCAGATGAAGGAAAGACCCTGGTCTACCTTCTAAAGGATGATCAGGTCGAAGCAGCACTGGCTTTGGAGGATATTATTCGCGAATCGGCAAAAAAAGCCGTGTCCGGATTACAGGAGATGGGCATCAAGGTAATGATGCTCACAGGCGATTCTGCTGCAGTGGCAAAAACCGTTGCAGACCAGCTGAACCTGGATGATTATATGGCGGAAATTCTGCCTGATGAAAAGTCGGACCAGATAAAAAAGATCAGGCAGGAAAATAAGCGTGTGGCCATGGTGGGAGACGGGGTGAACGATGCCCCTGCCCTGGCTGAAGCTGATGTGGGCATTGCCATCGGCGCAGGCACGGATGTTGCCATGGAAGCAGCCGATATCGTGCTGGTGCACTCTGACCCCCGGGATGTCACTGAAGTGATCAAACTGTCGCGCGCAACCTACCGGAAAATGGTACAGAACCTCTGGTGGGCAGCTGGTTACAATGCCATTGCTATTCCCCTTGCAGCAGGGGTTTTATACCCGTTTTATCAATTTTTGCTGCCGCCGGCGGCAGGCGCTGTTGTGATGTCCCTTTCCACGGTCATTGTGGCGATTAATGCCAAACTGCTGTCCACATAATGGAAAACGATACATGCCGGTTTCATGGCACATCATGCGGAAAAGCTGAACCTTATATATGCAGACCCGGGTGCAGACCAAAAATTACAAGGAGATGGGAATGAATCCAGACCACAACATTTCTCTTACCATTAATGAAAATGACTATCACCTGCTTGTGGAACCCCGCTGGAGTCTTCTGTATGTTCTCAGGGAGGTATTGGGTCTCACAGCAACCAAGATCGGCTGCGGACGGGGAGAATGCGGGGCCTGTACCGTATTGATCAATGATATTCCATACTATGCCTGTATGCTGCTTGCCGTGGGGGTCCAGAACAAAAAGATCACTACCCTTGAAGGGCTCATGGACAAACAGGTTCCAGGGACTGTGCAGCAGGCGTTTGCAAAAGAAGATGCCTATCAGTGTGGATACTGCACCCCGGGGCAGATCATGGCGGCTGAAGGACTGCTGCGCAATCACCCGGACCCTGATCTGCACAAAATACGTGTCAGCATGTCGGGAAATTTATGCCGCTGTGGTGCCTATCCCCATATTTTCAAGGCTGTGGCCAGGGCCGCTGAACAAAATAAAACGCTTGGCAGACAAGGCAGGAACACCCATGAAAAAATTGGATAAAGGCATGTATTATATGCAGCAGAACGTGGTTAGTGAAACTCCGGCGGCGGCCGGACTTGAACCGCCGTTCTGGGGTAAAACCACCATCGTGGGCACGCGCAGGCCCCGGGTGGATGCCTATGAACGGATAACCGGTACCGCCATCTATCCGTCGGA
>JAABSB010000203.1 GCA_011390615.1 Desulfotignum sp. | reverse complement strand
GTATAGGAGAAAACTATGGAAACAAATACAAGCCCATACAATCCTTTGGATTATCTGGAAACAGAAGAGGAAATAAATGAATACCTCAATGATGCGTTCATGGACGATGACCCCCAGGTGTTCCTGATTGCCCTTGGCCACCTGGCCAAAAAACATGGTATGCAGGAGGTTGCCAAAAAAACAGGGCTGAACAGAGAAAGCCTGTATAAATCATTTTCCGGTAGCGGCAACCCGCAATTCATAACTGTCAAAAAAGTGATCAAAGCCCTGGGCTGCAAACTGGGGGTGGTGTGACTGACTATGCCATACAGCCTTTTTTAAAAAACCGCTGAAAGGTGGTCGGGATGAGAGGATTTGAACCTCCGACCCCAGCGTCCCGAACGCTGTGCTCTACCAGACTGAGCCACATCCCGACTTTTGAAAAACCTGTTCTAAATACCGCAAAAATACCCAAAAGTCAAATCATAAAACTGCTGCTTTGATAATGGTGGCTTCTCTGCCCGGTCCCACGGAAACAATTTTTATGGGGACCTGTGACAATTCTTCCACCCGCTGCAGATACTTTTTTGCATTTTCCGGGAGATCTGCATAATCGGTTATATTTGAAATGGTTTGTTTCCAGCCGGCAAGGGTTTCATACACCGGGGTGCAGTTGGCCAGGGTGTGGATATCCGGCGGAAAATCATGGATGGTTTTCCCCTGGTATTCGTAGGCGGTGCAGATCTTGATTTCATCTAAGTCATCCAGCACATCCATCTTGGTGATCACAAGGCCGGTGAGGCTGTTGAGGCGGGCGGCATTTTTCAGCATCACCATATCCAGCCACCCGCACCGTCTTTTTCTGCCTGTTGTGGCACCGAATTCCGCACCGGTCTGCTGGATTTTTTCCCCTGTAGCATCAAAGAGTTCCGTGGGAAAAGGACCTTCTCCCACCCGGGTGGTATAGGCTTTGACTATACCCAGAATTTCCTGTAAAAGACCGGGGCCCACCCCGGATCCGCCGGCGGCATTGCCGGCCACAGTGGAGGAAGAGGTGACAAAGGGGTAGGTGCCGTGCTCCACATCCAGGTGGGTTCCCTGGGCCCCTTCAAATAAAACAACCTTACCGCTGGTGCTGCCCTTGTGCAGTGCCACTGACACATCTGCGATATAGGGCAAAAGCCGGTCCCGGATTGCCAGAATCTCATTGATGACCTGATCCTGGTCCAGCGGGGCGGTGTGAAAATAGTGTTCCAGGTAAAAATTTTTTTCCTCCAGAATGGCAGTGATCTTTTCCTTGAGCAGCCCCAGGTCCATGAGATCACAGCACCGGATACCCCTGCGGGTGGCCTTGTCTTCATAGCAGGGTCCGATGCCCCTGCCGGTTGTGCCGATCTTTTTATCCCCTTTTTTTTCTTCCCTGGCTTTGTCGATCTCCTTGTGATAGGGCATGATCAGGTGTGCCCGGCTGCTGACCTTGAGCATGTCTGAAGACACATCCACCTGGTTGGCGGCAAGGTAATCGATTTCCTCCAGCAGAACAAAGGGATCCACCACAACGCCGTTGCCGATAAAGCATTTTTTCTGCTGGAGAATGCCTGACGGAATCAGGTGGCTGATGATAGTTTTGCCGTTGACCACCATGGTATGGCCGGCATTGTTGCCCCCCTGGAACCGGACCACATAATCCGCATGTTCGCTCAACAAGTCCACAATTTTTCCTTTTCCTTCATCCCCCCACTGGGTACCCACTATCACTGTATTTAGCACTATCTGCTCCTTTTGCTGCAAAAAAAATGTTTCATAAGTTTTCTGGTCTGTTCTTCACATACCCCGGACACCACCTCAGGGCAATGGTTCAACCGCTGGTCATCCGCCATGTGATACAGGGAGCACACCGCCCCCCATTTGGGATCTGATGCGCCGAACACCACACGCCTGATCCGGGAATGGATGATCGCCCCCATGCACATGATACAGGGCTCAATGGTGACATATAATGTGGTGCCGGTCAGTCTGTAATTTTTCCGGCTGCGTGCGGCCATCCGGATGGCGGTGATTTCCGCATGGCAGGTGGGATCAGAGGTTGAAATCGGGGCATTGTATCCCTGGCCGATGACCCTGCCGTCTGCATCTGTAATCACAGCCCCGACCGGGACTTCACCCATGGCCTGGGCATGCTGTGCCTCTTTTATGGCAAGCATCATGTAAAATTGGTCATCCATAATCCAGGTTCTACTTATATAAAGCTTTTATCCCAAGGTCAAATACTTATTGATCTGTTGCCATTCTTTCAGACGCTGTCCTTTTTTGTATGCCTCCGGCAGGGTGTGAGGCGCCTGCCGGAGCAATCCCATATGATTCTATTATACCTGGTCCATAGATACCTGGTCCGGATAGCAGCATGTCCTAAGATTCACAGGTTTCATGTGATCCCATTTCATCTGGTCCATCGCGCTCCGCTCCCTGTGGGTGCCTTGCCACCAGCCTGAGATCGGCACCTGACGGTCCTGTCACAAGGCACCCACAGGGAGGCTTGATCAAAATTTCCGGGCTCTATCTGCATGCAATTGCTCCGGGGTAACGGCAAAAACACCTTGCAATCATCATCTTCCTCTGGTATAAGGTTTTTCATTCAAACGCGTTCAAACGCGCCCGTAGCTCAGCTGGATAGAGTATCTGACTACGAATCAGGGGGTCGCAGGTTCGAATCCTGCCGGGCGCGCCAGTAAAATCAAGCAATGTGAACTACTCGCCCCTAAAGGGGCAGAGCTTCGGGGGTTAAGCGGCATTTGCCAACCCCGTCTTTTTTGACGCTTCTTTGCCATGGGCGCATTTTGCTTTTGCTCCATGCGGCTTACCGTTGGCTCCACGCCCTTTATCCAAAAGGACTCCCCTT
>JAABSB010000202.1 GCA_011390615.1 Desulfotignum sp. | reverse complement strand
TTTTCATCATCTATCAATGTCTGCATGACGGCCCTCCCGAAAAGTTTGTTGCACTCATTACAATAATAAGCTTTGGGGATATGGATTGCAATGGGTTTGTGGCATTCATTGGGGTGCCGGAACCCCAGATCACCACCTCCGGGGCCTGCTGCTGGACCGCTTCATGAAACCGCCGCAGCAGGGCAGGGATCCCCCCCCACTTTGGCCGCTGCCAGGTATACCTGGTCCACCTTTTCATTCTGCATGAAATGCATGACCGCCTGCTGGTTCAGCAGGTCCAGCTCCCGGCGGGTCCGGGTGACGATGTCGGTATGTCCCAGGGCTTTCAAACGTCTGACAATGGCGCTGCCCACTGTGCCGCAGGCACCGGTGATCAGAATCCGTTTGTCATGCAAAAATGATTTCATAGACGTTCCGTTTGGGGTCAGGCTTGCGTTATTGTCGTTATTTGGGGGGTGTTGGGTTTGACGGGGTAGTCAGGGAAATTTGCGGTAAATATCTTTCCGATGAAGCGCTCGCACAAATATAACCATGGTTTCAGATTCAACAGATATTATTTTGATACCAATTCTAAAATTCCCGGTACGAATTCGATAATATATGTTTTCATTTGTCAATTTTTTTAAATCGGGAATATCCAAAATATTTTCGGCTTTCTCAACTTCCTGGATAACTTCTTTGACACGCTGTGTAAAGTCAGAATCATTTTTTCGCTTTTTTAAATCTCCAGCAAAACTTTTCTTAAAAATTGTTTTCATAAAGAAGCTATTGAACGCTTATCATCAAGGATTTGAAAAATCTCGTCTCTTTCAACAACTTCTGAATCTTCGCCTTCCTGAATAGCCTTGACCATTAGAATATCTTCCATCACATCCTGAAGTACATCATAGACAAGGTCCTTTCTTTCTTCCATGGCTTCAATGATTGCTTTTTTAAAAAGGTCTTTTATTTTTTCATCATCTATCAATGTCTGCATGACGGCCCTCCCGAAAAGTTTGTTGCACTCATTACAATAATAAGCTTTTGGGATATGGATTGCAATGGGTTTGGGGTTTCCTTATTGTCGTTATTTGGGGTGGCAGGAGGGCAATTCCTTAACCATTCTCCTGAGCTGTATCCGCCAGTGCACCGGGGTTTTTTCCAATCTATGCCAAAAGGATGATTTGTCCAGAACACTGTACATGGGCCTTTTGGCCGGGGCAGGATATTGTGAAGATGCAACCGGCATTACGGGTATGGTGTTTTCAAGCAGATTTGCCCTGATGCCCTCTTCCTGGATGGCCACAGCAAAATCATACCAGGAGGCCACTCCGGCATCGGTCCAGTGAAAAACACCGTGTATGTTTTTGTCCAACGCTGTCCACACAGCTCGGGCCAGGCCATAGGCCCAGGTGGGGGTGCCGATCTGCTCGTCGATCACTTTGATTTCCGGTTTTTCCTGCATGAGCCTGAGCATGGTTTTGACAAAATTGCTGCCGTGGGAAGAATAGAGCCAGGCTGTTCTGATGATCAAAAATGCATCCAGGGTCTGGACAATGGCCTGCTCGCCTGCCAGTTTTGATTTGCCGTATACCGTTTCCGGGTCGGGTGTATCCTCGGGCTTATAGGGTGTGAAGTGGCGGCCGCTGAAGACAAAATCCGTGGAAATATGGGTCAGAAAAATGCTGTTCCGGCGGCATAATTCGGCGATTTCACGGACAGCAGCGTGGTTTATCCTGTCTGCGGCCGCCGGTTCCTGTTCTGCTTTGTCAACAGCTGTATAGGCAGCGGCATTGATGATGCAGTCCGGCCGGGTTGCGGTGATGCATTGCACAATGCTGTCTGCGCTGAAAAAATCAACCTTCGGCACATCACAAAACACAGGGGTGACTTGGGGCGGGCAGGTGCGCTGCAGCTCCCATCCCAGCTGGCCCCCGGCACCGAACACAAGCACTTTCATGCAAACACCTCGGCTGTTTCAAAGGGCAGGCCGTTTTCGTCTTTTGGGGACAAAAGAGGGGTTGATCCCGGGATAATGGGCCAATCAACAGCAATGGACGGGTCATTCCATAAAAGGCTGCGTTCATGGGCAGGCGCATAGTAGTCCGTGCATTTATAAATGAATTCCGCTTCCGGGCTCAGCACATAAAAGCCGTGGGCAAATCCCGGGGGTATCCAGAGCATGGTTTTGTCTTCCGCCGACAACGTGGCACTGGACCATTTGCCGAAATAGGGTGAGGATTTTCTGAGGTCAACCGCCACATCGAACACCGTGCCTGAAATCACCCGGACCAGTTTGCCCTGGGGGTGTTTGATCTGGTAATGCAGTCCCCTTAAGGTTCCCTGGATGGATTTGCTGTGATTGTCCTGGACAAACCGGGCCGGAACAACATTTTTTGCAAAACCATCCTCCCGAAAGGTTTCCATGAAAAATCCCCGGTTATCCCCGAAAACTTCGGGTTCCATCAGTACGACATCCGGTATGGCCAGTGGTTTGTATTTCATTTTTGTTTTTGTAATAGATCTGTCAGGTATTGTCCATACCCGTTTTTCTTCATGGGTGCGGCCAGTTTTTGCAGCTGGTCGGCGGTGATGCGCTGCATTCTATAGGCAATTTCTTCAGGGCAGGCAATTTTCAGTCCCTGGCGGTCTTCTATGACCTTGATGAAAACAGCCGCATCCAGAAGGGATTCATGGGTGCCGGTATCAAGCCAGGCCGTGCCCCGGGAAAACAGTTCCACGGACAGCCGGCCGCATGCCAGATAGGCGGCGTTCACATCGGTGATCTCAAGCTCCCCCCGGGCCGAGGGTTTTATCTGTTTGGCAATCGTCACCACGTCGTTGTCATAAAAATACAGGCCAGTGACCGCATAGTTGGATTTTGGGTGTGCCGGTTTTTCTTCCAGGCTGGTGACAGCACCGTTTGCATC
>JAABSB010000201.1 GCA_011390615.1 Desulfotignum sp. | reverse complement strand
CGCGAGCTTCTCCACAGCCTCTTCCGGGTTTTCCAGCACCCCCATGGAGTTCACCGTGTCCACGCAGGCCCCCACCAAAGGGTGGTTCACCTGCTGGATTACCCAGAGAATCTCATCGGCAAAGGTTTCAGTATGGTTTTCCACAGCCAGCCGGATCCCGGTTTTTTCCAGGAGGGGCAGGATGGCGGTGATCTCATCATGGACATTGCACAGCTGGCGCATGACCCGGGGATGAAAGCAGGAGCCGTAAAGGGGACGGGGACGTCTGATATCCAGGCTCAGCTTGGCCAGGTCTCCGCCGATTTTATGGGTGATGTCAATGCCCTTTTCCAGGGTGTCTGTCAACCTGGGATCAAACTCCTCATCCCTGGAAAAATTATATTCCAGATAGAGGTTGTGGTTTTCTGCAGCTTTTTTCACTGCTGCCAGCCTGGCATCGTCTTTGGTCTCCAGATCACAGCCGGTGATATGCAGCCCGTCCAGCCCCCACTCCACCGCCATGTCCATGAGCTGGAACAGATCGATCTCCTTGGGCCGGGGATCGGCCTGGATCCCCCAGTTCTGGCCCAGGCCCCAGAGATGCAGGGTATAAGTGTGAAGTCCCAATTTCATTTTTCGTGCCATCGCATGCCTCCTGGTAGTCATTTTTTCAATACCAATATTCATCTCTTCACAAGTGCCTGGACAGTGATCATTCCAGTTGTTCAGTGTTCAGCAGCTTAATTCAGCAACGATCATGCCAAAGACTGATTCTGTTTGTATTATAAGATTTTTTTGCTTGTAATTTCAACTAATTGTATTTTTTCGACACAGGTGTTTTCTGTCACGATTCATCAAATAATTTTTATTTTGTTCGGGAACCGGATCAAAATTATTTGATTTTTTTCCCACTTGCCAAGCGTATGAAAAAACGGTAATTATTTATAAAAATTTCATAATTCCCCCATTGGATGACACACACGCTGCATGGCCCGCACAACCGATGGCTGCCCGGATCAGCCGCCTTTATCTTCCATTACTGCGCAAAGGAGAAATCATGACCGGGAAAAAATTCCAAAACCGCCATATTCCAGCGGCAGCAGAGGAAGATTCGGAAGACTGGACTTTTTTAACCCCCTCCCAGGCCGTGGATGCCATTGCCATGGATTTTACGCAATACGGCCCCCAGCCGGTACTTTTCGCATCTATTGCCCCACTGATTCTTGGAAACCGGTGCACCGTTATACAGGAAAAAGAAAAACCGGCCGTACATATATTACAGGGCAAAGCGTTTATCCCGGTACCAGACAAAAATCTGGGATTTTATCTAATCCATATGCTGGAAACCGCCCCGCCTGATCTGGAAACCCTGGCAAAGATCTGTACACAGGTTTTCCAGACCCGGACCCGGGCAGGACCTTCGGGGAACAAAAACATCTCCGGCATCTGGGTGCACTCCCAGATGGAAGCGTTTGTCTGCAGCCAGTGCGGGCAGTGCTGCCGGTCTCTGGCCTATGAAAACAACTGCACTGCAGCAGACTACCATCTCTGGCAGTCCCTTGGCCGCCGGGATATCCTGGCCTGGGTCAGAAAATTATCCTGCCCGGGCAAAAAAGACAGGTACCGGATCTGGGTTGATCCTGATACCGGGAAAACCGCAAAAACCTGCCCCTGGCTTGTGCCCTGCCCTGACAGCAACCGGTTTTCATGCGCCATTCAGGAGATCAAGCCCCGCATCTGCCGGCAATATCCCTTTACCAGAAAGCATGCCGTGATGACCGGCTGCAGACACACCTGGAGATAATGCACATAACCCTTTACCGACAAAAGAAAAAAAAGGTATAATTATTTTATGGGAAGCATACTGTTGGAATCATATTAAAATAAGGAGAATGAAATGATCAAAAAAACAGCCATTGCCCTGTCTTTTACCATGTTATTTTTTGCTGTATCATTTTTTTTCACAGCACCAGCTGTTCAGGCTGAAGAGTTTTCAGCGGACATGGTCACGGAAATGGACACCGGCGGTGTCAGCGGGAAACTGTACTTTAAAAGCAATCAGGTGAACCGCAATGAAATAATGGGCATGATCACCATAATGAACCGCCCCCATGTGTATCAGGTTTTCACAAGTACAAAAAAATACCATGTGACCGATGTGACAGAACTTGAAAAAGAAAACCCCATGGCAGGGGCCGCCGATTTTCACGCCTGGGCAAAAGAAAACAACATGAAAAAAACCGGCACGGAAACCATTGAAGGATTTGCATGTGATATTTATGAAGGGACCATCGTCATTGACAAAAAAACCGGGCAGACCACTCCCATGAAATTCTGGCTGTCCAGAAAGCTGCAGTATCCCATCAAAACCCGGAGTGTCATGCCCCCGCCGGTGGGCACGGTTATGAGCCATCTTAAAAACATAAAAACCGGTAAGCAGCCGGCACATCTGTTTAAAGTGCCTGAGGGGTATACCAAAGCGGCCTCAATGGAACAGGCCATGGGGATGCCGGATATGGAACAATTTTCAGAGGGACAGATGCCCACGGCAGAAGAGATGGACGGCATGATGAAACAGGTGCAGGAGATGATGAAAAATATGCAACAGGAATAAAAACAAGGAGGCCCTTCATGAGAATCATACCCCAAAAAATCATGTGCGCCGTTGATTTCAGCGATTTCACCAACCTGACCCTGTCCTATGGCCAGGCCCTGGCAAAAGAATTCGGCGCCAGTCTCACCCTGTGCCATGTGGTGTCCAACATGGTATTGATGTCCTCTGCCGGCCAGGCCTATATCGCCTCTGAGAAAATTGAGGCGGAACGGCGGGAGGATGCCGAATTTCGGCTGAAGGAAATTGCCGAAAACCTGGATAAGGACTGCGACATTATAGTATCCACCGGACATCCGGCTGATGAAATTGACAGAATTG
>JAABSB010000200.1 GCA_011390615.1 Desulfotignum sp. | reverse complement strand
GATAACAGACAGAGCCAGGAACTGTTCTTGTGCTCAATCTGCGGGAATACTGATAATGCGGATAATAACGCCGCAAAGGTGATAAAGAAACGAGCAATCGACCTGATTTTAGACTCTGGAACGGAGTTGTCCAAAAGGGGAGTCCTTTTGGATAAAGGGCGTGGAGCCAACGGCAAGCCGCATGGAGCAAAAGCAAAATGCGCCCATGGCAAAGAAACGTCAAAAAAGACGGGACTGGCAAATGCCGCTTAACCCCGAAGCTCTGCCCCTTTAGGGGCGAGTAGTTCACACATTTTGTCAGGTAACGTTTTCGGAGGATTTATGAAAAAGATTACTTTTATGCTGGGATCAGTGCCTTATGGGGGCCAGGACGTGGATACGGTTCTGGGTATAGCTGATGCTGCTTTGAAAAAAGGGCATCAGGTCACCATCGTGGGGTCAGGCGACGGCACCTATGGGTTCCTCAAGGATCAGCGGGCATCCGGAGCACCGCATGCGGGGAAGGGATTTGCCGCTTTGGCGGAACAAGGCGCCCAAATCGATCTGTGAGGCACCTGCTTCAGCTTCCGCGGTCTGCGGAAGGAACAGTTCATCGACGGTGCAAAACCGGGTACACTGAGAAGCCTGTTCAAACATCTTGGCGAAACAGACATTGTTATCAATGCCGGACCATAAATGGGGGATGCCATGACAAAAGATAAAGATATATTGATTGTTGTCCGCAAAGGGCCCTATGGCGGTTTTCAGGCGGCCGAGGCGCTGCGTCATGCCAATGGATCGCTGTCACTGGGGTTCCGCCCCATCGTTATCCTTGTGGATGACGGGGTTTACCTGGCAAAGGAGGGCCAGAATCCCGGTCAAAGTCAGTGGCTGGCCCTGAGCGAGGTATTTGATGAGATTATCGCCCGGGGGCTTTATGAAAACAAAGATAATCCTGCTGAATTTTATGTGGAAAAAGAATCGCTTCTTGAACGGGGTTTACGTGTTGACAACCTGATCGAAAGTCTGGATACCATTGATCATGGAAAGGTTTCAGAATTGATGAGCATCCACCCTCTGCAACTGATTTTTTAGGAGGTTGAAATGAAAATTCTCATTTTACTGAAAAGCGGCCCCTCCTCGGTTGAAGCACAGCGTGCCCTGCAAGTGACAACGGATATGATGTCCCAGGGAGACACGGTTCATCTGTATCTGCTGCAGGATGCTGTTCACTTGGGCCGGCCGGACATTAAAACCGGTTTAACCGGGACGCTTGACCGGCTGGTTGACAAGGGGCTCCAGGCGAGCTATCTCACCCGTGATGCCGAACTCCGGGGCCTGGATATGTCAGTCGTTCCGGAAAAGATTTCGGGCGGGACATATGAAACACTGGTGGATTTTATGACATCCAGCGACCGGGTGATCGGAATGTTATAGACGGTTTGAAAAATGGATAACTCAAAACCATTGGATGATGATCACCTCACGCAGGTAGCATTTCTTGCCAAAAGCCTGTCCGACGGCAACCGGTTGCGGATTTTGCAGATGATCAGCAGTGGCAGGAAGTCGGTTTCTGAAATTATCGAGGCCCTTGATCTGTCCCAGCCCCTGGTTTCCCATCATCTCAAGGAGCTGAAACGCACGCTTTTGGCCGATCTGGACAGTGATGCCCGGGAACGGTTCCTGATGGGCCTGATCAGTCAATCCGAAGGAGACAAGATTTCCGGACTGGTACACCTGTGACTGGCCGAAGGCATGGGCGAAGTTGTCGACCAACGCAGATGTGCCAGAGTCTGGTGGACAAGGTGGTACAATCCGAGCAATTGATCTCTATTGTGGAGATGGATTTGCTGGTTTTGTTTGAAGACTGGCTGGAGGAACTGGAAACCGAGGTGCTCAATGTGTTGAAAAAAAACGCCTCTCTTGATGAAAAAGCCCTTGCCAGGACACTGGGATTGTCAAACCGGGGCACTGCCTTTCTGGTGTCAAAGCTCAAAAGACAGGGACGGTTGTAACGGGTACGAAAGGGTTTCATTTTTCAGGCAATTTTTCGCTGCTGTGCCCGGAAATGGCAGTCCAGTCGGTTGTGATCTAAGGAAATAAGCTCAATGACATATAAGGAAAATCCTGATGTGGGCCATGCCGGCAGCATGGCCCACATCAGGGAAAAAAAAGATCTGTCAGATCTTAGTTGCCGGCCATCATGGCGGCGATGTCTTCGTCCACATCACCGGTTGGTTTGATGTCAAAGTTTTCCACCAGCACATTGAGGACAGCCGGGGATACAAATGCCGGCAGTGTGGGCCCTAAGCGTATGCCCTTTATCCCCAGGTGCAGCAGCGCCAGCAGCACGGCTACGGCTTTCTGTTCATACCACCCGATGTCAAAGGAGATGGGCAGGTCGTTGATATGGCCTGCGCCGAACACATCCTTGAGCTTCAGAGCGATGACCGCCAGGGAATAGGAATCATTGCACTGTCCGGCATCCAGAACTCTCGGAATGCCGCCGATGTCGCCCAGATCCAGTTTGTTGTACCGGTACTTGGCGCATCCGGCTGTGAGAATCACAGTGTCTTTGGGCAGCTTTTTGGCCACTTCGGTGAAATACTCCCGGTTTTTCATGCGGCCGTCGCATCCGGCCATGACGATGAACCGTTTGATGGCGCCGGATTTGACAGCATCCACCACCTTGTCGGCCAGGGCCAGGACCTGGTTGTGGGCAAATCCGCCCACCAGAGTGCCGGTTTCTATCTCCTGGGGGGGCTGGCATTTTTTGGCGCATGCGATCACGTCAGAAAAATCCTTTGTTTTGCCGTCTTCACGATCCGGGATATGGGTGAGGCCTGGGTAGGACACCACCCCTGTGGTGAAGATGCGGTCCTGGTAGGTGTTTTTCTTCTTGATGGGAATGATGCAGTTGGTGGTCATGAGGATG
>JAABSB010000199.1 GCA_011390615.1 Desulfotignum sp. | reverse complement strand
CATGTGACAGGTGATCCCCCCTTTGAAGGCATTGTAAAACATCCGGGATGGAAAGCCGGTAAAAAAGAGATCCCGAAACTGTCCGACATCCAGGACCCCACCATCATCACCCCCGCAGAAATTCAAATTGGGGTCAGAAGTTAACTTTTTTACCTTTTTTGGGGTAAACCATACGGCAACCACTACAGCATACTATATGTACGGCAAACCAAACAGCAAATTATACGTTGGTGTTTTGGTAGAACAAAATCTTTCGGAATAAAACAGCAGGAATATAAGCATTTTGGATTTTCAGGACAAGCAATATATTATCGGAATTGATCTGGGCACCACCAATTGTGCAGTATCCTATGTGGATGTGGCAGGATATAAAGAAGCAGTATCTGCACAGTCAGGCAAAAAACAGCCGGACACCCCGGACAAGGGCCAGTGGATCAAACCTTTTTTGATTCCCCAGCTCACAGGTCTTGGAGAGTTTACAAAAATTCCCGTGCTGCCCTCGTTTTTATATGTTCCCGGTGAATATGATATCTCAAAAGAGGTGCTCAAACATCCCTGGAAAAAGCCTTTGGACATGTTTGCCGGGGCGTTTGCCCGGGACCATGGCTCCAAGATTCCCGCCCGCCTGGTCTCTTCCGCCAAAAGCTGGCTGTGCAATGCTGCTGCGGACCGGACAGCGAAAATCCTGCCCTGGGGTTCCCAGGGCGTGGAAAAAATATCTCCTGTGGATGCCACAGCCCAGTACTTGTCCCATATCCGGTCTGCATGGAACCATTTTGTCAAAGATGAGGACAAATTCATTGAAAACCAGTTTGTGGTGATCACCGTCCCGGCCTCATTTAATGAAGAGGCCCGGGACCTGACCATGACCGGTGTTGAAAAAGCGGGCCTGTCCGGCGCGGTGACCTTGCTGGAAGAACCCCTGGCCGCCTTTTACAGCTGGCTGATCCGCCATGAGTCTGACTGGGACCAGCAGGTGAAAGAAGATGATCTTATCTTTGTATGCGATGTGGGCGGGGGTACCACTGACTTCAGCCTTATTTCCCTGAAGGCCGGAGAACAGGGGACCCCCCGGTTTGAACGCCTGGCTGTGGGGGATCACCTCATTCTCGGGGGGGACAATATCGACCTGGCCCTGGCCAAAATTGTTGAATCCAGGTTTACCTCCGGCACCACCCTGACCCCGGACAAGTGGAAAACCCTGTGTCACCGGTGCAGGGAAGCCAAGGAACGTATCCTGGAAAAAAAGGAAAAATCGGTGCGCATCACCATCAAGGGGGAGGGCAGGGCGCTGATTTCCGGTACCCTGTCAGCGGATCTCACCAGAGGGGATGTGGAAGGGGTGCTGCGCAGCCGGTTTTATCCGGATGTGGCATCCACTGACCTGAAAGAGGAGGATCAGGGCAGGGAAATTGCCGATTTCGGCCTGCCTTTTGAAAAAGAATCCGCAGTGACCAGGCATATTATCCGGTTTCTGGAAAACCACAGGGACAATGTCCGGCAGAGTCTTGGCAAGGATGCGCCCCTGCCTGATTTCATCCTGTTCAACGGCGGCACCCTCAAGCCGGATCTTGTCCAGACCAGAATCAAAGAAGCCATCCGGCGGTGGTTCCGCACCAGTGATTCCCTTCGGCCAAAGATTCTTGAAAATCCGCACCCGGACCTGGCTGTGGGGATCGGGGCATCCTACTACGGCCTGGTCAAGCAGGGCATCGGGGTAAGGGTGGGCTCCGGCAGCCCCAGAAGTTATTATCTGGGAGTGGGCACAGCATCAGATGCTGCCCCTGACAGCGCTGACACCGGCACTGCAGATAACCGCACCCGGGCCGCAGGGCCAGGCGACGCAGGACCAGGGAATGCCGGGACAGCCCGCAGCGCTGTCTGCCTGGTGGAGCGGGGCCTGGATGAAGGATCTGTGATCGATCTGCCGGACATGGCCTTTGCAGTGCGGGCCAATCAGCCGGTCAGTTTTGATGTGTACAGCTCAAGCTATCGGTCCGGTGATACCGCCGGCAGCATTGTTCCCATTGATGACACCCTTACCCCCATGGCACCCGTCCAGACCATAATCCGGTTTGGCAAAGACGGGGACAAAAAAGCCATTCCCGTGACCATGGGGGCGGAATATACGGAAATGGGCACCCTGTCCATGTACTGCCACTCCCGGGTGAGCGACCACCGGTGGAAATTGCAGTTTCAGCTCCGGGACCAGGCAGGGGATCTGGAGGCGGCTGAAACAGAGGTGTATGATGACAGCCTTATACAGGATGCCTGTCGCAAGGTGTATGCCGTGTTCTCAGACCCTGATGGCCCAGGGCTCCAGTCTGTGGCCAGGCAGGTGGAATCCTTGGTAAACCAGGGAAAGGGCAGCTGGCCGTTGTCCTTTTTGCGCACCCTGGCAGACCAGCTTATTGCCGCCGCTCCCCTGCGGTCCCAGTCTGCTGCACATGAAGCCAGGTGGCTGAACCTCACTGGATTCTGCATGCGCCCGGGTTTCGGGGATGCCTTTGACCAGGACCGGGCTGGAAAATTGTGGAAAATATATCTGGAAGGACCGAAATTTGAAAAAGCCGTCCAGAACCGGCTGGAATGGTGGATTTTTTTCAGGAGAATAGCCGCAGGCATGAAAGCCGGACAGCAGCGGCAGTTTTTTCAAAACATTGCCCCGGTGCTGGTGAAGCCTAAAACAAAGCTGCCCCCCCAGGAGGAGGTGGAATTGTGGATGGTGGCCGGCAATCTGGAGCGGCTTTTGATCAAAGACAAGGTGCGCCTGGCAAAAGCGCTGCTGCCCCGGATAAAACCGGGCAAATCCCAGGACCGGCTGCTCTGGACCCTTTCCCGGCTGGGAGCAAGAGACCTTTTATACGGATCAGTGGACCGGGTGGTTCCCCCGGCAGAGGCGGGCCGGTGGATTACACAGATCATCAGACACCCATGGAAGA
>JAABSB010000198.1 GCA_011390615.1 Desulfotignum sp. | reverse complement strand
CCCCCTAAAGCAGACCTGCCCCCTAAAGCAGACCTGCCCCCTAAAGCAGACCTGCCCCCTAAAGCAGACTTGTACCCTGAAGTGGGCCTGTCCCGTTAATATAACAGGCAACAAAAAACCCCACACCCGCGCTGCAAATATCTGAACCCCTGCTTTAATCCTTGACACAGAATCAAAAAAATACTAATTTAACCGGATTAATTGACAAAGGAGAGGTGACCGAGCGGCTGAAGGTGCACGCCTGGAAAGCGTGTGTATCCTAACCGGGTACCGAGGGTTCGAATCCCTCCCTCTCCGCCACCCCCATGCCGGACACCATGTCATATCAGGTTTTAGCACGCAAATACAGACCCCAGGCCTTTGGCGATGTTGTGGGCCAGTCCCATGTGACTACCACCCTTGTCAACGCCATTGAACAGGACCGCATGGCCCATGCCATTTTGTTCACAGGCCCCAGGGGTACGGGCAAAACCACGATTGCCCGGATTCTGGCCAAGGCCATGAACTGTCAAAGCGGTCCCACCCCCTCCCCCTGCAATACGTGCAAAACCTGCCGACAGATCATCACCGGCCATTGCGCTGATGTATTTGAAATTGACGGAGCATCCAACAACAGTGTGGACCAGATTCGGGATCTGCGGGAGAACGTCACCTATATGCCGGCTGCCGCTTCTTTCAAGATCTATATCATTGATGAAGTGCACATGCTGTCCACTGCCGCCTTCAATGCCCTGCTGAAAACCCTGGAAGAGCCCCCTTCCCATGTCCTGTTCATCTTTGCCACAACAGAGGTGCACAAGATTCCTGCCACCATTTTGTCCCGGTGCCAGCGCCATGACCTGGGCCGTATCCCGCTGGAGGCCATATCCGGTCTGTTAAAAACACTATGTGACAAGGAAGGTTTCACGGTAGAGGACCAGGGACTTGATCTGATTGCCCTGGAAGCGGACGGATCAGTGCGCGATGCATTGAGCCTGCTGGACCGGATTCTGTCCTTTGCACCGGGGAGTGATATCACCTATGCCATGGTGGTGGATGCACTGGGTGTCATAGACCGCAAACTGATGTCTGACCTCACCGATGCCCTGTTTGAAAAAAATGGGGCGGCCCTGATCTCTCTGGTTGAAACCATCAATGATACAGGCATGGATCTAAAAAAATTTTATGGGGAAATCATTCTGCACGTAAGAAACCTGAACGTGATCCAGCTCTGTGGGCCTGATCATCCGGCAGTAAATATGACAGGTGCACAAAAACAGCAGCTGCACAGCACAATATCTTCTCTGCCCCGGGGATATCTGGAGATGCTGCTCCAGGTGCTTTTGCACGAAGAGTCCATGGTGAAATTTTCATCCCACACCAAAACCGCCATTGAAACAGTCCTGCTCAAACTGCTCCAGGTCCGGCCCGGGGCCATGGTGGACCAGATCATACACAAACTGGATGCCCTTGCCCGGCAGATGGATACCGGTGGTTCTTCCGGCCCGGTATATGCAAACCCTGCAGGAGCTGCTTCCCCGGGAGTTCACGAACCTTCTTTTCTGCCGCAGGCCGCATATGGGCATCAAACCGCTCCAGCCCCCCAGGCAGCTGTCAGTGATACAGATCCGGCATCTGTACCCAAAGTTTCGGTCAACAAACCGGAAACCCAGGCCCCGGTACCTGAAAAAAACTGGCAGGGATTTTTAATGCAGATTGAAAGCACGCTGCCGTTTTTAACAGCCCTGTTGTCCAAAGCACAGGTCACAGAACCGGAACCAGGTGTTATAGAAGTGCTTTTGCACAACTGCTCAGCCTTTGACAAAAAGCGCCTGAAAGCCAAAAAAGATGAACTGAAAAAAGCGTGCACCACATTTTTACACAAACAATTACAGGTCCGGGTGGTGTCACAGGCCGATCCAATGTCCCGGGCCGCCCCGGATCCGGCAGAGGCAAAGGCCAGACATGCTGCGCTGCATCACCCGCTGGTGAAAGATGCCCAGGAGCTTTTCAATGGGGAAATTATCAATTATTAAACATACAGGAGCCATACAATGAAAAATATGAACAATATGATGAAACAGGCCCAGCAGCTGCAGAAAAAAATGCTCAAAGCCCAGCAGGACCTGGCAACCAAAACAGTGGAAGCCTCGGCAGGTGGCGGCATGGTCAAGGTGGTGGCCAACGGCAGCCAGAAAATTGAATCCATTGTCCTGGAAAAGGAAGTGGTGGACCCCGAAGATGTGGAGATGCTCCAGGACCTGGTTCTGGCAGCTGTCAACGATGCCCTGAACAGATCCCAGGAAATGGTGTCCGCTGAAATGGGCAAACTCACCGGTGGATTGAACATCCCAGGTCTGTAATGATCCATTATCCTGATGCCATCCTGAAGCTGATCGCCAGCTTTTCCCTGCTGCCCGGCATCGGCAGAAAAACTGCGGAAAGGCTGGCCCTGCACCTGCTGCATGCACCTGATCATGAAGCAGCTGCCCTGGCCGCCGACATCATTGCCCTCAAAAGCGCCGTGCGTATCTGTGCCACCTGTTTTGCCCTCAGTGACCAGGAAAAATGCCGGATCTGTGCCGACCCCTCCCGGGATCACGGGGTGATCTGCGTGGTGGAAAATCCTGCTGACATGGCAGCCATTGAAAAATCAAAAGTATTTTCAGGATCCTACCATGTACTCGGGGGTGCCCTGTCCCCCATTGACGGCATCGGCCCTGATGATATCCGGCTGGCAGAACTTTTCGGCCGGGCTGATCCCGGTATTGTCCGGGAGATCATCATTGCCACCCGCACCAATGTGGAAGGTGAGGCAACCGCTGCCTATATTCTGGACCACCTCAAATCCCGGAACATCACCATTACCAGAATCGCCTCCGGTGTTCCCATGGGGGGGGATCTCCAGTATGTGGATCCTTTGACCATGCAGAAAGCCATGGAAAAACGCTATGGGTGCTGAATATAAAACCCCTGAAGACATTTTTTCCTGCCGGCAGTG
>JAABSB010000020.1 GCA_011390615.1 Desulfotignum sp. | reverse complement strand
TAATTTCTTAAATTTGGGTGGATAAAAGGATGCGGCTGAACCTGGGTCCAGCCGCATCTTATGACGTCATGGTTTATTTGAGCAGTCCTTTTTCCGGATCCCAGTAGGGGACGAATTTATCGTCAACCACTTTAAACGCAATGTAGTTTGATCCGGTATCACCGTTTTCTTCAAATTTGATACGTTTGGCAACGCCCTGATAATCCATCTTCATCATCTCCGCCTTGACCTTTGCAGGATCAGTGGAACCTGCCGCCTTGATGGCTTTCAACAGAGTGGTGGCTGCATCATAGGCATAGGTGGCGTATGCGGCAATTTTGCCGTATTTGGGCACATATCTTTCTTCAAACGCTTTGTATTCCGGGGTGGTGGGATCGGTATATCCATAGGTCAGAAAAACACCCTGGGAAGCTTCTTTGGCAACTTCCATGAACCGCGGCTGGAAAACCGCATCCTGGGTAACAATCTGGGAATCCATGCCCAGGCGTTTTGCCTGCAGCGTCATCATGGCTGCCGGAGAAAATCCCTGTACGGACATGTAGAAAACATCAGCATTTTCCTGTTTTGCCCGGGTGAGAACCGCTGAAAAGTCTTTGTCCCCCTGGTTGACATGTTCATGGCCCAGTACTTTTATGCCCAGTTCCTTGGCAGCCTTTTTAACACCGTCAGCCAGTCCCTGGGAATAGGTGGTTTTGTCATCCACGATGAATATGGTTTTCGCGCCCAGCGCTTCTTTGATGAACTTGGCAGCGGCAGGGGCCTGGGCATCATCACGTCCGCACATTCTGAACATGTAGGGAAGGCCCCTTTCCGTAACATCCTGATGGGTGGAAGCCGGGGTGATCATGATAATTTCTTCCTCATCCAGCACATCAGAGGCCGGAAGGGTGGAGGAAGAACAATAGGCCCCGATGGCACCGGCAACTTCAAGGTTGACCAGCTTGTTGGCAGCAGCCACCGCCTGTCTCGGATCACAGGCTGTATCCTGGGCATGCAGTTCGATCTTGTCATACCCGGGGATGCCGCCCTGCTCTTCAAAAACGGAAATCGCGGTGAGAACACCGTTTTTAATATCGGTTCCATCAGAGGCATAGGGACCTGTGAGGGGGCTCAGAGAGCCGATTTTCAAAGTTTTTGCAGAAACTGCGCCCACGAGAAGAAATGGAACCAGGATCAGTCCCATGGCCAAAATTGATACAATACGTTTCCTCATTTTTTTCCTCCTAAAAATTATTGGTTGGCTGGCTGACCAAGGTATGCCTCAATGACCTTGGGGTCATTCTGGATCTGCTGGGCATTTCCTTCAGCGATTTTTACACCATGGTCAACACAAACAATATGATCACACACACCCATGACCACTTTCATGTCATGTTCCACCAGGAGCACATCAATGCCCAGGTCTTTAATGCGTGCAATATCTTTCATCAATCTTGAGGTTTCAGCCGGGTTCATACCGGCGGCAGGCTCGTCCAGGAGCAATACTTTTGGTTCCGATGCTATGGCCCGGGCGATCTCAAGCCGGCGCTGGAGGCCGTAAGACAGATTGGAAGCCACGGTGTCGGCATAGGCATCCACCCCCATGAATGTAAGGGCTTCCATGGCTTTTTCCCGGATAAAAACCTCTTCCCGTCTCTGGGCGGGGGTGCGCAAGATAGAGCCGAATACCCCGGTACCGGCTCTGCAGTGTCTGGCAACCATGGCATTTTCCACCGCCGTCATGGCGGAAAAAAGCCGGATATTCTGAAAGGTTCTGGCAATGCCTTTTTCGAAAATCACATAGGGCCGCTTGCCCAGAATGCTTTCCCCGTCAAAGATCACTTCCCCTTCAGATGCCTGATACACCCCGGTGAGCACATTGAAAACTGTTGTTTTTCCTGCACCGTTGGGTCCGATCAATCCCACTATCCGGCCGTTTCCGATGGTAAAACTCAATTTTGACAATGCCTTGAGGCCACCAAACCGCACACCGATGTTTTTTAGCTCTAATCGTGCCATACAAAAATACAATCCGTTACATTGTGAAATCCCCTTAAACCGCTCGAAAAGCGCTGCTATAGCCTATTTGTAGCTTTGTGTAGCCTATAATTTTTTATATGTCAACCCTTAAAATAGCGGCGTTCTCCGGCAAAAACCGCCATAGCCCTGCCAGGTCCGTCATTCAGACATGAAATGGTTTAACCATATGAAAATCTTTGCCTAATCATCAGCCATGTAGCCATTATGTCTATCCATACCTGAACATCAGCAATTATTTTACAGGCCGGCTGATGCACAGCAAAAGCACAAAAATGTGATAATTTCATGGGGTAGTCTCTGGTGGTGTGCTGTTTCTCTTTTGCGCCCTGCAGAACTGATCACGAAAATCCCATGGTGCTTCCTGGCAGCAAAAATCCTGAGTAACCGCTGTCAAACATAAGTTTTTTGCAAAAAATAATTTAGACCCAATATTTATTACATTATTGTATTAAAATTTATATATTAAAAAACAAAATTGTATTTTATTGTTTGAAAAAAATTTGTTTGACATGAAAAATTGTCAAAGATTGCGAAAAACAAACAATATTATTTGTTTGAATTCAAATGGTTACAATATTATTCACAGCATTTTCCCATTTCTGGCATGTGATTTGCTCAATACATGGGGACATAATTACAGGAATTTTATCAATATCAATTTTTTTTAAAAGGAAAGGAAACCACCATGGGATTAAAATACTGCCTGATGATTATCAGCCTATTACTAACAGGCACCACTGCATGCCTTGCCGCAGACGGCACCATTGATTCCGGAGATACGGCCTGGGTAACCATGTCCACGGCCCTGGTCATGATGATGACCCCGGCGGGTCTGGCGCTGTTTTACGGGGGCATGTCCCGGTACAAAAACCTGCTCAACACCATTGCCATGACATTTGCCGCCTATTGCCTGGCCAGCCTGGTCTGGGTGGGATGGGGATATTCCCTGGCATTCGGGGAAAGCAGCAGTCTGTTCATCGGCAGCCTGGGGCATTTTATGCTGAACGGGATTGATGCCGCATCTGTTTCCGGCACCATCCCCACCCTGATATTTGTCATGTTCCAGATGACATTCGCCTGTATTTCCGTGGCAATCATCCTGGGATCGGTGGTGGACCGCATGAAATTTTCCGCCTGGATCGTTTTTTCCATTCTCTGGATTACCTTTGTTTACGCCCCGGTGTGCAACTGGGTATGGGGCGGGGGCTGGATGCACAGCATGGGTGCCCTGGATTTTGCCGGCGGCAATGTGGTCCATATCAATGCCGGTGTTTCCGGCCTGGTCCTGGCCCTGGTCCTGGGCAAACGCAACGGATACGGCAAAGAGCCTATGATCCCGTCTTCGGTGGCATTCACCGCCCTGGGAGCGGCCCTGCTCTGGTTCGGGTGGTTCGGGTTCAATGCCGGCAGTGAGCTGGCAGCTGACGGGGTTGCTGCATCCGCTTTTCTGGTCACCAATACCGCTGCAGCTTCTGCCGGACTGGCATGGCTGTTCCTGGAGTGGAAGCTGAGCCAGAAACCCACCCTGCTGGGTATGGCATCAGGGGCCATTGCCGGCCTGGTGGCCATTACCCCGGCCGCCGGGTTTGTCACCCTGCCCTATTCTTTGGTCATCGGTACCTTGTCAGGCGCCATAGGGTATTTTGGCGTGGTTGTTCTCAAAAAGAAGCTGGGGTATGATGATTCCCTGGATGCCTTCGGGATCCACGGCCTGTGCGGCATGTGGGGGGCGCTGGCCACCGGGCTGTTTGCCTCCCCGGCTGTCACCGAAGGCGCTGCAGGGCTTTTTTACGGCAATCCGGGCCAGGTCTGGATACAGCTGGTCTCCATCCTGGCCACCATCGCCTTTTCCGCCGCAGCCACCCTGGCGGTGGTATATGTCACCCGGTTTCTCACCAGCGGCCTGCGGGTGGATGCCCAGGAAGAACAGGCCGGCCTGGACAACGCCCTGCACGGGGAACGGGGCTTTGAGATTGAATAGATCAAAGCAGGCAGCGCTCTATGGATTCCACCCATTTTCTGGAAAAAATGGTCCCGCCGTTGACCCGGACAATGAGGTTGATGATCACCTGAAAATGGGTTTTCCCCCCCTGCACCCAGACCTCGGATTCTGCTGTAATGCATCCGCCGTCACTTTTAAGCTGCTGCAGATGCTTTCCCTGTCCGCTGGCCAGTGCCGGATGCCGGGGATGGACCTGGAATTCTCCATGGGCTTTTTTTTCAAATACCGTGGTTTCCGTCAACCGGCTTACTACGTCCACCTGCAGCCGCACCCGGGTTCTGCCGCTCAAAACATCTGTACACACCTCCCATACCGGGGGACAGGGGGATGCCAGATGCGGCTGCCTTACCATGGACGACGGTGCAAACCGGGGGACCACAGCTGACCCGTTATCCGGCACTACCGGCAGTTCCAGGCGGCTGGGGCGTATCTGTCCACGGAAAATCCGGCTTGTGCCCGGTTCCGGGGTGGGCCACAGATTGGGCCAGTCAGCATTGGCCACAGACAGCCGGATGCAGTGTCCTTTTTCAAAAATCCATCCTGTGGCATCGATGTCAATTTCCAGCTCATAAACAGTTCCCGGCACCATGGGTTCCGGGTCTGAAAAAGAATTCCTGCGGGTGCCGTTGAGGACCCCTTTGGCCACCAGATGAGATGCACCGTCCGGCGCCACATCACAAAGGCTCACCACAAACCCCATCACCACGGCACTGGAAGACACGTGTAGCACCGCTTTAGGCCGCCCCAACACGGCCAGGTCATGGTCCAGGGCTTTTGTGGTGTACACGGCACTGAAGGCTTCATCCGGGCGCTGGTCTCCGGGCAGGCCGAACTGGATGCCCCCGGAAAAAAGGCCCCCGCTGGTGCCCACTGTGGGAACGTATGTCAGATGCTCATGCCCGTCTATGCCGGCTTCCTCTGCGAGCGTGCCGCAGTCCCCCAGAAACAGGACCCAGGTATCTGCTCCGGGCACCGGCCACCCGGTTTCCGCCCGCCAACTGCCTCTGGTTTCCAGGCGGTCCACCACCGGCGGCTGGGGTTTTTGCATGAACACCACCACCGGCGGTTCTTCCATGATGCCTGTGGGCCTGTCCTTGCACCAGTGATCCAGCCACCGCACCACCTCCTTGAGATAATCCACCCGGGGGCCGGGCACCGCCCCGTCTGGCATGGCATGGTTCCACGGGCCTATCCACACCTTGCACGGCACAGACACTGCCTGGAACAGGCGCAGCGGCACATTCATGTAGCCGTCCCGCCAGCCGCCGATCATCATTATGGGACAGCGGATTCTGTCGGCAAGATACCTGACAGATCCATGCTCCCAGTAAGGCCCGGCGGTCTGGTGGCGGTACCACTGCAGCAGGTAGGGTTCGTTTTCCTCCAGGTGCTGGCGCCAGATTTCTGCCCAGCTGCCGCCGCTGATGTCCAGAAGGGAGGGCATGGCATTGGCAGCAACCATGGCCCCGCCGTAATAGGCAATATCATAATACAGGCGCATCATCCCCCCTTTGTAGTGGCAGTCATCCTGGTACCGGTCATCGGTAAAATCCACAGGGATGATACTGGTGAGATGGGGGGGCTGAAGGGTGGCCACCTGGAGGGCGGAAAATCCGCCATAGGAAATTCCCATCATGTTCACGTGGCCGTCGCACCAAGGTTGTTTGGCAATCCATTCCACACAGTCATATCCGTCTTCCTGCTCCTGGAGCAGATATTCATCCAGGTTTTTACCGGCAGACCCCCCGGTACCCCGGATATCCACCCGGATGACCAGGTATCCCTGCCGGGCAAGACACCCGTAAAACGGCCGTGCTGCCAGGTCCACCTGGTCTTTTCTATAGGGGATATACTCCATAACAACCGGAAAGGCCGCATCCGGGGTACCGTTATCCGGCAGATATATATCGGCTGCCAGTTGTACGGTATCGCGCATGGGGATCATCAGGTTCCGGAAGCGGCGGACACCGTCCAAGGAGGGAAAGCAGATGGGTTCAGACTGTTCAAGCAGCGTATTAAAGTGCATGATAAACGTATCCTTGCAAAAAATGTTTAACCAAAAGTATCAGTTTTCAGAAACAGACAACGGATAGTGGCAAAAATACTGGTGATCTTTGCCGGCATCTGCCCTGGGGGGGAACAGCCGGCGGCATTTTTCCCGTACCCCGGGGCACCGGGTATGAAATTCACACCCCAGGGGCCTGGAAACAAGGCCCGGGATCTCGCCGGAGATGGATATGCGGTGGTGCACCGTATCCGGATCAGGGCTTGAGTGGGCAGAGAGCAGGGCCTGGGTATAGGGATGCCGCATGTGATGAAAAACGGTCTGGGTGGGGCCCTGCTCCAGAAACCGCCCTAGGTACATGATGGCAACATGATCGCTCACATGACGGACCACAGCTAGGTTGTGGGTAATGATCAGAAAGCTCAATCCCATATCATTCTGCAGCCGGGCCATGAGATTGAGAATTTCCCCCTGCACAGACACATCAAGGCCTGCTGTGGGTTCATCTGCAATGATCAGTTTCGGCGACAGGGCCAAAGCCCGGGCCACCCCCACCCGCCTGGCCTGGCCCCCGCTGAGCTGGTGGGGATACAGGTCCCCCATGGACGGGGAAAGATTGACCATTTTCAACAGCCGGGCAACTTCAACGGACAGGTTTTCAGGCATCTTGTCATGAATGCGGAAAGGTTCCGCCAGAATAGACCGGATCTTGAGCCGGGGACTCAATGATCCGGCCGGGTCCTGAAACATCAGGGCAATATCCCTGCGGAAGGGCTTGACCCGATCCCGGGAAAGCCCCACAAGGTTTTCTCCATTAAAGCGGATGGCACCGCTGTCCACCGGCACAAGCCCCATGACTGCCCGGGCCACCGTGGTTTTTCCGGATCCGCTTTCCCCCACCAGGCCATAGGTACGGCCCGGTTCAATGGCAAAACTGACCCCCATCACCCCGTCGATATACGGGTCATCGTCCTTTTCAATAAAGGCTTTTACAGCGCTCTTGGTTTTGAACCGCACCCGCAGGTGTTCAACTTCCAGTAAAGGCTCCATTATACCTCCAGACAATGACATGCTGCTGTATGGTGTTCTGCAATGCTGACTTCCGGCGGCGGTATTTTTTTACACACCTGTGCCGCCCCGGGACAGCGGTCATAAAAAATACAGCCTTCAGGCAGATCAATAAGACTGGGGATTTCTCCGGGAATGGTGGGTAAAAAACGGGTGGGTTCTGCAATTACCGATGGGTCGCATTCCAGCAGGGCCCGGGTATAGGGATGCCCCGGCCTGTGAAAAATGTCGCGCACACTGCCTTTTTCCACCAGTTCTCCTGCATACATGACCCCCACAAAATCGCACAGTTCCGCAATCACGTTCAAGTGGTGGGAAATAAACAGAATAGCGCATTGAAAATCCGCCTGCAGATCCTTGAGCAGCCGGATAATCTGTACTTCCAGTGTGGCATCCAAGGCAGTGGTGGGTTCATCGGCGATGAGCAGTTTGGGCTGGACAAGCAGGGCCATGGCTATGGTGATCCGCTGGCGCATCCCCCCTGAAAAATGGTGGGGATAGTTATCCAGCCGGGAAACCGCATCAGGAATTCCCACAAGGCTGAGCATATCAGCCGCCCGTTTTAATTTTTCTTTTCCGGAGACCGCATCCCGGTACTGGATATCCGCCATCTGCCTGCCAATGGTGAATACCGGATTGAGTGCGGTCATGGGATCCTGGAACACCATGGACATATCCCGGCCGCGTATGGCCCGCAGATCCCGGGGGGAAAGCTGCTGCATATCCTTTCCTGTAAAGCGGATTTCTCCTGCTGCCACCCGGGCGTTTTCAGCCATCAGGCGGATTACGGCAGAAATCAATGTGGATTTGCCGCACCCGCTTTCTCCCACCAGCCCCACCACTTTTGCAGAGGGCACCTGCAGATTGATGCGGCGCAGGGCCTTTACGGTTCCCCGGGGGGTAAGATAATTAACAGACAGATTGCGTATGTCCAGGACAGGTTCAGCCATTACAGATCCCTGCGCAGTTTGGGGTCAAAAATATCCCGCAAAGATTCCCCGAGAAAGGTAAATCCAAGGGTGGTGACAATCAAGGGGAGCCCCCCGAAAATAATGATCCACGGGGTGTTGCGGATATAGGCATACCCGTCATTGAGTATGGATCCCCAGCTGGGGGTGGGGGGCCTGACACCCACCCCCAGAAAACTCAAGCCCGCTTCGATGGTCACCACCACGGGAATATCCATGCTGGCCACAATGAACAGCGGGCCGATGATGTTGGGCAGAATGTGAATGCCCAGAATCCGCATCATACCGGCACCCATGGCTTCTTCCGCCACAATGAATTCGTTGTTGCACAATGCCTGGGTCTGGGTCCGCACCATCCGGCCGTACACCGGAAAAGTGGTGGCAACGATGACAATGATGACTGTCTGGAGGCTCGGGCCGAACACCGTCACCAGGGCCAGGGCAAACATGATGGTGGGAAAGGACCGCAATGTATCAAACAAAAGCAGCAGTGCGGCATCCAGCCATTTGGGCCCGTATCCCGCCATCATGCCCAGCACAAGGCCGATGCCAAGGGACATGGAAACCGTTACCAGGGCCACCCAGACAGCAATGCGGGACCCCATCACCACCCGGGAAAACACATCCCTGCCCAGCTGGTCCGTGCCCATCCAGTGCTCTGCAGACGGTTCGGCAAGGCGATTGGCGATATCCAGGGCATTGTGATCATGGGTGGTGAGAAACGGGGCGAACAGGGCACTTAAAATCACCAGGGCCACTAGAATCATCCCGAAAAATCCCATGGGCTCGCGATACAGACGATAAAAAAATTGTTTGGTCCAGTTCATTTACAACCGCTCCCGAACCCGTGGGTCCAGCATGGCGTTAACGGAATCAGAAATGGTGGTGCTCAGCACAAACAATACCGTGGAAACCAGCACCGCCCCCATGACCAGAGGATAATTGCGCGAAACCACGGAATCAAAAATCAATTTGCCGATACCTGGCCGGGCAAACACAATCTCGGCAAACACGGCAGAGGAAATCAGCCGCCCGATACCGGTGCCTAGCAGGGTGATCGTGGGAAGAATGGCCAGTTTCAGGGCATATTGGAACACAATCATATGTTCCGGCAGGCCAAAAGCCCGGGCCCGGCGGATATGGTTTTCGTTGAGCACCTCGAGCATGGAGGCCCGCACCAGCCGGGCAATATATCCCACCCATCCCAGTCCGATGGCAAATGCCGGCAGAATCAGGTGCTGCAGCTGGTCCAGATACTGGCCGGGTTCTCCTGCACCGATGGCGGGCAGCCATTTTAGGGTGACGGCAAAAAGCAGCAGAGAATACAAAGCCACCACAAAGGAGGGCACGGCAATCACGCCGATGGAAAAAAATCCCACCAGTTTGTCTGAAAACGTGTTTCTGAAAACCGCGGAATAGCATCCCAAAGGAATGCCCAGCAGCATGGCCCAACCGATACTTGCCAGAACAAGCACCAGGGTTTCATCCAGCTGTTTGAACACGATCTGGGCCACCGGTCTCTGGGAAAAAAAATCCATCCCCAGATCTCCTCTGGCCACCTTGCCCAGAAAACTGACCACCTGCACCACAAAGGGGCGGTCCAGGCCCATGAGCTCATACAGTTCCTGCTTCATTTCCGGCGTAGCCCGGGGTCCCAGGATCACACTGGCCGGATCCCCGGGTACGATATGGATCATGGAGTACAAAAGCACCACCGCCACCACCACAATCACCACTGCCAGGCCGATACGTTTTAACAGATAAAACAGCATAGGGGTTTTCCCGGCCTGGATTAGGCGGTTGTAAAATAGCGTAAAAGCGGCATGCCGTCCGGCCGCAGTGCCGGAACAATCCTGTTTGTGTAAATGACAGGCACAGCTTCATGGGTGATGAAACGGTAGGCCCCTGAGGCTTCCATCAATTCCTGCATTCTGCGGTACATCTGGTCGCGTTTGTCTTTATCAGCTTCAGCCAGGGCTTTTTCATACAATTGGTTGTATTCCGGATTTTTGAACCGCTCCCAGTTCCACACACCCACCTGTTCTTTTGTGAACCACTGGGCTGCATAGTGGGGGTCGGGGGCTGAGGAAAAGCGGTTCAGAACCAGCTGCAGTTTTTTCCAGCGGTCGCCTTTGCTTTCATCCCCTAAGGACCAGAAGGACCCGGAATCGTGCAGATTCATGGTCATCCGGATGCCGGCCTGGGCTGCCACCGCCTGGATCACCTGGCCGGCAGCGATATAGACCGCTTTGTTGCGCACCTCCAGGTCCAGGTCAATGCCGTCAGGATACCCGGCTTCTGTCAGAAGCTGTTTGGCTTTTGCAAAATCCGCTTTAAAAGGCACCAGGGTATCCGGCCGGTGGCCCACCAGTCCCGGCGGCACAAATCCTGTGGCCGGATCTGCCACCCCGTCATATGCAGCCTCCAGGATGGAGGGGATATCCACGGCATACTGCACTGCCCTGCGCACACGCTCATCGGACAGCTTGGGGTGTTCCATGTTCATGCCCAGCCATACATAATACAATGATGGGTATTTTTCCACCACACTGTTTTCCGGCGGCTTTTTTTTCAGATTTTTATAGGAACTCATGCTGATGCGGGTGTAATCCAGATCACCGGCCTCAAACCCCATTTCTGCGGTTTTCTCATCATCAATGGGAAAGATATGTATTTCGTCAAAACCAGCCGGCTCCCCTTTCCATTCCGGGTTGCGCGCAAGAATGGTGCGCTGTTTGGGTTCCCGTTCCTTGATCACATAGGGCCCGGAAAAACACGGCGGCATGGCGGAAAATTTCCCCCCGGCTGCCAGGGTGGCTTTTTTGGAAACAATATTGCCCCCCATATAGGGCAGGGTGGTCATCCACAGCGCCTGGAACGGTTTGCTCAAAACAATGACCCCGGAATATTTATCAGTAACATCCACTGATTCCAGGGTGGCCCAGTCCCCTTTGATGGGGGATTTGAGTTCCGGGTCAATGATGCGCTCATAGGAAAATTTCACATCTTCGGCAGTCATTTCGCCGAATCCGTTGGTAAAGGTAATACCGGGTTTGAGCACAAATTTGATGTGGGTGGGGTCCGTCTGTTCAATGGACTGGGCCGCTTCCAGCTGCCACGCCCATTTTGTCCCGGGTTTGTAGGCAATCAGCTTGTTGTGCACCGCAGCATTCACATTTTCCTCGTAGAGATTGGATGCGATGCCGGGATCCAGAGACTGGGGATCGCCGTAATCCCGCACCCGCAGTATCCGGATGTCCTGGGCCCAGGACGGGTGCATCCCCAGACCGGGAAGCATCAGCCAGCCTGCGGATGCGGCAGAGGCCTTTAAAAAAGAGCGGCGGGAAAGCCGGATTTTTGAAAACTGCATGTTTGGCGTGGACATGTTCCCTCCTTATAATGTAATGTGGCAACATTGTGTGGTATATACGATTATTTGTATATACATTTGATATTTAACCTGTAATTGAATCCATAACGGATTGTCAAGAGGTTTTTTTATTTTTTTTATAACCACAATAAATTATTGCTTTTTTTATGGCTTCATGCCATAAGCAATCTGGTATTTAATCGTTTACGTATCGTATTTGGAACATAAACAAATGAAAACCCTCAAGGGGAACACCCAGCCAAAGTATATACAAATTTATCACTGGTTCCAGGAACAGCTGCAGGCCGGTACCCTGAAAACCGGCAACCAGATCCCCACGGAAAATGCTCTGGCCCGGCAGTTTAACGTCACCCGCATGACGGTGCGTAAAGCCCTTCACCGCCTGGTGGTGGAAGGAATCATCACACGCACCAGGGGCAAAGGATCTTTTGTGGCCGCTGAAAACAACAAGAATTTTATTTTCAGCCTGAACACCATCAGCGGATTTTTCAGTGATATCCGCCGCAGCGGCAGCCAGCCGGCATTCAGGGTGGATAAGGTGGAAACCATGCAAGCAGACGCCAAAATCGCTGGACCGCTGCAATTGTCGAATGATCTGCGGGTCATTTACATCCTGCGGACATTTTTCGCTGATGAAGAACCTGCCCTGATCCAGGGAACCTATCTGGCCTATGAACCATTCAAGCGCGTGCTGGACATGGATCTGAGCAAGGGTATGTACCCGATTTACCGGGAAGAATTCAACCTGCGCCTGCACCACGCAGACCAGACCTTCACTGCTGTATCGTCCAACCCGTTTGAAACCCAGACATTCGGGTTTGATTCACCCCAGCCATGTATTTTTCTAGAATGGGTTCTGTATGATGATATCAACCGTCCCATCGAGGTATGCTACTGCACCTACCGCAGTGATAAGTACAAATTCAACGTGGTGTCCAGTCTGCCGGTGCAGCTATCCATGACCCCCTGATGTCCGAAGAACAGCAGATAAACAGGATTTTATATGCCCCCTGAATAATTTATATGCCTTGTGAACAAAGGCATGTCACAGGGAAAGGGCCAGTTCCTCCGCCTCACTGATGCAGTACATCAGGTGCCTGGGGGATTTTGCATCCCCGATCAGGTGAAACCGGGCAGATGAGCCTTTTTCCAGAATTTTCGCATCCCGCACTGCCTGGTGTTTTTCAGATATCACCACCGTGTCAAAGCCCTGGAGCAGTTGCTTTTCGCCATTGGATGTAAACTGCACCCCGTCCGGGGTAAATGCCTGGACGCCCACTTTTTTATACAGGGTGACCCCGCCTTTTTTCAGGCGCTCTCTCAGATAATACCGGTCATTGGAGGACATCTCTTCGGCAAAGCTTTTTTTCCGGTTCAGCACCACCACGGTTTTTTTCTGGTCAGCCAGAAAATCCGCCACCATCAGCCCGGCCATGCCCCCGCCCAGCACAATCACCCTGCTGCCTGCCGTCTCTTTTCCCTTGAGCAGGCCCACACTGGTGACCAGGGACATGCGGGTGGTAAAAAGGCCTTTTATCACGGGCATTTCCGGCAAAGATCCAGTGGCAAGCACCACATGGTACGGGGTTTCTTTGTTTAAAATCTCCATGCACAACGGGGTCTCATAGTGCACCGGCACCCTGAGGCGGGCCAGCTCCCGGGTGAAAAAAGCCAGGATATCTCCCAGTTCCCCCCGGCCCGGGGCTTTGGCAGCCAGCCCAAGCAGCCCGCCGGACCCCGGACCCTGCTCACACACAAGCACCTCATGGCCGGCCAGGGCAAACTGCCTGGCAGCTGCCAGCCCTGCCGGGCCGGCCCCTGCCACCAGAACTTTGGCTTTTTTCCCGGAGCTGGTTCCGGCTGCAACCTGGTATTCCCTGCCCACATCCGGATTCACCACACACCCCCCGGGTTCCTTAGCCAGCACCGCGTGGATGCATCCCAGACAGCACCCCAAACAGGGCCTGATTTCATCGGTCCTGCCGGTTCGCGCCTTTTCCGGATAATTGGGATCTGCCAGAAAGGATCTGCCCAGGGCCACCATATCTGCCTGGCCGGTTTTGATTATCTGGTCGGCATGGACCGGGTCCTTTATCCGCCCCACGGTAATAACAGGAATATCCACTGTTTTTTTCACCGCCTCCGCCAGGTGCACAAAGCACCCCTGGGGGGTATACATGGATGGAATGGTCAACTCGGTGGAGCCGTACACCCCGGCAGACACATGCAGGTATGCGGCTCCTGCCGCTGCCAGCAGCGGGGCCAGCCTGAGGGTGTCTGTCAGCTCCCACCCGTTTTTCATATAATCATTGCCGTTGATGCGCACACCCACTGGAAAATCGCTGCCCGCCTTTGCCTGGATATCTGCCAGGGTCTCAAACAGAAAACGGGTGCGGTTCTCAAAGCTGCCGCCGTACTGATCGGTCCTTATGTTGGCATTGGGGGACATGAACTGGTTGATAAGATACCCGTGGGCCCCATGGATCTCGATGAAATCAAATCCTGCTTCCCGGCACCGCCGGGCCGCATCCCCAAAGCATCCTGCCAGATGGGCAATCTCATCTGTTTCCAAAGCCCGGACATCCCCTTTGACCACTGCCGGGGCCGGGATAGCGGACGGGGCCACTTTTTCAGGCAGATAAGACTGGCGGCCCCCGTGCATGAGCTGGACCCCGAAGGCCGCCCCGCAGGGTTTGACCTGTTTCACCATGCGCTGCAAAGCCGGGATACAGGCATCATCATACATCTGGGGAAGGTCCGGCAGCTCCTGGCCCCCGGGGTGGACGCTGCCGCCCCCCACCAGCATCATGCCGGCACCGCCCCTGGCCCGCGCCACAAAATAGGCGGTGAGCTGGTCCGTCACATGGCAGTGTGCATCCACCCCGAAATTGATACTCATGGCAGACATCATCAACCGGTTTTTAACTGTAAGGTCTTTTATTTTGATGGGGCTGAACAGATGAGATAACATGGATCAGCATATCCTTGTTTTAAACAATTAACATGTTTTAACTGTTTTACAGCTTCTGAACACAGGCAAAAGCCAAATATAGGCCAGGTCACTGCATATGTACATAATTTTTTTAGCCTGGCCTCCGGTGAATTCATTCTAACCCTCAATCCAACCATTTCAGGCCATCAGGACTGTCAGATCATTTTACCACGAAGGTCACGAAGAACACGAAGGAAGGGCTTTTTCGTGTTCTTCGTGACCTTCGTGGTATTAAAATTTATCCTGGTCTGCGATCTCTTCCAGCAGGGTCTGCACCAGCACGGCAAATGCCAGCACGGCTTTTTTGTCCCGGACCAGTCTGCGGCCGGTGACAGCCTTGAAATAACGGGCGCATATCTGCCGCTGGCCAGGGGTCATGCGCGTGGAAAATCCCTGTTTTCCATCCTTGTTATCCTGGCCGGCCTGAACTGTTTTTGTGTCCCGCCGGCCGTGGGGCCGTTTGATGATATGGGAATAGTAGATCAGGGCACGGTCCAGAAGAATATACAGCAACTGGATATTTTTGTTGGGGCCCACCTGGAGCCGGTCCCCGCCCAGACGGATTCCGGCGGGGCTGCCCTCTGCCATGCGTCTGCCGCCCATCACGGCAGATCCCGCCCCCAGGATGCCGCCCATGGCCGTGAACAGGCCAAAACTCAGGCCGTGGGCTGCAGTGTCTATCATTACCCCCATGGTACCGCCCACAAGGGCCCCGGCAGCTGCCAGCTGGCTTTTGGTGAGCCCCAGCAAATCCCAGGTCTTTTGGGCAAACAGGTCATGCTGGAGCACGGAGTATTCCGGCAGGGTGACCTCATACACCGTGTGTTTGAACAAGGACCGGATATGATGAAACAAAGATTTTTCTATATCCCGCAGGTTTTTTTTGTAGGTTGCGGACAGATTCTCTTTGGCCATGACCGGGTCGGTGGTGTCATCCAGTTTGCTGGATACAGAAAATACCAGGCTTTTTTCAATGGCATGGGTGATATAGGCGCAGGCCAGACGGTTGCGTTTTTCCCATTCCTGTACAAATGCCTGTACCACCCGGGTCAGGGCGGGTTCCCATTCCTGGTCAATGGATTTCAGGGTTTCCAGCATGCGGATCCGTTCATGAAAGTCGGCGGTGTTGGCATTAAACACCCGGACCGCATTAAAATACCTGCCGAATTCCTGCCGCCAGGCTCTGGTATAGTCTTTGTCCATATCCTTGGAATTGATAATGGCCATCCGGGGCCGCCCCGTGAGCCGCAGGATCTCCATTTCCGCCAGATCATCGGCCCGTACCGGCCTGGATCCGTTCACCACATAAATGATGCCGGCACCCCTGGCCACGGGAGCCAGGAGCTCACATTCATCGGCAAAAAACGGGTCAGATGCATGGGTTTGGATAAACCGGTCCAGGATGCGGCCGGCATCGCCTTGATAGGCCTGGAACCAGGCCAGGGTCTGCCTGGGCACCTGGAACCCAGGGGTATCCACAAACCGGATGATATCCCGGCCATCCATTCTCACGGTATAGGTCCGGCACACCGTTGTTTCTCCGGGAAACGGGCTGACCCGGATCTGGTCATCCTCGGTAAGGGTGGATACCACAGAGGATTTGCCCTCATTGGGGTGGCCCAGTACGGCAAATTCCGGTACGGTTTCAGGACCGGGGGCAGTCATGGCCGGATCCTTTCCACCAGGATGTCGGGCCGGCCCAGCCGGGCGATGCAGGTCTGCCATACGGTAAAATCGGTATCATCGGCAGCCACGGCCAGGTCTTCATCGTCCGGTGTCCGGGTCAGCAGCACCCATAGATTCTTATCCGCCAGCACCCCCTGCTTGAGCTGGACCAGATAATACAGCAGGCCCCGTATGGGGGGCTGCCACACTTCCTGGAGCAGAATCACAGGATCTGCATCGCGGGGGATACGCTTTTCCAGCAGGTCTGTATCTGTTTCAAGGTCCATATCAATGGGGATCACCTGTAAAACATCCAGTAAAAACTGCTGCCGGATCAGCTCCTGTATCCGTGCCTGGTCAGTCTCATCCCAAATGGATGCCAAAACAAGCACAACTGCAGGGGTGAGCACACCCACACCACCAGCATTCACATCTTCACTGGTGCGGGTTTCGGTATTTTTTTGTGGGGTATCTGCCGTCCGGAAAGGCTGTTTTATGTTCTGTTGTGCCTGGGCAGCACCGCCTATGTCTGTGCGGGAATATGTCTGCCGGTCATGACGGGCGGATGTCTGATCTGATCCGTTCACCGGCTGTTCTTTGAACCCAATATCCATGACAGGGGACTTCATGCGCACAAGCAGGCGCCGGAACCGGGGCCGGTGAAGATCAAACTGTTCCAGTACCGATCTCTGGGCATAAAAGCCGGCCAGGATCAACAGCAGCCTGGGGACAATGGCATAAAAAACCATGGCAAAACACAGAAACGGCCACCAGGAGACCAGATTTTCTGTGGCCAGGGAGGCGATACCCTGTTTCAGAAAAATTCTGGAGCCTTGAATCTGCTCCAGGGAGGGACCGGACAGGTAATCCGGCACCCAGGCAGCCCAGGGAGCCGCCACCAGGGATACAACATCATGCACCAGGGACGGGGTAGCAACAAGGGTGGACTGCCACCCGAAAGCCACATCACTGACAGCCACCCGGAACAGAGTGCCGCCCAAAGCTCCGAAGGAAAAAAAAAGGGCACCCAGGGACAACAGTATCACCATCGGCCAGAAAAATAAAAATCCATATGCCTGTTTTTTTGTGCGGATGAAATAAAGGGCAGCCTCCAGGCGGGCTTTTCCTGTATCATCCGGCATTTTTCCAAAGTGTTTCATTGCCCGTTCCAGGATCCCGGGAACCACCCGGAACAAAACACCGGATATCAGGGTGAAGAACACCCCGGGGCCTGACCGGAACAGGCTGATGCGGCGGAGAAAAAGACCTGCCAGGGTGAACAGGAACAGCACTGCCGGCAACAGAACAAACACCACGAAAAACAGGGTCACATTCACAGGGCGGACCCCATGGTATGCCAGAAACCCATAGGCCATTGCCATGCCGATAATCCCCGCAACCAGGGCCAGGCCCCGGGCCATCCAGCGGTAGATAAGGGAAAATACCTTTCCCGGCAGGTGCCATTGTCCTTTTTTACCGGCCTGGTCGAAAAACACCAGTTTTCTGTAGGCCAGCCAGGACATGAGCAGGTCTGTATCAGACATGTCCGAGGTATCCAGCTGGCAGAAGATGTCCCGGTCCCTGGCGGCAACCGCCTTTGTCTGTTCCGGTGTATCAGCCTGTTCATCCAGGGCCAGCAGAAAATCCAGGTCCATGATATCTGAGAGTGTGGAGGTCATGGTGTTGTGTACCAGATCCCGGCTGTTTTCACAATTGCATTTGATATATCTCAGCCCATGTTTCGGGAAACCATTTTTTCAAGGGCCGGATAGGGCTGGGCACCCACCAGTTTTTCCAAACCCATGATAAAGGTGGGCACCGCAGTGACCTGTTTTTGCCTGGACAGATCCCAGTCTGCATCCACAGCTTTGGAAAAAGTCCGCCCGTCTATCACCTTTTCTCCGGCATCCGGGTCCAGGCCTGCGGCACGGACCAGGTCCATGACCACCTCTTTTCGGGCCAGGTTTTGGCCGTCAACAAAATAGGCCTGGAAAGCGGCGGTGTGAAAGGCATGGCCTTTTTCCAGGCTCTGGGCCCACAACCCCGCTTCCTGGGCCAGGCGGCTGTTATAGGTCTTGCGCCGGTCACCCATGGCAAGGCCTTCGGCGGCAGCGGTTTTCTTCAAATGGGCCATGACCTGGTCCACATCCACATCCATATTTTTCTTTTTGAACAGCTCTTCCAGGGAAATGCCCTGTTCCGGGGTATCCGGATGCAAAGGAAAGGCCCGCCAGATGATCTCTATGTTAAAGTTCTGCTGCAGTTTTTCAATACGCCCGGTAATGAAATAGCACCAGGGTCAGACATAATCGGAAAATATTTCCAGCACCGGTTTTTGTGCCATTTTTTCTCTCCTTTTTATATGAAAATGTTAAGTGTTAAGCTAACAGCGGTTTTATCACTCTTTTCTGCGGGAAATATCTGCTGTATACAGCCGCAGGCTGTTGCTCACCACCGAGATGCTGGAGGCTGCCATGGCAAGGGCCGCCAGTATGGGATGCAGCTGGCGCAAAAAATTCGGAAACATCTCAAAGGGTGCGAGCACGCCTGCAGCCACGGGAATGAGCACAATGTTATAGATAAACGCCAGAAACAGGTTCTGGCGGATGGTGCCGATGGTACGGCGGCTGATGGCTATGGCCAGGGGAATGCCGGTAAGCTTTCCCGAAGACAGGATCACATCCCCGGTTTCAATGGCCACATCCGTGCCTGTGCCGATGGCAAACCCCACATCTGCCTTTGCCAGGGCAGGGGCATCATTGATGCCGTCCCCCACCATCCCCACCCATTTGCTGGTCTTGCGTATCTCATCAATTTTATCCGCCTTTTCTCCGGGCCGGACATCGGCGGCAATATCATCCACCCCCACCTGGGCACCAATGGCCCGGGCCGTGGCTGCATTGTCTCCGGTGAGCATGACCACCCGCAACCCTTCTTTCTGCAACGCGGCAATGGCCTGTTTCGACTCAGGCTTGACCACGTCGGACACGCAAACAAGTCCCAGCACCCGGTCATTTTCCGCCAGCACCATCACGGTTTTGCCCTGGTCCTGCAGCTGCCTGATCCGGCTGTCGAAAGCATCTGTCACATGAGCGTCAAACCAGCCGGGCTTGCCCAGGCGCAGGCTGCGGCCGGATATAGTGCCCTGGACCCCGTCTCCGCTGTGGGAGGTGAACGCTTTTGGATCAGTGAGATCCAGGCCTTTCTGCCTGGCATGCTCCACCACGGCCCTGCCTAAGGGATGCTCAGATCCCTGCTCCAGAGAGGCTGCCAGCACCAGCAGTTCTTCCTCGGAAATCGGCGCTTCGGGGGCCGGTACCAGATCGGTGACATCCGGCTTGCCCTGGGTGATGGTTCCTGTCTTGTCCAGGACAATGGTGGTCAGCCTGGCTGCGGTTTCCAAAGCCTGGCTGCGTTTGAAAAGGATCCCGTTTTCCGCACCCTTGCCCGTACCGGCCATGATGGCTGTGGGGGTGGCAAGTCCCAGGGCACAGGGGCAGGCAATGACCAGCACCGCCACCATGCGTATCATGGACGGCACAAATTCACCGGTAACCATCCACCAGATCCCGAATGTCACTAGGGCAATGGCGATGACAGCGGGGACAAACACGGCTGCCACCCGGTCTGCCAGGGCCTGGATCGGGGCTTTGCTGCCCTGGGCCTCCTGGACCATACGGATGATCTGGGCCAGAACCGTATCTTTTCCCACCCGGGTGGCAGTTATCTGCAGGAGGCCGTCATTGTTCACCGTACCGCCGGTAACCATGTCTTCCACATTTTTTTCCACAGGGACAGGCTCACCCGTGAGCATGGATTCATCCACACTGGAGCGTCCCTCCGTCACCCGGCCGTCCACGGGAATCCGCTCTCCCGGACGGATGAGCAGCAGATCCCCCGCCTGCACACTGGCAATGGATACTTCGATTTTTTCTCCGTTCTCAATACGGGTGGCGGTTCTGGGGGCCATGCCCATGAGTTTTTTAATGGCCCCACCGGTCTTGCCTTTGGTCCTGGCTTCCAGCAGTTTGCCGAATTTGATCAGCACAATGATCACAGCAGCGGTTTCAAAATATACGTGCCCTGTGAGGGCCGGCACCACCAGAATGGCCAGAGAATAAAAATAGGCCACAGACGACCCTAAGGCAATGAGGACATCCATATTTGCGGACCGGTTTTTCAAGGCTTTATAAGCGCCCATGTAATAGTCCATTCCGGTATAAAACTGCACCGGGGTGGCCAAGAGAAGAAACAGCCAGTTCATCCATGGTGCATGGCTCCAGGCCCCGGTCAGCCCGAAATCCCTGGACATGCTCAAAATGAACAAGGGCAGGGCAAAGGCCGCCCCAATGACAAATTTTCTGGTCTGGTCCCTGATTTCCCTGTTTCTGGCGATCTCTTCCACATCAGCGGCATCAGCCTCATCATCAGCCAGAATCAGTTCAAACCCAAGGTCTTTGATTTTTTTTCCCATGTCATCCAGGGATACCTCCGACGGAATATACCGGATACTTACCCGTTCAGAGGCAAAATTCACCGATGCATCCACCACACCCTGTGTCTGCTGATTAAGGGTGCGTTCAATGCTGGCTGCGCAATTGGCACAGCTCATGCCGGTCACCGGCACCTCTGCCGAAGCCGTGGGCACATCAAACCCCAGATCCTGGATTTTTGTTACAATCTTTTTAAGGCCTGTCCGGGTGGAATCAAAGGTTATCTTTACCCCTTCCGAGGCAAAACTGGCTTCAACCGCCACGATACCGTCCATGGCTGCCAGGGTTTTATCGATACTGGCGGCACAATTGGTGCAGCTCATACCAGTTATCGGCAATGTCACTGTCGTCTGGGCCATATGCCATCTCCTGTTTTATTATAGTAATGTCTGTATGGCTGGCATGGGTTTTTCATCTGACCTGAAAATATGGTAAGCATCAAATTGCTGTTTGCAAAAAATACCCGATATTTTGCTTTTCCTTAAATATTATGTATAGTGATTCTGCAATGAAAATATACACCAAAATACTGCTGACCACCCTGCCCCTGGTGTTATTTTTTCTGTTTACCATTGTGGGAACCGCCTTCTACGCTTCCCGCACCGCCCTTGTTGAGCTTGGGGGAACCTGGCTGGACACCCGACTGTCCGAAGCCATGGTTATTGTCACCTCCCAGGAACAGATGCTCAATGAATATGGACTGGCAACCATTTCCGCCAGTATTACCAAAGCAAAGATGGATGCTGCCGTGGAAATTGCCAACATCGGCGTGGGAGACATGGGATATATTTTCGGGGTGGACACGGCCGGCACCATTGTTTTTCACCCCAGCAAATACATGGTGAACACTGATGTGAGCAATGATGCCTGGTTCAAGGCCCTGAAGAACAACACCGAGCACCTGGTGCTGGACATGGGACATGGGACCAGCCTGGCCCGGTTTGCCTACTTTCCCCCCTGGGAGTGGTACATCCTGGCGGTGGACCCCATGCAGGAGGTCTATGGGGTTGCCAACCGCATGCGGCCCTATCTGTATGCCATGGGAGCCTTTGCCGCCCTTGTCATCTCCCTGGCCCTGATGCTGCTGACCCGCCGGCTGACGCGGCCCCTGAAAGACCTGGTCCAGGGGGCGGAAAAAATCGGCAGCGGAGAACTGGACACCCGGATACCCATGTACGCCAATGATGAATTCGGGCACCTGGCAAAAGAGTTCAACCAGATGGCCTTCCGGCTCAAGGAGACCCTCACAGCCCTGCAGTACAGTGAGGAGCATTTCCGGGCATTGATCGAAAATGCCAGCGACCTGATCTGGATCCTGGATGAACAGGGAAATTTCCGGTATGTAAGCCCCTCCACCCAACGGATACTGGGGTATGAATCTGAATGCCTCATGGGAACCAATGCATTTGATTTTCTTCATCCGGAAGACAGGGAAGCTGCCCGGGAACGGTTTCAAAAACGTATCCAGGGAACCCTGCCGGACAGGACCACGGAACAGAGGTTCAGACACCAGGATAATTATTACTGCACCCTGGAATCCATCAGCAAAAACCTGCTGGACCATCCCGCCATCCAGGGGGTGGTCATCAATTCCCGGAATGTCACCCAGCGCAAGATGGCGGAACAGGCTTTACAGCGTTCCCACCAGGACCTGGAAAAGCGGGTGGAGGAACGCACACGGAATCTGACATTGCTGAACCAGGCCTTGAATACGGAAGTTCTGGTGAGAAAGCAAAAGGAGATTGAGCTGGAAAAAGCCAACCAGGCAAAAAGTGAATTTCTGGCCAATGTCAGCCATGAGATCAGAACCCCGCTGAATTCTGTACTGGGTTTCAGTGAGGTGCTGTTTTCTATGACAAAAGATGACGAGCAGAAAAGCTATATCCAGGCCATTGCCATTGCCGGTGAAAATCTGCTGGGACTGGTCTCCAATATCCTGGATCTGTCCAGGATACAGGCCGGGAAACTGGCCATCAAAAAGACATTGGTCCGCCTGGAGACCCTGCTCAATGAGATACACCACCTGTTCAAAATCAAGCTTGCGCAGAAAAACCTGCAGTTTTTTATCCAGATCGATGCTGACATGCCTGACTGCCTGTATCTGGACGAAATCCACCTGCGCCAGGTGCTCACCAATCTGGTGGAAAATGCCGTCAAGTTCACAAAAAAAGGGCATATCAAACTTTCTGCACACATTGCTGACAGGCCGTCTCCCAAAAAACTGGATCTGGTGATCCAGGTCCAAGACACGGGTATGGGCATACCCAAAGACAAGCAGGAGCTGATTTTTGAGCCTTTTGAACAGGAAAATGCCGATATCAGCAGAAAATACGGGGGAACCGGTCTGGGTTTAGGCATCAGCCAGCGGCTTGTGGAATTGATGGGCGGCCGCATCCGGGTTGACAGCCGGCCCGATGAAGGTAGTGTCTTTGAAATCACCCTGCCCCAGACAGCTGTCTGCAGTACCCAAAAAGGGGCGGATGCATCCGGATCTGGCAAAAAACCTGCACCTGGGGCTTTATGGAAACACGCGCAAACAGCGGAAGCTGTGTCAGGTCTTTCCAGAGCAGCTTTCCGCCAGGCCCTGGTCCGGCATCCGGATCTTCTGCCACTAGTTAAAGCCCGTATTCTTCCCCATCTGCCTGATCTGCATGAAGGGATGAAAATTTCAGATGCCCGGGATATTGCCGAAGATATCATGGAAATGGGCCGGCAGTTTGACCTTGCCCCGTTCCGGGAGTTCGGCAGTCAGCTGCACCAGTACACCCAGGCCTTTGATGTGGAAAAGATAACCCTGTGTCTGGCACAGGTATCCGCCATCCTGGAAACCCTGGACCCTGACTGAATCAGAAACCGGGTTTTCCCGGAAAAATCCAGGACCGCAGCCATCCCCAGAAAGTGTTGCCTGCCAGATTTTCCTGCTCTGATGCCTCCAGAAACCGAAGCATTTTCTGTGTGTCCCTGTACCTGTCTTTCCGGGTGATGATTGCTTTGTCCGGATCCAGGCAGCGGATAACTTTTGCTGGATTGCCTGCGGCTACGACATTGGCAGGAATGTTTGATGTCACCACACTGCCGGCTCCGATGATACTGTTTTCACCGATGGTGACACCTTTGCACACAATGGCGGAATCCCCGATCCACACATTTTCCTCCAGAACAACATGGCTGGTTTCAGTGGGTGTCAATGACCGGTCGTAGATGCCGTGCCAGTCGGAATCCGTGACATAGGCATGGCTGGCCAGCATGCAGGAATCACTGACCGAAATGCTGTGGGCCGCACTGATACGCACCCCCGGGGATATGAGCACATGGTCCCCGATGGTGATGCCGGGAATCCCTTTTTTGTCGGACCAGACCGTGAGCCGGGTCTTCTTGTCTGAACACCCCAGCAGGGTCACATGGGAGCCGATGCGTATCGGGCCGCCGAACAGTTCAATGTGCCAGGGCTTGATAATAAAGGGGTGTTCCCCCAGGCCTGTGAGATGGGGTGCCAGATAGTGGCGCACATAAAGGTGCTGGAGCCGGTACCAGGCTTTTTTGATATAATAGGGCCGGGTGTCCCGAATCACCGGTGGTTTCCCGTAAAAATAAACCCATCCCAGCTTTCATGGTGAAACAGCCCGGATGCAGGGGTCAGATCATACAGGGCGTCCGCCGCCATGAGGGCCACGGCATTGGTCCAGGAAATTTTTTCCTCCGGCCAGATCACCATGTCCGGATAGGTATACCCGCACCAGAAGGTCTTGTCATCGTACACCCGGTCCTGGATCCAGGAGAATACAATCTTCGCTTTCTGGCGGTTGCCCATGGCATTGAGGGCCAGGACCAGTTCGCAGGTTTCCGCAATGGTCACCCAGGGCTGATCAGACACACACCTTGCCCCCTGGCCGTCAATCACATATTTGTGCCAGTACTTTTCCATGCGGGCCTGGGCTTTCTCCCCTTGGATGGCCCCGCAGAGAACCGGGTAGAACCAGTACATGGAAAACCGGGATTTGCTCACATTATATCTGTGCAGATTTTCCTTCAGAGAATGACCGAGCCTTTCCCAGGCCCTTTCCCAGGCCGGCCGGGGCCGCTCCAGGAGATGGCAGATGTTCAACGCACACTTGAGGCTCATGAAAACAGAAGAGGAGCCTGCCAGCAGCGACATGGGATCGACTTTTCCTTCAGGGCTTTTGGCCCAATAAATTTCTCCGGTGTCCGTCTGAAGCCCCAGGGCAAAATCCAGCCCCTTTTCCATGGGTTCCCAGAACTGATCCAGCCATGACCGGTCCCTGGTAATAAGGTATGCATGAAAAAGACCCGCAGCCAGGTAACAGGCCATATGGGCCTGGCAGGTTTTGTCTTCGGGCACCCCGTTAACATAGGCGGAAAACCATGATCCATCCTTGTTCTGTACCTGCCTGAGCCAGTCAAACGCCTGCCGGGCCGCAGCGGTGTAACCGGCAATGTTCAGTCCCATGGCTGATTCCACCAAGTCCCAGGGGTCTGTTTTGCCGTCCATGTGCCAGGGGATATCCCCTGACGGGCGCTGGAGCGTTAAAACCAAACCCGCTACTGAAGCTATGTTCAGAACAGAGAACTGCTGAATTTTTGCTGGTATCTGGTGCCTCATCCCCCATCTCCACACAGAATAAACATATTTAAAAACTAGTTGATAGCCGGGTCACCCTACCAGACCCTGTTTATTTTTTCAAGGCCATTCCCTGTCAATTCATGAATGACAATTCATTTATTTGAATTTTTTTTCAACCAGGATTGCATGCTGGCGCACCCTGTATCATTACTATCATAACATTTTGAAATTGAATGGAAATATCCTTCCGGCTGCCGGGAATTATTTTTCTTGACAACCCCGGGGTTTTTCTGTTAATCAAAAATGAATACTCATTCATAAAAATTTTGGATAAACCAGAATTGCAACTGACAACATAATTTAGGAGGACATCATGGCAAGAAAAATCAGAAAGGCCGCTGTCATCGGGTCCGGTATCATGGGAGGCGGCATCGCTGCCCTTCTGGCCGGTGCCGGTGTCAAGGTGCTGCTGCTGGACATTGTACCCTTTGATCTGAAAGATGAAGAAAAAAACGACCCGGCGGCCCGGAACCGGATTGTCAAGGCTGGCCTGGATGCGGCACTGGCATCTTCTCCCTCTCTGTTCTTTAACAAAAAAGATGCCGGACTGATCTCCATCGGCAACCTGGAAGATGATATTGAAAAACTGGGCGACTGCGACTGGATCGTTGAAGTGGTGGTGGAACGGCTGGACATCAAACGCAGCCTGTTTGAAAAAGTGGCAAAAATTAGAAAACCCGGCGCCATTGTCACCACCAACACCTCGGGCATCCCGCTCCAGGACATCACCAAAGGGTTTTCCGCGGAATTCAGACAGCATTTCATGGGCACACATTTTTTCAATCCGGTGCGGTACATGCACCTGCTGGAACTGATCCCCGGCGAAGACACACTGCCTGAAATCCTGGATTTCATGGCAAAATTCGGTGAGAAAAACCTGGGTAAAGGCATTGTCTGGGCCAAGGACACCCCCAACTTTGTGGGCAACCGCATCGGGATCCAGGGCATCAGCGCAGCCATGCGGTTCATGCAGGCAGACGGCCTCACCGTGCCGGAAGTGGATGCCATTTTCGGCCCTGCCATGGGCCGGCCCAAAACCGCCATCTTCAAGACCACGGACCTGGTGGGCCTGGACATCATGATGCACGTGGCCCAGAACTCCTATGACCTGTGTGTGAATGACGAGCAGCGCGATATCATGCAGCTGCCCGATTTTGTCCAGAAAATGGCGGATAAAAACCTGCTGGGCAACAAGACCCAGGGCGGATTCTACAAAACCGAACTCACCCCGGAATGGAAAAAAGTGCGCAAGGTCCTGAACCTGGACACCCTGGAATATGAAGACCTGACACGGCCCACCTTCCCCTGCCTGGATGCAGCCAAAAAAGCCGGCACCCTCACCGAAAAGGTCAACACCGTGCTCAAGGCCGATGACAAAGCCGGAAAGTTCGCCTGGAAACTGGCAGCCAATTCTTTTCAGTATGCCGCCAACCGAATCCCGGAGATCGCCGATACCATCGTGGAGATCGACAATGCCATGAAATGGGGCTACAATTTTGAAATGGGGCCCTTTGAACTCTGGGATGCCTATGGCATGGCAGAGGCAGTGGAAAGAATGGCCGCAGACGGCCTGGAGATCCCGGCCAATGTCAAGGCCATGCTGGATGCCGGCAACACCTGCTTTTACAAACTGGAAAACGGGGTTCGCTACTTTTATGATTTTGCATCCGCCGGCTACAAACCCGTGCCTGTGCCGGATGCCCTGGTCTCCATTGCCGCGGCCAAAGGTAACAACAAAATGGTGAAAGAAAACGCTTCCGCCTCCCTGGTGGATATCGGAGACGGGGTGTTCTGTCTGGAATTCCATACCAAGATGAATGCCATCAACGCCGAGATCGTGGATTCCATTGCCGACGGCCTGGATTATGTGGACAAGAACGGTGTGGGTCTGGTGATCGGCAATGAAGCCGGCGGCATGCCCGGCGCATTTTCCGCCGGCGCAGACCTGGGGTTTGTGGCAAAACTCTGCCATGACAAAAAATACACGGAAATCGAGGCGTTCCTGAAAAAAGCCCAGGATGGTATCCAGGCCACAAAATACGCCCCCTTCCCAGTGGTGGCGGCCCCCTACGGCATGACCCTGGGCGGCGGGTGTGAGACCTGCCTGGGTGCGGACCGCATCGTGGCCCATGCAGAGCTGTACATGGGACTGGTGGAAATCGGCGTCGGCCTGCTGCCCGCAGGCGGCGGCACCATGAACCTGTGGAAAAAACATGTAAATGCCCTGCCCGGAAAAACTGTCAAGGATCTGGACCTGGCAAAGATCTTTGTGGCAGCGTTCATGAAAATCGGTATGGCAGCCGTGTCCATGTCTGCGGCCCAGGCCGTGGGCAACGGATTTCTGGGACAGGCTGACCGCATTGTATTCAACCGGGACACTTTGGTGGGAGAGGCCAAAAAAGAGGTGCTCCGCATGGTGGATGACGGCTATGCACCGCCCATGAAGCAGCCCTTGAAAGTGATGGGCGATGCCGGCCAGGGAATGGTGAATGCGGAAATCTACAACATGCGCAACGGTAATTTCATGAGCGACCATGACGCGTTCCTTGCCAAACGGATCGCTTATGTCATGAGCGGCGGTGATGTGAATGTGGGATCTGAAGTAAGTGAAGACACTATCCTGAAACTGGAACGGGAAGCGTTCGTGGATTTCTGCAAAGAGGAAAAAACCGTTGCCAGGATCGACCACATGCTCAAAACCGGCAAACCGCTCAGAAACTAGAAGGAGGAGATATCAATGAAAGACGCATATATTGTACAATCGGTCCGGACCCCGGGCTGCAAACAGAAAAGAGGCCAGTTCAACCAGACCCGGCCCGAAGAGCTGATCACCTTTATTATGAAATCGGCTGTGGAAAAAACCCCCAATCTGTCCCCGGACCATTTTGATGACGTGATGCTGGGATGCGCGTTCCCTGAAGCGGAACAGGGACTGAATCTGGGCCGTGTGGCCCTGAAAATGGCCGGATTTCCAGACAAAGTGTCCGGCGCCACTGTGAACCGGTTCTGCGCCTCGGGCCTGGAAGCCATTGCCCTGGCCTCCATGCGGGTCCAGATGGGCTGGTCCGACATCACCATGGGCGCGGGCGTGGAATCCATGACCTATGTGCCCATGGGCGGCAACGTACCCCGGCCCCATCCGGAATATTCCCGCACCAACCCTGAAATGTTCGTATCCATGGGCATCACTGCGGAAAACGTGGCAGAACGGTACAACATTTCCAGGGAAGACCAGGATGCCTTTGCCGCCGCATCCCAGTCAAAGGCGGCGAGAGCCAGGGACAACGGCCTGTTCACGGAAATCGTTCCCACGCCCGCAATAAAATACGTGAAACAGGCGGACGGCACCTACAAAAAAGAAACCTTTATTGTCCAGCATGATGACGGCATCCGGGAATCCACTGTGGAGGGCCTGGCCAAACTGCGCACCGTGTTCAAGGCCAACGGCTCTGTCACGGCAGGCAACTCCTCCCAGACCACGGACGGGGCCGCCGCCACCATCATCGCCTCCAAAGAAAAATGCGATGAACTGGGCCTGACCCCCATTGCCCGGCTGGTGTCCTATGCCACCATCGGGTGCAAATCCGATGAAATGGGCGTGGGCCCCAGATACGCCATCCCCAAAGTCCTGGAACAGGCCGGCATGACCATTGACGACATCGACATCTATGAAATTAATGAAGCCTTTGCTTCCCAGGCCCTTTACTGCATCAGGGAGCTGGGCCTGGAAAAATACATGGACAAGATCAACATCCACGGCGGCGCCATCGCCCTGGGCCATCCCCTGGGATGCACCGGTGCCAAACTCACCGCCACCTGCCTGGCCAACCTCAAAGAGGTCAAGGGCAAATACGGCATCGTGTCCATGTGCATCGGCGGCGGCATGGGCGCAGCCGCCATTTTTGAGCGTCTCTGATCCCGCATGATGTAAACCGGACAGCATAAGCAGCTTACCGGCCGGGGTTCCAAGTATTTTGGAACCCCGGCTTTTTTCCCGGCGGTGCAACTAAAACAAGCCCAGTATTCTAGGGGTTTTCCCCTATTGCATTTTCAAATCTCTTTTAATATACAGTATCATCACCCCATTGGTTGCAATCCCTGTAACCGACAGAGCGGAGCTGTTTTTTTCTTCCACGGTCTCTTTCAAAACAAAAATTGACAAAAGATATGCCATGGATTATTCTGTACAGAAAATATGTACAGAAATAACGTTCCAACTGGAGGTGACGATGCCGCAAGTGAACATAACGGAGTTTCGCAACCATCTTCCGCATTATATGAAACAGGTACAAAAAGGGGTTGAATTTTTGATAACAAGCCATGGAAAAAAAATTGCCCGCCTTGTACCTGAATCCGATGCTGCAAAAGAGGCCCACAACCGGCTCATGAAATTACGGGGTACAATGATCAAAGGAGACATTTTAGAACCTGCCGGGGGAGAATGGCATGCAGACGCGGATAATTTGTGATACCCATATTCTGATCTTCTGGCAAGATGACCCGATGCGCCTGAGCAATGCGGCCCAATCTGCCATTGAAACCGGATTGGATGACAAAACGCTTGCCTGTTCAGATATTTCATTCTGGGAAATTGCCATGCTGATGCATTTCGGTCGATTGCGAAATGACATCTCACCGGTACAGTACATGACGGATCTTTGTCTGGCTTTATCCTTGACTGTCTGGCCGATTACACCGGAAATAGCATCCCTGTCCCAGGAAGACTTTTTTCATCATAATGATCCTGCCGACCGCCTGATTGCAGCGACGGCAATTCATCACAATGCCCCGCTGATCACTGCGGACAAAAAACTTCAACATCTGGAACCGCTGACAGTGATATGGTAGCGAAAAGCGAAACCCAGGGTCACGCCGGAACCCAGCGGACTCCCGGCCGCTTTCACTGTTTTGGATGCAACAGTTATTGACTTCCGGTGTTTTGGTCCCTATAATGGGCCTGTAAATAAGGACCCAATACGAGTACTCAAAAGGAGGCCATATGTTGCAGGCAAAATTCAGCGTTGAAGAAACGCAGGCCCAGTTTTTGAATAACTTTAAAGTCTATGGATTTAAAGATAAAAGCGCTATGCTTCGTGAGGCTATAGAGCATTTCAAGAAAGAACTTGAACTTGAAAGTCTAAAAAAATCCGCTGAGTTATATTCTGAAATTTATTCTGAAGATGATGATTTGAAAGAATTGACCGAAATTGCATTAAACTGATGGCCAGAATGACAATACTGAAAAGAGGTATGATTATTGACATCAATCTTGATCCGATAAAAGGTTCAGAAACTGGAAAAATCAGATCTTGTGTCGTTGTGACTAACGATATTTATAATGAAAGAGTCCCTGTTATCCAAGTTGTTCCAATTACGGAATGGAGTGAAAAAAAAACGCGAATAAAAACCAATGTTGAAATTTTTTCTTCATCAGAGAATGGTTTATCTAAAAAATCGGTAGCAGACTGTTTGCAGACACGTCCAATAGATCATCGTCATAGATTGGTCAAAATCCGGGGGAGATTGTCAGTAGACAAAATTCAGGAAATTAGCCAGTCTTTAAAGGTTGTTTTTGAACTGAATACATAGCGCAAAATACCCAGAGGCGAACCTCTGCGTGCAGCTGACGGCCGCCTGGTGCGAGCCAGGTGGGCCGGGCTTGATAGCGATCTCCCCGCCACGGGCAAACGCTATCCCCGCAATGACAACATCCGCTTCCCCCTGCCATCAAAGAACCTGGACCAGGGGGATCAGTTGCTCCGTGTCCGGGATGAGCGCAGCAACGCCGCCCGGCATCTGCTTTAAGGAGAACAAAATGAACCAACTAAAACTGTTTCCGCTCGAACTACCGTCTCCGCATGAGGCGTGGGATAAAGAAAGTGCCAAGCGTGCACTTGACGATCTTTTCAAGGCCACACTGGCCCATAGGCAAAGTGATGAATATCATGAATTGATGAAATTTGTTTCAACATTTCGGTTCTATTCACCCTATAATGCCTTTCTGATATATACGCAACGCCCCGGGGCCAGATTTGTCGCCCCGGCACACAGGTGGAAAAAAGAGTTTTCCCGGAGGGTGAAACCCAATGCAAATCCCTTGATAATCCTGCAACCGATGGGGCCAGTCATGTTTGTGTTTGATGTATCAGATACAGAGCCTTTGCAAGGTGCAAAATCACTGCCTCTCAGGGTCACCGACCCGTTCAAAATTGAGGGGAAAGCCGTTACAAAGGAACTTGTTAAAACGATTGAAAACAGCAAGAGAGATGGAGTGAGGGTATTCTATCAAAAAGCGGGTTCACAGGCGGCAGGGTGTATCAGTAGGATTCCTGACAAGAAACAAACGATTCAATTACAGTTCCAGAATGGGAAAAACAAAAAAGGCCCTGTGTATGTCATGATTACGTCGAAATATGAAATCTGCCTGAAAGAGGATACAGCCGGTACAATCAAGACGGAAAATTACGCGACCCTTGTTCACGAATTAGGCCATTTGTACTGCGGCCATTTGGGAACCACCAATAAAAAGTGGTGGCCTGACCGCCGGGGGCTGCCTCGTACCACCAGGGAATTTGAAGCGGAATCCATTTCATTTTTGGTATGCAAACGGTTAGGCATAAGAACGCAGTCTGAAAAATACCTGAGCGGTTATATTGAAAAAAAATCCATGCTGCCGCCTTACGTGAGTCTCGAATGCATTATGAAATCGGCAGGCCTGATAGAGCAGATGGCTTCTCGTTCATTGAAAATTCGAAAAGAATAATATCGACCAATAATCAGAGAGGATGAAACAGATGCAATATTCCCGGCAATCATCGAATGACCACACAGAAGCCGCGTCAGAACTTTTTCCAAAAGGATTGATGAATAGTGAATTTCAGTTGGTTACAGCGTCAATTCAAAAAAAGGAACTCGTTTCAGAATATGGGCCACTCAGCGCCTGAAAGAATACCTTGTGTCTTTGGCGAGCCTGCTTATCCAACGAGTGAAAGTAAGGCTGCTCACTTGCTTTATTTCGTGGTTAAGAAATCATCCTTTCACAGACGGAAACAAGCGGAGCGGTGCATATTTGTTTATAGATTTCTTACATCGGAATGGTCGTTTATTATCTGAGGCCGGGCAACCAGTGATCAATGATACCGGACTTGCTGCACTTACATTGTTGGTTGCGGAATCTGATCCAAAACAAAAAGACACATTAATCAAATTGATAATGAATCTACTCTGCCAAAATCAACTTTCCAAATGAACCGGACGAGCCGCTTATTTGGGTGTTAAATTATTGGTCTATCCAATCGACTTTATCGGACCATATTCCGAAAGAGTCTTGACTATTTCGGAATGAAGGAAGGTATTCCGCCATCAATACTTGTTACAGGCAGTGCCAGATTAGATACCTATAAAAAAGTTGGTGATTCCCTCGCAGGGAGGTTTTTTCAATTTAGATTGCATCCTTTGGATCTTAAAGAAATCTACACGTATTTAAAACCAGACGACCCTGAAGCTGAACTGGACAAACTTTTATCGTTTGGCGGATTCCCAGAGCCTTTTTAAATGGGACAAACCGATTTTATAACCGCTGGAAAAAATCTCATCTTGATATCATTTTAAAACAAGATCTCATCGATGTTGAGAATGTTCAACAAATTACGCAGATTGAAACACTGATTCAATTGTTAAAACACCGGGTGGGAAGCCCGATTTCATATAGTTCCCTGGCCCAGGATCTGCAGTGTTCAGATAAAACACTAAACGACCACCGGCTGCAAGCCGGTGGGTTTAAAGCTCGGCGGGTTTAACCGCCGACTGAAAGCTAATACGTCTGAAAGACGGTGGCTTTAAACCACGGGCTTAAAAAACGGCTAAAGCCCGCACAGTAACAGTAAAAAGGTGGTTAACGATACTTGAGAATATGTATGTGCTTTTTAAAGTACCACCTTTCCACAAAAACATCGCCAGGGCTATTCAAAAAGCACCTAAATTTTACTTCTATGATACAGGGCAGGTTCTGGGCGGACAGGGCATTAAGCTTGAAAATGCCGTGGCATGCGCGATTCAAAAAGAATTGCATTTCCGAGAGGATTGTCTGGGAGAAGAGGGAAAGCT
>JAABSB010000002.1 GCA_011390615.1 Desulfotignum sp. | reverse complement strand
TGCCGCTCCTGCTGGCCGGGCTCTGTTTTTTTGGAAAAATTTAGCGGAACAAAGCGGTTGAGGGCCAGAAATCCCAGTTCCGGATGAAACTCATGAATATCCAGCTGCCTGCCGTCAGTTCCCATAAAACGGTCCAGTTCCCTGATTTTCGTCATAATGAAATAGGTCTGTCTGGACAAGCGGCGGCCGGTAACGGTGAAATTGATATTACTGGCTGACAGGTAGTCATCTGCCTGCAGGCTCTGCCGGCAGGGAGCAGGGAATATACTGGAACCCCTTTTTTTTAGCAGTTTGCGTGCAGCCCTGTCGCACTGCCGCTCATGGAAACCGGCCTCCTTAAGGCCGATAGGCATGTCGATCAGGGCTGTGTCGGTGCTGTTCACCAGGCCGGTAAGTGCATCAATGGTTTCAAGAATACCGCATCTGTAAAACTGGCCGTCATCCAGCCAGACATAAAACCAGCCGCCTTTGCATCCGTCAATGCCGATATATTTCAATTTCTGGCCAATGTTTCCTATTGCGGCGGAAACTGTTCGAGTATGGCTTCCACGAGCCGCCTGACTATTTCCGAGGTCTTTTGAGGGGTGGGGTGAGAAGCAATTTCTTCTGATCCCATACCCCGCCACAAAAGTGTGTCAGACCCGGCATCATACACGTCAATGGCCAGCATGCCGACATCATATTCATACACTTTCGGTGCTGACATGATGTTAACACCGCCATAGCGGTAATATGGGCCGTAGCCGAAGCCAAACCCTGTGGTATAAGGTTCTGAATGGATTCTGGTCTTTATGGAATATTCGTAGTGCACCAGAAAATCAGGATTGCTTTTCCGGGCATACCCTTTTTCCTTCAATACCCTGTCTATGTTTTCTCGAAACCGTTTGTGCAGTAAGGGATTGTTTTCTCTGATATCATCACTTTTTTTATTCAACAAGGATTTCCAGGCATAGGTTTGCATATTTGGAAACTGCATCTGGGTATCGTAATCCTGACTTACCTGAATCCGGGAACAGCCTGCCGCCATCAAAAGCAGCAGCAGCACCAAACCTGTTATCGGTTGTGTTTTCATATCGTCTCCTGCTATGTAAGGATTTTTTCTTATCGCCTTTTCTGTTACCCGGAAGAAGGTTTAATGCGCAGAATCCGGCCGCTGTCTGTGGATACATAAAGCCATACTTCCGGACTTTCAATCACATCACGAATCCTCTCATCCAGATCAAGCAGAAGGCGTTCTTCCTTCACAGGCCTGTCATTGCTATCCAGAACCACCCTGTTAAGGTACGTCATGGCCAGGGCGCCGGTCAAAATGGTCTTTGCCGGGCCAGATGAAGGAAACCCCAGAAAAAATACGGTCAGTAGTATGAATAAGTAACGCATCATCTCCACGCTCCCTTTTTTCAATAATCATCGCATATTGATCACGATTTCGCAATGCAAAGTCCATGATTTATGCTACTGTGCGTATACAAATCTTCATGTTGCCCTGCAGGCGCCTGATTTACGGCTTGAATTTCCGTTGAAAAGGTGCTAAAAAAAACGCTCCCGAAAAGAGATTTTTCAAACTTTTCAAACAATGTAAATGGATATGGTAACAGGAGATCGACCGGATGCGCGTGGTCCTTGTTTTTCCGCCCAGGGCCAGCGCCACATATGTGCCCTTGGGAATTGCTTCACTGGCAGCGTTCATTGCATCGGCCGTGCCCAATGCCGGGGTCCGGCTGGCTGATCTGAATATTGACACCTGGAGACGGCTCGCCAACGCTGATCCCCGGGGACAGGACCTGCTTGATTTTGTCGGTGGCAAAACAGGCACCTTTCTGGATCCCGGGCAGACCCTTTCAATCAAACCGGTATGGGATCGTCTCAGAAGACAGATGTCTCTGCTGTGCCGCCAGGCTGAAACCTTTCTTGCCACCGGGGAATCGGATACCCTCTTTTCATCGCTGCTTAACAGCTACACCCTGCAGATTCTGGCATCTGATCCCAAACTGGTGGGATTTTCCGTACTCTTTCCCGAACAGGTGCCCTTTGCAGCTGCCCTGGCCCGCACCCTCAGGGAGTCAGGGGGTAAAAAATCCGGCACCCGGTGCCGGGTGGTGATGGGCGGTGCCATGATGTCGGCCCTGTCGGTGCAGGATCTGTTAACCGCAGTCCCTGAAATTGATGCCGTTGTCTGCGGTGAGGGGGAAGATGCAGTGGCCGCACTTTGTACCGGTGTACCATTTTCAGATATTCCAGGGCTGACGTTCAGGCAGGGAGATGAGATCCGAAGCAATCCCAGATCCCGGACCATTTCCCTCAAGGATCTTGCCCCCCCTGATTTTTCACAGCTGCCCCTGGAGGCCTATTTCAATCCTGTCCCGGTGCTGCCCGTACTGTTTTCCAGGGGGTGTGCCTGGCGCAAATGCCGGTTCTGCTCCCATAACTTTTCCTTTAGCAGCTATCGCAGAAAACCGGTTGAGGCATTTGTGTCGGAATTGGCTGAATATCAAAGAACCCTGGGGGTTTGTCATTTTTATTCAGCAGATGAATATATCCTGCCCCGGGACATGGATGCCATCTGTGAGGAGATTCTGGCCAGGAGGCAGAAGATCTCTTTTCATATCTTGGGCAAACCCACGGCCGACTGCACCCCCGGCCGCCTGGCCCTTTGGTCCGCCGCCGGCTGCCGGTGGATCGGCTGGGGCATTGAATCCGGTTCCCAGCGGCTGCTGGATCTGGTCAACAAGGGCACCTGTGTCCGGGATATCCAGATGGTGCTGAAGGATTCTGCTGCTGCAGGCATTTCCAATTTGGGACTGATGATTTTCGGCCTTCCCAGCTCCACGGACCTGGATCTGGAACAGACACTGGCATTTCTCAGCGATGTTTATGATAGCTTGGACGGTCTGACCGCCAGTGCTTTTGTGCTTTTTGACAAAACCCATTTTGCAAGGAACGCCCGTCAGTATGGCATGCACATTGACGGCCCAGATATACTGATCAACAGCAGCAGTGCTGCAGTCAGGAGTACCCGTCTCAAATTCAGAGAACTGGCATCAGACGGATCGCTGCGGGTGCCCAGGGGGGCATTGGAGGTCTCCCGATGGCAGCGGTACCGCAGATGGCTGGGTGAGGTGCCCCTGCTGGAACAGCTGCCGCCGGAACACTGGCTGATTCATGTAAACGGCAGATGGTCGCCTCCGGCACCTGCCCTCCCTTTTTCTTCAGACACGGAGACTGCATAAAACTGTACGCATCATTCATGCCGGTCTTTCAGGAGTTTGGTTCCGAATCGTGCTTCTATTGCCAGGCGGTCCCGATTTTTCTGGATTTCAGACTGCTGCTGGATGATTTTTATCTTTGTTCGGTAGGATAAAAACGACTTGAAAATGAAGTAAGCACCGCCAAGCAGGACCATGCACAAAAGGACCCATTTGAGTTCAGAAATGGTCTGATAACTGATTTTGCCGATATATACCAGCAGGTCCGGCACTATCCAGTAAAGAAATGCCATTACAATGACGGTGGCCCCCAATGAATAGATGTTCAAACGCCCCAGGGTTGAAAACAGTTTTTCAAATCTGGTTTCTTCAAAGCCGAACTCCCGGCTGTCTTTTGTTTCTGGTTCAGGCTGGTTTTTTTTCAGATGAAACAGATCCTCATATACCCTGACCACAAACACGACAAACAGGATCAATGCCAGGGGAATGCATATGGATAAAGCGATCCAGGTCCTGGTAGGAAATTTATTGTCAACCAGCACCCGCGTGACCACAAATCCCTCATCTTTGAAATTCTTTATCCCGGAGACCAGCTTGAATTCAGTCAAAGCATCAGCACTGTAAATATCTTCATACACCATTGTGCTGTCCGTATCATACACCCTGACAAGGGTTTGGTTTGCCGCTGAAACCACGCAGATCATCAGAATTCCGAATTCAACCACGGCAAAGATGAATATAATATAAAACAATCCGGGAACCCGTTTTTCAAACAGTTTTCGCATCCGTTGTTCACTCATGGGAATATCCTCTTTACCGGCTGCCCTCAGATGCCTGTTGCAGCCGTATTCCACGATGTTAAAACAAATATTTTCCCATATTTCTCTTTTCTTTTAAAGGTAATTTTTTCCATCGTGAATTTTTGGACAATTTTCCGTGAATTTGTTACCGCTGCTTATTCGTCCAGGACTTTTCGAATTTTTTTGGCAAGGTCTTCCATGGAAAAGGGTTTCTGAAGAAAATGCACATCTTCATGAAGCACCCCCTGATGCGCAATAACGTTGGCAGTATACCCGGACATAAAAACGATTTTTAGCTGCGGACAGATGTCTGCCATCTTTTCAGCCAGATGCCTGCCATTCATTTCCGGCATGACCACATCGGTCATAAGCAGATGAATTTGGTCTGTATGTGTTCTGGCAATCTGGATGGCCCGGCCGGGAGTGTCAGCGCTAAGCGGGGTGTATCCAAGATTTTCCAGCATGGATTCGAGCATTTCCAGAATCGTGGCTTCATCTTCCACGATGAGGATGGTTTCTTTTTTGCCCAATGGCATGGGAGAAACTGGTTCCTCCGTTATTCTGCCTGGTACACCTGTGTGCCGGGGCAGATAGATTCTGAAGGTGCTTCCCATGCCGGGCTCACTGTAGACATTGATGAAACCGCTGTTCTGCTTGACAATGCCGTAAACAGTTGCCAGTCCGAGTCCGGTGCCCTTCCCTGGATTTTTGGTGGTAAAGAAAGGTTCAAACAGGTTTTTTTGTGTTATCTGGTCCATGCCGCTGCCATTGTCACTGACTGCCAGCAGAACAAATTCTCCGGGAACAAATCCGGCATGGGTATCACAATATGTCTGGTCAAATCGGATGTTGCCGGTTTCAATGGTGATCCTGCCCACGCCTGCAATGGCATCCCTGGCATTCACGCACAGGTTGGCCAGGATCTGGTCTATCTGGGAGGGATCCATGTTCACCGTGCACACATCTTCTGCAGGTTCCCAGAGCAGGCAAATGTCTTCCCCGATGAGCCGGCCCAGCATTTTGAGCATTTTTTTTACAGTATCGTTGAGATCCAGCACTTTGGGGGAGATGGTCTGCTTTCTGGCAAATGCCAGTAATTGCCGGGTAATGCCAGCAGACCGGTTTGCTGCACTGTGGATCTGCATAAGATCCCTGTATAGGTTGTCTTCCGGGTCTGCTTTTTTCAGGGCCAGTTCTGCGTGACCGGAAATTACGCCCAGCATGTTGTTGAAATCATGGGCAACCCCGCCGGCAAGTGTTCCCACTGCTTCCATCTTCTGGGCCTGACGCAGCTGTTCTTCCATTTTTTTGTGATCCGTAATATCGGTTGCCACCTGCAGTTTTACTATGCGGCCGTCAGTCCATTTTATGGCCCGGTCATGGTTGACGTAGAATTTACCGGTGACGGGGTTGTGGTCCTGCCATACACAGACACCGGTGGGATTATTGTTTTCATCGATCAGTTTGTCGTTGGTGCAGTGCGGGCAGGGTCCAGATGCATTTCTGAATGCCTTCCAGCAGATGTCACCGATGCTGTCTTTGCCAAAACTATCTATCATGTGTCTGTTCATGAAAATAATTTCATGTGTTTCCATGTCCGCCACATAGATGGTGGCATCGATACTGTTCAATACAGCGATCAGCCTTTCATGGGATTCCCGAAGCTGTATTTCAGCCTGCTTTTCCTTACTGATGTCCCGCAAATGTTCAATAACCTGTGCAATTTTATTGTTTTCATCAAGTATGGGATAGGCCCGGACATCCAGCCATTTATCCATATCTGTGACATATTTTTGCACCTGGGCCGGCTTTTTGGTTTTGTAGACTTCTGCTGTGGCACAGGTGCGGCAAGGCGACTCCCGGCCGATCAGTTCATAGCATTTTCTGCCGATGGCATTTTCAGGGGTACGTCCAAGAAACGCATACCCTGCTGTATTGTATCGTATGATCCGGTGGTTTTTGTCCTGTACACCGATCACATCAGGGATGCTGTCCAGAACCGCTTCGGTAAAATTGATGGAGTCGTCCAACACCTGTTTCACCCGGTTTTTTTCCTGGATCTCCAGCACCATCTCTTTGGAATGCTCCTGTATCCGGTTGTAATACAATGCGTTCTGAAGTCCCACAGCGATCTGGTTTGCCGCTGTTTCAAGAAGAATGGCATGATTTTGGAAATCATATTCACAGGCTGATGCCAGTCCCAGGATGCCGATAACCGCATCATCGATACAAAGGGGCAGTGCCGCAAAAGCGGTCAGACCGGCTTTTTTGCATTCGTTCCAGGTGCACCGGACATCTGTATGGATGTTAACGGCATAAACAGGATGTTTTTCTTTGACAGCCAAGCCGCACAGGCAGTGCCCCACCTTGTGTGTGCCCACCTGCCTGTTACGGAACCGGTGATCTTTATATTTTTGTGAAACCAGATGCAGCTGGTCATGTTCCCGCAAAAAAAAGATGACAAGATCCGCAGGCATGACATCAAATATACCATCAACGGCTGACCGGGCAACATTATCAACGGAAAGCCTGCTGCTGAGTTGATCACCGAGAGATTTGAGAAAAATCATTTCACGCAGATTCTGCTGCAGGTTCTGTTTGGTGTCCTGGAGCTGGGCAGTCTCTTTTTCCAAAGCACTGATTCGCTGCATCAATGCCTGCCTGGTAGGAATATCAGCCATGAAAGATCCTTGGTCTGTGCATTTGTTCAACCCGAACCTGGCTGCAGCCTGAAGTAAAGGTCAAAATGGAACGGTAGCAGATGTTTATTGACATATCACCATTGCCTTTTTTGTACAAGTCTTTGCCTGCAGTTTTTCAATACCCATATTCTGGTTTTATGCGGTGATCTCCAAGGAAGAGAACAGAAAAAGAAAAGGAAGATTCAGATGGGCATAATGGATGTACTGGCGTAAATCAGTATTGTGCAGAACTTGCCTTGTACCATTCAGTAACGGATTGATCAGCCGGTCTTCGGCTGGGCACTATTCTGGACTATGCCTGTTCCAAAGTGTCTGCTGACAGGATTGTCCGGTATCAGCCGAACCGTCCGGTGATGTAATCCTGGGTCAACTGGTGCAGGGGATTGAGGAAGATTTGTTCAGTGGGACCGATTTCAATGAGATCTCCCAGGTGGAAATAGGCGGTACGCTGGGATACCCGGGAGGCCTGCTGCATGGAATGGGTGACAATGGCAATGGAGTAATCCCGGCGAAGCTCATCAATCAAGTCTTCAATGATGGCAGTGGCAATGGGATCCAGTGCAGAACAGGGTTCATCCATGAGAATCACTTCCGGGTTGACGGCAATGGTTCTGGCGATGCACAGCCGCTGCTGCTGGCCCCCGGACAGGCCGGTGCCGGGCTGATCCAGCCGGTCCTTGACTTCATTCCACAAACCGGCCCGGACCAGTGATTTTTCCACCAGCTCTTCTGTCTCACTCCGGTTTGTGACAAGTCCGTGGATTCTGGGGCCATAGGCCACATTGTCAAAAATGGATTTGGGAAAAGGATTGGGTTTCTGGAAAACCATGCCGATCTGTGCCCGAAGCGGCACCACATCCACATCCTTGTCATAAATATTTTTACCTTCCAGAAAGATGCGCCCTTCCACCCTGCAACCGTCAATGGTGTCATTCATACGGTTCAAACAGCGTATGAATGTGGATTTGCCACATCCGGATGGACCGATCATGGAAATGACCTCATTGGAACCGATATCCAGGGATACGGCATTTATGGCTTTGGTGGCGCCGTTGTCATAAAAAACACTGACCTCTTCGCACCGCATTTTGGGATTTTCAACTGTTTTTTCTCCAACAGTGTTCCGGTTTTCCTTATTCACCAGACGGTGGCTGCGCTTCTGGGAAGGGGCGCTTTCCGGTCCGGCCTGTTCTGTCGTATGCCGGGCTTTTGCCTGGACAGTTGTGTTATCTGTATTCATTGAAGGCTTCTTTATTTTTAAAAATTTGCAGGTTGTATGACGGCTTCACAATGTACCCAAAAGGCGTTCATAAACGCAAAATATACTGTAATTATATTAGTTGTTGTTTAATGTTTTGTTAAAAAATTGTTAGGAAAAGGTCTTCGATTCCACTGGCTGGGTATTTTGTTTCTTTCTGGACCATAACATTTTTATTTTCTGTATGTTCATTTGCTTCCCTCTGGTATGTATGGTTCAGGGTGTATTCAGCCTGGCGGTTGTATGTGGAATATGTCCCGGAAACTATCAAACAAGTGTATGTATTTTGTTAGCACCACATTTTCATATTGTAAAGATTACGGGCCAGATCATCCTTTAAAAACAATCCCATGAGCGGTATACTGAAATAGGGCCTGGATAACTGGCCGGCTGACACATGGAGAAAATGATGCAGATAAAAGAGGTGACCATACAATGAAAATTGCCGTATTATCAGATATTCATGGCAACCTTGAAGCCCTGCAGACAGTTCTGGGAATAATTCACAACCTGCACCTGGATGAAGTGATTTGCTTAGGAGACAATATCGGATATGGTCCGGATTCCCAGGCGGTCATGGACCTGCTGACAAAATACGAGATTGCCTCTGTTCTGGGCAACCATGAAATGGCTGTGAAAAACAGGGCCAGCCTGGAGTGGTTCAATCCCATGGCCCAGAAAGCCCTGAAAATAACCTTGTCACAATTGTCCGGGCCTGCTGTTGCAAAAATCGGCCAGCTGCCCTTTTCTCTGGTGAAATACGGCCTGCGGTTTGTCCATGGTGTGCCCCCTGCAAATGTATTTTTGTATCTTTTCCAGGTGCCGGAAAAAAAACTGATCCAGAAGCTGGACCGGCTAAAGGAACAAATCTGCTTTGTGGGACATACCCATGATCTGGGAATCGTTTCCTGGGACGGCACCTGTCTGACAAGAGACAAACTGGTCCCCGGAATTTGCCAGCTTGATGAAAAGAAAAAATATATCATCAATGCCGGCAGTGTGGGCCAGCCCAGGGACGGCACCCCTGAAGCCAAATTTCTGGTGTATGACACGCAAACCCGCCAATTGGCCGTCAGGGCGGTGGGTTATTCTTTTGCTGAAACCGGCAGGAAAATTATTGCTGCCGGTATCCCGAAAATGTATGCGGAAAAACTGGCTGTTGGTGCTGACACTGTGAAAAAGGGATAACAAAGAGAAAGTGAGATGAAAAAAATCGGCAGATTCACCATCACAGGCCTGCTGGGAAAAGGGGGCATGGGGAGGGTATATAAGATAGCCTATCCTGTCACCCGAAAAATTGCCGCCCTAAAGCTGCTGGAACCTTCTCCTTTGCTGGCCGATCTTACACCACGAAAAGAACTGGAAGACATGTTCACAAAAGAAGCCGTCACCATGGCTGCCATCCGGCATCCCCATGTGGTGGATATTCTGGATTTCGGGCGCACAGGAAACCGGCTGTATTATGTCATGGATTATTTTTGCAATAACCTGGGAACCCTTATGGGTGAATCCTTTGAAGAGGATGACACCCGGGTTGTTCCCATTGAAAAAGCGGTACCCTATACCACCCAGATATTGAAAGGCCTTGTGTGCCTCCATTTTTCCGGCATTATCCATCGGGATATAAAGCCTGCCAATATGTTGATCACAGATCTGGATACAATAAAAATTTGTGATTTCGGCCTGTCCCGGCGCCAGGGAGAGTGGCGAAAGTGGCATGGAAGCACCAGGGTGGGCTCCCCTTATTACGCAGCCCCGGAACAGGAAGCAGATTCGGAAAAAGTGAATATCACAGCTGATCTGTATTCTGCTGGTATCATATTGTACAAGATGCTCACCGGGCGGCTGCCCCAAAAGAGCGGTTCCCCGGTATCGCAGATGAACCCGGACCTGGATGTGTCCTGGGACCGGTTTTTTACCAAAGCCCTTGATCCGGATCCGGCCGGACGGTTCCAGGGGGCGGATACCATGTGCCGTTACCTGGAAGACCTGGCCCGGGCCTGGAAAGAAAAAAAAGAGAAAATCTGCTCCATGCATGCGGGGTTGGAGCAGAAAAGCGGCGATGTGCCCCAAAAAGCACGGCAGGCAGGAGCAGATCCGGCCGCATCCGGCGATGAAAAAGATGAAAAAACGGGATCAGGGCATTGGGCATCTGACATCAGAAAGCCTGTTCCGGTGCGCGCTGTTCCTGAAAAAATCCCCTTGAAACAGGCCCGTGCTTTTTTTGATCTGGACCGGTTCATGCAGCCCCGTCGATATGGTGTCAATGATTTTTTGTTGTCCAGTAACGGCCTGGTACATGACAGACAAACTGCCCTTGTGTGGCAGCAGTCCGGCACCTGGTTTCCTGTTACCTGGTTTCAGGCTGAAATTTATGTGGACCAGTTGAACAGCATGCAGTTTGGGGGATATGCAGCATGGCGCCTGCCTACCATCCATGAACTGCTCACCCTTGCCGCGCCCCTGGCCAAGGGCCGGGACCATTGCATGTCACCAGTGTTTGATGCGGAGCAGAAATGGCTGTGGGGTGCTGACAAAAGCACGTTTGTGTCAGCCTGGTACATAAATCTGGAAATGGGGTTTGTGGGCCGAAATGATTTTACCAGTTTTTACCATGTCAAGGCGGTGTGTTCAGCCTTTTAAAGCCGGGAGAATCTTATTTTTGGCCTTGGCCCAAACAACCCGCAGCGCAATATAGATCAGGATGAACGGGGCGACAAAATTCAATTCCAGCCCCCCGGTCCAGGCCGGCATGATAAAGCTGATATCCCCGAACCGTTTGTCCAGCCAGGCAACGGCAAAAAACGCCGGCCACAGGGCGGCCATGCCCATGGCCATGAGCAGGAAAAAAGATTTACCGTAGGCCTCGTTGGCCAGTTTGTTGATCCCTTTATAGGCTGTTTCATCCCCGGCCTGCTTGGCTTTCATGGATTGTTCATGATAGTACATGGTGTCATCCAGGTTGGTGGATACGGCAGCCCGGTTGATCCGGCCGGCAACGGCCATGGTGATCTCTCCGATGAGCACGGCCCAGGCCGCCAGGCAGAAGGTGCCTGCCCACCAGCCGGCCATGGGGTTGTCAAACATCCGGAAGGGATAGATCAGCACCGGATCGATCACATTGAGTATGCCCTGAATGGAATCCATATGTATCTTTTAAAAAACGGTTTTGCCGGGGCATCACACACAGCATCTGCCAGCCCCGGCTATGCAGCAGATAAAACAACGGGTGATCAGAGAACGGATGGTTGTCCGCCCCTGAACACCCGTTGAAACAATATCGTGTAGCCGCTATATTTCAGGCATACACAGCGACCTGTCCACTAAAACGGCGGCAGCAGGCTGAATCCCAGAAACCCCTTGGATGTATACCTGATACCCACATAAAAGGCAAGAATGATAAAGATCCACTTAAGCACTTTTTCCGGAATATATTTGGAAGTCCGGGGGCCGAGCATGGAGCCGACGAAGATTCCGATCAGCTCAACACCGATGAAACCCCAGGCAATGACCACGCCTTTGCCCACCATATAGGAAAATATGGATACGATCATGCCGATCAGCACGACCAGGGCCGAGGTGCCGGCCACCAGGAACATGGGGAGCCCTGCCACGGAGGTCAGGAACGGTACAAAGAGAAACCCGCCGCCAATACCCAGAAACGAGGCCAGGGATGCGATGAAAATACCGCCGAGCATTGGCACATAGGCTTTGAAGGCAAATTCCTGTCCGTAAAAGGTAAACCGGATATTGCCGATCTTGAAAGCCATACCCCAGCCCGCAAGCACCAGAATATAGGCGACCCATTTGGCTACGGGAATCAGGTTGATCCACAGAGCGGACAGCACCACCAGGCCCACAGCCAACCACATGAAGGTCCAGGATCCCTCGATGACTTTAACGCCCTGTTCCGAGGTGTCGGTTTTTTCTCTGGCTGCTTTTTCAAACGCCTGGGCTGCTGCCTTGGCCTGTTTTTTGCCGGCAGAACCCCGGGGGGTCATTTCATAAATCAAAAATCCGCCCAGAACAAATACAATCAGTCCGAAAATTCCGATATAGTCTTTCAGAGATATTTTGCCGGCGGTCAGTTCCGGTATCAGCCAGGAACCGCCCACACCCCCGATGGCCAGACAGACACCCAGGGGCAGCACCAGACGTCCCATGCGGTAATAGTTTAGCGAGGAGATCAGTCCGCTGATTCCCACCAGCCACTGGTTTGACACCCGGATGGAGTCGGTAAGCAGGTTGTTCACCGGGTTGCCTTTGCCAAAGGATTTGGCATAATCGGCCAGGCCGAAAATCGTGATATGCCCCACTCCGGCCATGATACCGCCGAAGGCCCCCACGGTGGAAAAGATCCAGCCCACCCAGATGGCCCACAAAAGGCCCAGAATAAGACTGGGGTCAGGGGCGCCCGGGATGCCTAAGAATCCCGGTTCATCTCCGGGTGTGATAGCTTCCCGGGTTTTTGCGGCCATTTCCGGATCTTCAAGACTTGATGCAATGGCTGTTTTCATTTTCTCTGACATGCCCGGCGTGGTAAGCTCTGAGCCTGTCTGGGCCATGGCCACGGCCACAAAAGAAAACAGAATCATCAGCGCGGTTGCAAGATAAAACCTGGTTCGGTTCACCATCATTTTCCCTCCTTTGGTTGATTCATACAAAATAATAAATAATTGGGTTTTGAAAGCGGATACAGTTTTTGTAAGCCGATTCATTACATTTACATTGTACATTTACATTGTGGTATATTTAGCAATATTGGTGCCATGGCCCATTTCCCTGATGTATTATTTTCTAACTATTTAAGGTTACAGGGATTTTTTGGAAAAAAGGAAATCTGTGGCAGGGGTGATCTGCATATGTAAGAAAAGGGGGCGGCGCAATAAAATATATGCGGCGCATGCATTATATTGCGCAAAAAGAATGGCTACCGAAAATCTTCCGGATCAATACCGAACCGCTTCATGATCTGCTGCAATGCCTGGCGGTCCAGGCCGCAATGCCTGGCTGCCTGGGTAATATTGCCGCTGGTCCTGGACAGCATGGCGCCCACATAGTCATGGTTGAACCTGGTGAGCATGGTTTCCTTGGCTTCTTTATAAGGCATATCCATGATATTGCCGTCCGGGCCGGTATCAAAGCAGATGTCAGGTTCTGTCCTGGAAACAGGGATATCAGCCCTGCGGATCACCGCATTCTTGGCATAGAGGATACCCTGGACCAGCACGTTTTCCAGCTCCCGGACATTTCCCTTCCATGGGTGTTTCAAGAGCAGGCCCATGACATTTTCAGAAATACTCTTTAACGGTTTGTTGAGTTTTTCGCAGTTTTTGGCAACCAGGTGCTCTGCCAGCAGGGGTATGTCTTCAATGCGGTCCCGCAGGGGAGGCAGTTCAATGGAGATGACCGACAAGCGGTAGAAAAGATCTTCCCTGAACTCTTTTTGTGCAATTTTTTGTGTGAGGTCCTGGTTGGTGGAGGCAATGATGCGTACATCCACTTTCTGCACCCGTGTATCCCCTAAAGGCTTGACTTCCTTTTCCTGGATCACCCGCAAAAGCTTGGTCTGGATGGAAAGTCCGATATCCCCGATTTCATCTAAAAAGATCGTGCCTTTGTCTGCTTCCTGGAACAATCCGTTTTTGTCCTGGAATGCGCTGGTAAACGCCCCTTTTTTATGACCGAACAGCTCGCTTTCCAGGATATGTTCCGGAATTGTGGGGCAGTTCACCGGAACAAAGGCGGCTTTGCTGCGCTGGCTGCGGCGGTGAATGGACCGTGCGGTGAGGTCTTTGCCGGTGCCTGATTCACCTGTGATGAGCACGGTGACATCGGAACCGGCCACCAGATCGATTTTTTCAAACACTTTTTCCATGGCCGGGCTGTGGCCCACCAGGGGAGAAAAGTCTTTGTCTCTGGCCTTGAGCAGCTGTTTGTTTTCCAGAAGCAGCCGGCTGCGCTCTAAAGCCTTGCGGATTTTGAAAATGATTTCATCCTGTTCAAATGGCTTGGCAATGAAATCATAGGCCCCACTTTTAATGGCGGTGACGGCAGAATCGATATTGCCGAATGCCGTGAGCATCACCACCGTAAGATCCGGATACCGGTTTTTGATCTGTTCCAGCAATGCAAACCCATCCATGCCGGGCATGCGGATATCACATATGACCAGGTCCCAGGTGCCCTGTTCCAGGATGTTTAATGCCATTTCTCCGGAAAATGCCATGGAAACGGTGCAGTCAATTTCTGATTCCAGGGTGCGTTTCAGCAGACGGGTCATGTCTTTTTCATCATCCACAGCCAGAATATGGGCAGTCATCTGGTTTTCTCCCTGTCAGGGTTATCGTCTGCAGCCCCGGCCCGGGGCAGGCTGATGGTGAAGGCAGCACCTTTTTCTTTTCTGTTTCTGGCTGTGATATCTCCTCCGTGGCGCCGGATAATGCCGTACCCGACGGAAAGTCCCAGTCCGGTGCCCTGGCCCACAGGCTTGGTGGTGAAAAACGGGTCAAAGATCCGGGAAAAATCCTTTTCCCGGATACCGGTGCCGTTGTCTTTCACCGTTATCAGCACCTGGTCCTGGTCATCTGTACCTGTTTCCACCAGGATGCGGCCTGTTTTTTCCACTGCATGGCAGGCGTTGATCATCAAGTTGATAATGACCTGTGCTAACTCCTGTTCATTGCCGAAAACCTTTAATGGCCCGGTGCACGGACCAGGAGATGTCACCTGTACATTTTTGAAGTCGGAATGGTTGCCCAGAAAACTGATCACATCATCCACCACTTTGCATACATCAATGGGCTGCATTTTTGTTGACCCTTTTCTGGAAAAGGTCAACAGGTCAGATACCACAATCTTACAGTTTTTCACATGCTTTTCAATGGTTTTCAGGTCTTCCTCATGGTCTCCGGGATTTTTGAGCATCAGCTGGGTATATCCCAGGATGATGCCTAAAGGGTTGTTGATTTCATGGGCCACGCCGGCGGATAATTCTCCTAAGGCCGCCAGTTTGTCAGCCTGGGCAATCTGCTGCTCCATCTGCCGTTTATCATTGATGTTCTTGATGATAAAATGAAAAGTTTTGCCGCAGCCAAAAGCACCATAGTCCACACCCCCGGTGATGAGTACCCTGACGAAGGACCTGTCGGCACGCAGAAAATCGGTTTCTTCATTCAGGACATACTCATGGGTTTCCAGAAGTTTGAAAATCCGCTCATTTTCAGATGGGATGGTTAAAAAATCTTTTAGCCCCATTTTTTTGTCCAGCATGTCTGCTTTCTGAAATCCGGTGAGGGCCACCCCGGCCCGGTTGATTTCAACAATATTGAACCAGGGATCCGTCACCATAATGGTGTCCAGGGAATGTTCAAAAATCCGCCTGGCCTTGTGCTCGGAACTGGTGAGCATTTCAGTTCTTTCCACCACCTTCTGCTCTAAGGTCTGGTTCAGTTCCAGCAGTTTGGCACTGGTATCTTCCTGTTTCTGTTTGGCGGACAGGATTTTTTCATTGATGCGCCAGCTCTGGTTGAAAAAAAGGGTTACAGTTCCCACCAGCATGAAGGATATGGTGTTGATGGCACCGGTATAGGGGCCGATATCATGCCAGATGTCCCCACTGCCGGTGAGCACCAGAAACTGCCGCAGAATATGGCTCAAGGACCGGGATACCGCGAATATGGTGAATCCGGCACAGATCCAGATCAAATAGAGGAATACAACGTTGTCCGGGTCAAGATCCCGAAGTGATCTGGCCTTGAACAGGGACAAAACCCCCAGCACCACCATGGCCACTGATCCCAGCACATCCACCAGCAGAATGGGTAGATTGGCAGTCATTGTCACACCCCATCTGCACTGTCAGACCGTTGTCTCTGGTCCTTGAGCAGGCTGTTCAGTCCCATTAACAAAAAAATCATGGCCGGGACACACCAGAGATGATCCAGCTTGAGAAAGTAGTAGATCACAGCCAGGAGTTCTGAGTCAGATTCGGTGACAACAGCCATTCTGGTTATGCTCAGGGTTTCGATGCGCACCACTTCAATCTGGTTATCCAGAAAATGGGCTGCCAGGGTATCCAGGTTCCAGAAGATGAAAAACAGGGCTGTAACCTGTATCAGCCGCCATCCCTTCTGCCGGATCAATCCCTGGTTGTTGATGGTAAACATGAGGGCCACCATGGAAAACAAAAAAAACAGATGCCCTATCTGATGGGCGATAATACCGGCATTGCCAGTATGCAGCTGGATGGCAGATGCCGGTGCCGGCAGACCCCATACCCCTGCCAGGCAGAGGAGACAAACCGCGGGTTTCATTTTTTTAAGTGTGCCATTTCCGTGACGGCACGGGTGGACATGAGTTTTACACAGGCCGGACACAGGCTGTGGTGCTCTTTGGTATCCGGATGATCCGGGCTGATATGGGACACCCGGTTCAGAAAATCCGATGTGGCATACATGCGGCCGCATGCCTCGCACCGTTCCAGGGGGAGCTGCCCCACGGTGCGGTCCTGGATGGCCACGGTTCTCACACTGTCATGGTCCGTCACCGTGATTACGCCGGTGGGACAGAGATTGGCACAGGTACCGCAGCCGATGCACTGGCCGTCTCCTTTTACCACCTGGCTGCCGGCCGCGGTTTTTTCCATTTTCAGCGCCCCGGCCTTGACGATCTCCTGGCAGACCCGTATGCACAGCCGGCACCGGATGCAACCATCCGGTTCCGGGGGCAGGTCCACCTGGTATCTATGGGCCAGGTCCCTGATCCGATGGGCCTGGGGAGCCATGCGGAATAACCGGACAAACGCTTTCTGACGGTGGGATCTGACCAGCGGAGAATCTGTGAGTATCACCATCCCGGGTTTTACCTTGAGCACGCAGGACAGCATCACTGTCTGCCTGCCTGTGGGGGAGGTGACCTCTACACCGCAGATCCGGCAGGCGCCCGAGGGTTTCAATGCCGGATGAAAACACAGGTGTGGGATGCTGATATTGTTTTTCCGGGCAGCTTCCAGTACGGTCTGGCCTTCGTTGCATGGGATGGCTGTATTGTCAATGAAAATGTCTATCATGGGTGATCCATCCTTGTCCTTTACCGCGTATCCGAAAGGATCCTGAGACAGTCCTGGGGCAGGCGGTGGGTGCCTTTGCCCTGGAGGCTCACCTCTATGAGATCATCCGGATCATTGATGGAGGTATCCGGATCAGTCACCACCCCGTGGACACCGATAAAATCATTCATATAGGGCTCCCAGGCTTCATCTGTCGATGCCTGGAACACTTCCACACGATTGCCGCGTTTAAACATCATAACAGCCTCCTTTATGTTGGGTTGACAGGCCGGGTCGGTACATGGTTTTTCGCTGACAGCCTGCGCTGGCAGTCGTTACACAAAAGCCGCTGCTCCGCCTTCTGGGTCAGGTCTGCGGTTTTGTCCGAAATAAAGGCCATATACTGGGCTGACGGCAGCCTGGCCCCACAGGCATCACAGGTCTGAATCTCCTGCTCGTTGAGGATGGTGCCGCAGAGTTTGAGCATCCGTCTGCCGTCTTTTTCTTCCAGGGTCATGGCATTGTTTTCACAATTGGCTGCACAGGCCCCGCAGGTGATACAGTTTTCCGCCGTCATTCGAAAATCGGTTTTCACCGGGTGGTCAAAATCCAGGTATCCCAGATGCAGGGCATCAATACCCATTTTGTCCCGGCAGACTTCCACGCATTTGCCGCACCTTCTGCAGACATCACACCGCAGGCACCGCCGGGCTTCCTTTCGCACAGCTGCTTCATCATATCCCAGTTCCACCTGCTGAAAGGTGGTCCGTCTTCTGTCCACATTGAGCATGGGCATGACCGGCCGGGAAAGCCGCATTTTTTCAGCTGCCGTCATTTCGATCATGGGGACTTTGCGGCGGCGCACCGGAATTTTGGGCATCCTGGGCTGGGGCATGCCGGTGAGCTGCCGGTGGATGGCCTCGGCAGCCCGTTTGCCGCCGCCGATGGCTTCAATAACTGTTGCAGGACCCGAGACCGCGTCTCCTGCGGCAAACACCCCGGGCATACTGGTTTCCATGGAGGCATGGTTCACTTCAATGGTACCTCTGCGGGTCCAGTTGACAGCATTAAAAGCGGTCATGCCGCTGTCATCCACATACTGGCCAATGGCGGATATGACGGCATCTGCCTGGATGGTAAACTCCTTGCCCAGGATGGGAACCGGTGCCAGGCGGTCCGTCCCTTTTTTGGCGATCAGCTCCGCTTTGATACAGGCAAGGCCGGTGATCCTGCCATCATTGCCTGTAATTTCTGTGGGGATGGTGAGAAAGGCAAACGCAATGCCCTCTTCTTCCGCCTGCTCCACTTCCTCGATATCAGCCGGCATCTGTTCTCTGGATCTGCGGTAGGCAATGGTGACTTTTTCGGCCCCCAGACGCAGGCTGGTGCGGGCCGCATCAATGGCCACGTTTCCGCCGCCGATGACCACCACATGCTTGCCCGGTGCATGGCGGTCCCCTATGGCCACATTCTTTAAAAATGTGATGGCATCAATGACCCTGGGAAAATCTGTTTCCCCTTTGATGCCAAGGTCCCAGGCCTTGTGGGCACCGATGGCCAGAAAAAAGGCATCCGTGCCTTTGGTTTTCATGTCTTCATAGGTGACATCCGAGCCGAACCGGGTGTTGAAAGAAAAGGTCACCCCCAGGTCTTCTATCATGGCCACTTCCCGGTCAATCACCTCCCGGGGCAGGCGGTACCGGGGAATGCCCACCATGAGCATGCCACCGGCAAAGGGAAGGGATTCGATCACCTCCACCTTGTATCCCATCAGGGCCAGGTAATATGCGCAGGACAAACCGCCCGGCCCGGCTCCCACCACACAGATGCGTTTTCCATTGGGGGGAGCCGGTTCCGGGTTGGTATACCGCCGGTCCGACAATGCCCGTTCCGCGGCAAAAGCCTTGAGAAATTTGATGGAGATGGGGGTGTCGATACGCCCCCTGACACACATCATTTCACAGGGCCGGGTGCACACCAGACCACAGACCCAGGGAAGTGGGTTGTCTTCCCGGATTACGGCGATGGCCTGGTCATCTTTTCCCTCGGCAATAAGGGCAAGATAGGTGGGAACATCAATGCCGGCAGGACAGGCCATCTGGCAGGGAGAAGGTGCAATTACCCCGCAGTCATGGGATGGGCAGTTCCGGGTTTCAATATGGCTGACAAACTCTTCCCTGCGGTCTGACAGAATGTGTTTCAGGTGGTCAAGTGTCTTGGTTGCGGTGTCATCCGGGGTTCTGTTTTCAAATTCGGCCATCAGGTCGTCAATGGCTGCCATATGGCTGTCCCCGGCCTCTCCCAGGGATATTTCCTCCACCAGCATCCGGATTGATTCACATATCCGCCGCACCTTGGGGTCTGTCAGGACACCGGATGCAATACGATCAGACAGGTATTGCAGGGTTGACTGCACCGGACAGGTGTCTTTGGCCATGGGTCACGCTCCTTTAAAAGCTGCTGTTCTCAAGGGATGCCACAGATTCTGCATGGCGCTGCCGCCGGATCTGGGTCATTTCCTCCACTTTTCCGAATTTCAGGCATCCGGTGGTGCAGGTGGTGACACAGGCAGGTTCCAGACCCTGGTCCACCCGGTCCTTGCAGTAATCACATTTTTCCACTTTTCCAGTGTCCGGATTCCACTGGGGCGCTCCCCAGGGACATGCGGAAACACAGGTTTTGCATCCCACGCACAGGTCTTTCTGCACAAACACGATGCCGTCCGAAGCCCGCTGCTGCATGGCCCCTGTGGGGCAGGCAGATACGCACCAGGGGTTCTCACAGTGAAAACAGGGCATGAAGATAAACGACATCTTGGGCAGGTTGTTGATAAATTTGGGCCCAACCTGGATGATCTGGCAGGGTTTGGGGCCTTCGGGCAGGTCTTTATTGGTTTTGCACTGGATCTCACAGGCATGACATCCAATGCATTTTTTACTGTCCTGGAACAGGTAATACTGGCTCATTCATTGCCTCCTTATGAAAATTACACCGGGGTCACGGTGACAAAGGTGTCATGGTATGCCGGGCTTCCCCCGACTTTATCATACAGATTTTCCTGGAGCAGGGCATCTGAACATCCCTGGTTGTAGGACCGTTTTGCCAGTTTGGCCTCATGTCCGAATCCGTGGACCATGAACACCGCTTCAGGATGGATCAAATCTGTGACAAAGGCTTTGATCCATCCTTTTCCGCAGGCAGAGGCCACCTCCACTGTGGCACCGTCTGTAATGCCCAGGTCAGCCGCTTTTTCCTTATTGATCCACAGCAGATTTTCTTTCATCAGCTCATTGAGATACGGGACATTCTGGGTGGAAATATGGGTATGGAGGCCGGTACGTCCCACCACCAGGCGGAACTTTTTTTCCGGTGTTGCCGCCGGAGGTTCATAGGACGGAAAAGATGGAAAACCGGCATCCTCAAGCAGAGATGATCTGAATTCAATCTTTTTGGACGGGGTCTTGAAGGGGATGTCGTTTCTGTCCCAGAATATGGGGGATTTGCCGTAACTGACAAAGCCTTTTTGGGCAAAATCCTCTCGGGTAAACCCGGTACCTTCCAGCTGCCAGTCCACCAGCTCGTCCATGGTCTCATAGGGAAAATACGCCCCTATACCCAGCCGCTCGCCGAGGCGCTTGAGAATGATGGCACCCTCTACGGTGTCATACCGTGGTTCCACAGCTTTTTCACGCAGAAACATCATGGGCTTTAGGCCGTTCATCTGCTGGACGCAGTCGGTACGCTCCAGATAGGTGGATTCAGGCAGAATGACATCAGAATACCAGGCAATGTCTGAATAATTGATGTCAATGGTGACGATAAGATCCAGTTTGTCCAGGGCTTTTTTTGTACCGCTGGTATCAGCAATTGACATAAGGGGGTCCAGGCGGTAGTTGATCAATGCCTTTATGGGATAGGGATCTTCGTTGAGAATGGCATATGGAAGGATCTGGGCCACACCATGGGCAGGATCAGGCAGCGGAAAATCCGGTGTTCCGACCTTGTCAAAACGCGGCACCTCTATTTTGGGAAATTCCTGTTCCGTGAGTTTTCTTGCAGGCTTGCCGCCTTCGGCTCCCGGGCCTTTTTTAAAGAAAATCCCGCCCTTTGCTTCCACAGATCCCATCAGGGCGTTGAGCATGAGGATGGACCGGCGCATGTATATTTCATTCTGGTGGCTGGCGCAACGATACCCGTAATGAAAAATAACCGCTGGTTTTTCCCGGCTTATCTCTCTGGCCAGGGCCTTGATTTCCCCGGCCGGAATCCCGGTTTCGGTTTCCGCCCATTCCGGGGTGTATTCCTTTATAAAATCCCGCAGATCGGTGAGGCCGTGTACCCATTTTTCCACAAATTCTGCATCATAGAGGCGTTCTTTTAAAATGACGTGAATCAGGCCGTAGTTGAGGGCCAGGTCGGTCCCCGGCCGGATCATCCAGTACCGGTGGGCCTTGGAGGCTGTGACATTCACCCGGGGATCGATATAGGTGAGCTTTGCCCCTTTTTCAAGGGCATCCATCAGGGTGTTCACCTCTTTGACATTGATAGATTCAAAAATGTTTCTGCCGTAAAGAACAATATGTTTTGTATTGGCGTAATTGATACCCATCTGGCCGTCAGTATACCCGAACATGGAGCGGCAGGCCGTGTTCATTGATCCTTTGCAGAGCGCATCATGGGTGAAATGGTTGGGGGAGCCCAAAGCCTTTAAAAAGGTTTTGCTCACATGGGTGGCCAGCTGGGCCCGTTCGCCCAGGGCAATGGCATGGCCGCCATGGGTATTTTTGATTTCTTTAAGTCTGGTTCCCACATAGTCAAGGGCCTCTTCCCATGAGGCTTTCCGCCAGTTTCCCGATCCCCTGTCCCCTACCCGGATAAGGGGGGACTGGAGCCGCTGGTCATCATAAAGCAGGGATTTGCCGGCTGACCCCCTGGGGCACAAACGGCCGTCTATCCCCGCCACATGGGGGTTTCCCTGGATCCAGTTCACATGCCCGTCCTTGACACCGACTTTTATGGGACACCTGACCGAACACATGAAACACAAACTGAACACGTCTTTATCCATAATTTTTTGTCTCCTTGGCAATATCAATTTTAATCATGTGGGGTTTTTCTTGCCATAAGCGTGCCAACATGCAACTTCCATGAATAAAATTTTAAAAAAATCAAAGCTGCGACAAAGAATGCTTCAGTTAAAGGGAAATATGTTATAATAAGCCATTTTTTATAAACTGGGCCAAAAAATTCTGAAAAGCAAGACAATTTTACAGGCCTAAATCAGGGTAGGTTGGCAAGGGGTGTGCAATAAAAAATATGCAGTGCAATATTTTTGCTGCATCTTTTCCATGGTTTTTATAAAATTGTATATTATTTGCGCGGTTTTTTCTTTATTCTTGAAAACCTGGTCCGGGTAGGGGATGTGGCCATTGTAAACGGGACAGGCGGCCTCGTTGAAAAACGCAATTTCCGGACCATTGTGTTGCGTGATCTGGGGGGAGTGTGCATGTTTACCAAACGGGACGGTCACCACATTGAGTAATCTGACCAATGACTGTTCTGCCTATGTGTTTGATATCGGTGTTGCCTATAAGGAAAATACCGACAAGGTGATCGAAGTAATGGCCAAGGTGGGTTCTGAAATGAAACAGGAGGCATTGCTCGGACCTTTTATGCTTGAGGAGCCTGAAATTTTGGGGGTGGACAAATTCGACAACTCAGCCGTAATTATTAAAGGCAGGATCAAAACAAAACCCATCCGCCAGTGGCAGGTGGGAAGAGAATATCTGCGCAGAATCAAGCTTGCATTTGACGAAGCTGGTATTGAAATTCCATTCCCCCACCAGACCCTGTATTTTGGCGAAGCCAGTAAACCCATTGAAATTGCACTTTTTGGAAAGCGCAAAGGAAAAAACCATTCATGACCAAACGGTACCAGGCCCCTATTGTTAAAAAGGCTTTCGATATTCTCAAGGCCATATCACAGTCTGAAAAAGGACTGCGCATCAGTGATATTTCAACGGATCTTGATATCAGCAAAAGTACGGTCCACGGCATTACCGCAGCCCTTGAGGAACAGGGTGCCATTACACGGCATCCGGATTCCAAGCGGTATACCATCGGCCTGACCCTCATGGAACTGGGCAAGGCTGCCTATGAAAGGGTGGATATCGTAAAATCCGCCAGGCCGGCCATGGAAAATCTCATGGAACAATGCGGGGAATCGGTATTTCTGGGTATACGCAATGCCCACCATGTAACGGTTATTGATATCGTGGAATCCAGAAAAGATTTCAAGATAAGCTCTCCCATCGGCACGGCACTGCCCCTCCTGGCCGGGGCTGTGGGAAAGGCCTTTTTGTCAGCCATGCCGGCACCTGAGGCTGCGGCCTATTTGAAAACCCACCCTTTGCGCAGGTTTACTTCCCAGACCATTGTGGATCCGGCAATATATCTGGAAGAGCTGAAAGCAGTCAAAAAAAGGGGATATGCCCTGGATGATGAAGAATACATTGCCGGTGTCCGGGCTGTGGCAGTATGTCTTTCCCCCAGGGCAGGCCATCTGCCGGCTCTGTGGGTGGTCGGGTTCAAAGCAGAGATGTCAGACGACCTGATGCCGCGCATTATTGACCAGACCCTGGCTGCAGCCCTTCAGATCAACCAAAGTGTATAGGCACGGGATAAAGTCTGGGGCAGACCGGATTTTTTTGGGATAGACCAGGGTGATCAGTTCTTTTCCCGGTTCAAGAGAGGTGGTCCAGGTGTGGCAAAAGATGTGCCGTCATGGGCGGCTATCCGAGGTTAACAGGGTTGACAACTGCTGTATCACCGGTGCCAAATCCTGGCGGTGCCCGGGCGGCACCATCAGCACGGAGATCGTCTCGTTGGGTACAAACCGGTCTGCAGGCGGATCAGGTTTATCCGCCGGGAACCAGGTCAGCATGTCGGACAGATTGCCGGAAAATCCATGCGAATCCAGGTGTTCGATGGCCTGCAAAAAGACGTTGTTCATCGTCAACACCCATGGCGGCACCTGTGCAAAGCCTATATTTTTACAACCTGTATCCGACATCAATGCCCGACAGCCGAACGGCCTGACATCATAAACAGTGCACAGGTCATTTTCCAGCAAAGGGCATTTGCCCCATGAGGGATCATTTTCTTCATCCGGCAGATCTGTGTCTTCCATGCACAATCGGGCAAACTGGTTTGTGGTCATTCTGGGAATATACCGTTTTGCCGGAAATTTCTCTGTTATTCTTGTGTAAAGTGCTTTTTTTTGGGCAGACGGTAGAAAAAAGGTCATAAAACGGGCCTCCAGGCTTGTCAGTGTCACATTGCAGGTACAGCATTGGGCACATTTCGGACGGCATGCCTTTGTCACAGAAGCCATGACTTTATCATACAACAGATAAATTTTTTTAAGCCGGTCAATCATTGTATGAATCTACGCGATTCCGGCATGATTTTCAAGATGCCGGAGAAAACGTTTGTATTGACTTTTTATCTGACACCACCCCAGGTGGTTATTGACAAAAGGATGTTGTGCAATTATAATTACACATATAGTTTTATTTGGTAAGCGGAGGTGTTACAATGGGTCAGGTAACCATATATCTTGACAATGAGATTGAAAATAAAATGAAGCATGCTGCCAGGGCAAACCATGTGTCTGTCAGTAAATGGGTCGCAGATATTATCAGGAAAAAGGTGTCGACCGAATGGCCCCAGGACATCGTAGATTTGGCAGGTTCCTGGAAAAATGATTTTCCGGAACTGGCAGAAATCCGTTCAACAGAAGATGAAGATGCCGAACGCGAGGTTCTGTAAAATTGTATATTCTTGATACCAATACACTCATCTATTTCTTCAAGGGTGCCGGTAATGTCGCGGATATGTTGCTTTCAAAATCCCCAAAGGATATTGGTATTCCGGCAATTGTTCTTTTTGAACTTGCGCTTGGCATTGCCAAGTCAACAAACCCGGCAAAAAGGAAAATTCAGTTGGATCTGCTGGTCTCCCATGTCAATATTTTTCCTTTCGGGGCAAAAGAAGCTGAAAGTGCCGCAATGATAAGGGCGGACCTTGAAAAAAAAGGGATGCCCATCGGGCCGTATGACACATTGATCGCAGGTACGGCATTGGCTGCAAATGCCATTCTTGTAACCCACAATGTAAGAGAATTTGAACGGGTCAGTGCCCTGACACTTGAGGATTGGTATTAACCCTTGCAGCTGAGCCGCATCAGGTAAAAGCCGGTGTCAGCAAGCTGTGCCGTATTGCGCCAGGTAGGTGTCGATTTTTTCCATCATGGCATCATCCAGGATTATCCGGCCATTGATCTCTTTGTTGTGCAGAAAAGTGGTGATGTCGGACAGGGTGACAATGGCATAAATGGGGATGCCCAGGGTTTGTGCCACCTCTGCCAGGGCGTTCTGGTCGGTGGTGCCTTTTTCCTGGCGGTCCACGCTGATGACGATGCCTTTTACCAGTGGATTTCCGCTGGTTTTCAGGATATCGAGGGATTCTCTGATGGCTTTGCCCGAGGTGATGACATCATCCACCAGGATGAGCCGGGTGTCCCCGTTCAGGCCCATGCCCACTGTGCTGCTTTTGTCTGCATAGGTTTTGGCTTCCTTGCGGTTGAACACATAGCCTTTGTCTATCTCCATGTCAGACAGGGCCATGGCTGTGGACACGCACAAAGGAATCCCTTTGTAGGCAGGCCCGTAAATGCCGTCAAATGCGGTGCTGAAATGCTCGTGCACGGCCCGGGCATAATAGGTGCCCAGCTGTTTGATCTTGGCCCCTGTGTCAAACATGCCGGTGTTGATGAAATACGGGGCGACTCTTCCGCTTTTGAGTTGAAATTCCCCGAATGTCAGGGCGTTGCACTGGACAAGAAAGGTGATGAAAGATTCCTGATAGGTCATTTGGGTCATTAAATCCTCTGTTTGTTTGTGATGGTTTTCCGGGGTGTTTTCCTGTGATATCACTGGCAGCGCCAGGACATGTATTCGGACAAAGCAACCGGCTGCCCGGATTTGAGCAGGGCGGTGCGGTTGAAATCGGTCATTTTGCGCAGCTGGTCTGAATGGAATACCGGCCCGTCCGTGCAGACCACCTGGTCACTGCACACGCAGGCACCGCATACCCCGAACCCGCAACGCATATACCGTTCCATAGATACCTGGCAGGGGATGCCGTAGGCTTCGCACAGGGTGAACACCGCGTGCATCATCATTTCCGGTCCACAGGCATACACCATTTCAAACTGTGCCTGTTCTGTCCGGCGCTGGATCTCTGCTGCCAGCAGATCAGTGACAAATCCCCTGTGTCCCAGGCTGCCATCATCTGTTGTAAAATAACGTTTGACTGCAAACCGCTGTGGATACAGGATAAAATCCTTTGTTCTGGCCCCGTGGACAAAGAACAGGTTCGGATCCAGTTGTTCCACCAGGGGTGCTAATGGCGCCATGCCGCAGCCGCCGGCCACCACGGCTACATCAGGAGAGGAAATGATATCAAAACCGTTGCCGAAAGGCCCCCGGATGCCTACCCAATCTCCCGGGGACAGGGAAAGGGCCTGGTTGGAAAATCTTCCTTTGGCCTCAATGGTGATGCCGAACCGTTCCGGTCCATGATAGGAGATGGTGTAGGGTTTTTCATCCACCCCCGGGAGCCAGACCATGATGAACCGGCCCGGCTGAAAATCGATGGCCAAATCAAAAAACAGGGTCACAAAACAGGGGTTGTGCAGGGTTTTCCTGGCCACCTGGACCATGACGGGTTTCTGGTCGAAAATCATGGGGTGCTTTTCCTGTACTGGCTGGAACGGTCATTTGAAATGGAAACCGGATCATTGAAGGTCCTGCCGGCAGGATGGTGTGCCGCACCGATGACCGCTTCTCTGTTGGTTTCATGGGCGCCCAGCCAGTCGACAAGTTCCCGGTTCACCTTGTCAAACACCTGGATGCCCCGGTACCGCACGGCAGATCCCATACCCACCAGGGTGGCGCCCGCCATGAACATCTCCACGGCATCCTCACCGGTGGTGACCCCGCCTAAACCGATGATAGGGATGGACACGGCCCTGAAGATGTCATACACGCAACGGACCGCAATGGGTTTTATCATGGGGCCGGACAGGCCCCCTTTTTTGAATGCCAGCACCGGCATTTTCGCTTCGATGTCTATGACCATGCCGGGGCCGGCCGTGTTGATGGCGCAGATGGCATCTGCCCCGGCATCTTCACATGCTTTTGCAATGCGGCCGATATCCGGGGCCGCCGGCGTTAGCTTGGCGATCAGCGGCACATCGATGACGCGTTTCACCGCAGCCGTGACAGCATGGGCTGCTTTTTCATCCACCCCGAACAGCATGCCGTGGTGATCGGAATTGGGGCAGGAGATGTTGATTTCAATGCAGTCGGGTCCCTGGTCCGACACAAAGCGGGCCACTTCAGCAAATTCAGCTATTGATCCGCCGTAGATGCTGGCATTGAGGGGAAAATCCCGGTCCGCCAGGGCCTGCCATTCCGCATCCATGTTGTCGAATCCAGGGGTTGGCAGACCCACGGCATTGATCATGCCGCATCCCAGGTCAATGACCGTGGGGTTGTTATGGCCGTCCCGCCGGTTCGGGCCGATGGATTTCATGGTCACCAGACCGCATCCGGCCCCATGGACCCGGGACAGGATGCCGGCATTGTTGCCCAGGATGCCCGAGGCCAGCACCAGCGGGGTTTTTAACTGTATTCCTAGAAATTCAGCCATGACGGATCAGCTGAACTTGTCGTAAAAAATCATGTCATCCTCCACCCCCAGCTCATAGAGGGAATCAATGACCGCATCGATCATGGGCGGGGGGCCGCACAGGTAGTATTCTATTTCCGTGGGATCTTCATGGTCATTGAGATAGGAATCGATCAAATGGGTGTGGACAAACCCGGTGAGCCCGGTCCAGTTGTCTTCTTTTTCCGGGCTGGAAAGGGCCACATGATAGGTGAAATTGTCGTACCGTTCTGCCAGGTCCGTGAACTCCTCATGGTAAAACATCTCCTTGACAGACCGTGCCCCGTACCAGAAGGAGATCTTGCGGTTGCTGTTGATGCCTTCCAGCTGGTGAAGTATATGGCTGCGCAACGGGGCCATGCCTGCCCCGCCACCGATAAAGCACATCTCTTTGTCCGTGTCTTTGGCCATGAAATCGCCGTAGGGACCGCTGATTTTTACCTTGTCCCCGGGTTTGAGCCCGAATATGAATGAGGACCCGAATCCGGGCGGAATGCTTTCCGTCCCCGGGGGCGGGGTGGCGATGCGCACATTGAGTTTGACAATATCTTTTTCATGGGGGGGATTGGCCATGGAATAGGCCCGGAAACCCGGTTTAATCCCTTTGGCGGCAAGAGAGAACAGGTTGTATTTTTTCCATTCACTGACATACTTGCTGTCAATGTGAAAGTCCTTGAAGGTCAGCTCGTATTCCGGCACATCGATCTGGATATAGGCACCGGCTTCAAATTCAATGGGTTCTTCAGGCTCTATTACCAGTTCCTTGATAAAGGTAGAGACGTTGTCATTGGACACCACAACGGCGTTGACCTTTTTGATGCCGAAAATGGATTCCGGTACCTGGATGGCCATGTCCTCTTTGACCTTGAGCTGGCAGGACAGCCGAATATTCTCCAGTTTTTCTTTTCTGGACAGATGGGCCAGCTCAGTGGGCAGTATGGCACCGCCCCCATCCTTTACTTTGCATTTGCACATGGCACAGGACCCGGAACCACCGCAGGCGGATGGCAGAAAAATTTCATTTTGTGCCAGAGCGGACAATAGCGTGGGATTGCCGGAAACCGTGAGGGCATCGTCTTTGCTGTCGTTGATGGTAATGGTATGGCTGCCCTGGGTGGTGACTTTGGCTTCCACAAATAAAAGTACAAACACAAGGATAATGATCACGCCGGAAAATATCAACAAACTGATAAGGTAAATCACTGCATGCTCCTTGTTACGCTAGAGAGTAATTCCTGAGAACATCATAAAGGTCATGGCCATGAGCCCGGCAATGATCATGATAAAACCAAACCCGTCCAGTCCGGCCGGTACATCTGCATACCGCACTTTTTTGCGGATGGCGGCCATGGACACGATGGCCAGCATCCAGCCGGTACCGGACCCGGCCCCGAACACCACTGACTCAACAAATGTGTGGTTGCGCTCCACCATGAACAAGGATGTTCCCAGAATGGCGCAGTTTACGGCAATCAGGGGCAAAAACACCCCCAGGCTGGCATACAGCAGCGGAGAATACCGGTCAATGACCATTTCCACCGCCTGAACAATTGCGGCAATTACCGCAATAAAGGTGATGAATTTTAAAAAACTCAAATCCATTTCCGGAAACCCGGCCCAGGAAAGTGCTCCGGGGGCCAGCAGGCCGTGGTATATCAGCCAGTTCACAGGGCTGGTAACCGTCAGAACAAAGATGACGGCAAACCCCAGACCGGTTGCGGTTTCAATGGTTTTGGATACAGCAATAAACGAACATATGCCTAAGAAATAGGCCAGCAGGATATTGCCTATGAAAACGGAATTGACAAACAGACTCAGCAGATCGCCCATGGCAGCTCCTTATTTTTTTTCATGGGATACGCCGGGCAGGCTGTTCTTGAGCCACACCAGTAACCCGATAATGAAAAATGCCCCGGGCGCCAGCACCATGATGCCCATGTCCTGGAATCCCATATCATACAAAAACTGCGGGATAACCGAAAATCCGAAAAACTGTCCAGACCCCAGCAGCTCCCGCAAAAACGCCACAGCCACCAGGATCATGCTGTATCCAAGGCCGTTGGCAATCCCGTCCACAAAGGAATCAGCCGGATTGTTGGCCATGGCAAATGCCTCGGCCCTGCCCAGTATAATGCAGTTGGTGATGATCAGACCCACAAAAATGGACAGCTGCTTGGATATGTCATACAAAAAGGCTTTGAGTATCTGGTCGGTGATGATTACCAGGGAGGCGATGACGGTCAGTTCCACAATGATCCGGATATTGGAGGGGATCCAGTTGCGCAAGGACGAGATAATCAGGCCGGAAAATGCGGCCACCAGCGTCAGGGCAATGCTCATGACCAGAGCGGTGGACATTTTGACGGTGACCGCCAGGGCAGAACAGATGCCCAGTACCTGGTAGGCAACCGGATTCTCCCTCCAGACCCCTTTGATCAATATTTCCTTATAATGGGACAGATCAGTGTGCATGCAAAATATCCTTATTCATCCAGTATGGTTTCTAAATGTGTCTGGCTTCCTTTTTTCTGGCGGAAAATAACGGAAACCGATTCATATTTTGTCAGGGTTTCCTCCAGTCCTTCACTCAGGTATCTGCCGGTGAGGGTAGCACCGGAAATACCGTCCACATAATGGTCCTGGAGTTTTTCAGGCAGGTTTTCCACCTTGCCCTTGGCAATACCTACGGAAACAAGCTGGTTGCTGGCATTCAGAATCTTTTTGCCCTTGAAATTGTCCTGGAACCAGTTGCTTTCAATCTCTCCGCCCAGACCCGGGGTTTCTGAATGGCTGTATACGGAAAATCCGGCAACGGTTTCCCCATCCTCCTCGAATGCCAGATATCCATGGATTTTGCCCCACAGTCCCCGGGTGCTGATGGGAACAATATACCCCTCCACCTTCTGGCCGGTGTGGATCAGATAGAGTTGCAGGCTGTTGCCGGCAGGGGTCTCCACGATCCTGCCCCGGGGGTCCACATGGACCTCCCGGATATGGGCATCATAGATCTGCTTGATATCTTCAGGTAATGGTTTTTTGTCTTCCGGCACAAGGCCGGCGGCTTCCAGCAGGTTGGTTTTTTTGTCCAGGGCCATGTTTTCCAGTTGCCGTCCTTTGAGCATGGTGGCGGCTGAGGTGATCAGCACACTGAAGACCAGGGCGGTCACCAGGGCAAACAAAATCACATATATCCGGCTTTTCTTAAATGATCTTTTTTTGTCAGACATTGGGTATCCTCTTTGAAATTCTGTGTTTCAGGACCAAATGGTCTAAAAGAGGGGCAAACACATTCATGAACAGTATGGCCAGCATCACGCCTTCGGCAAAAGCCGGGTTGGCCACCCGGAGGATCACGGTGAGAAATCCGATGAGAAACCCGAATATCCACCTGCCGGGGTTGGTGCCGGGCGCTGATACCGGGTCTGTGGCCATAAAGGAAATACCGAATAAAAATCCGCCGGCACACAGATGATACAAAGGACCTGCATCTGCCCAGGTGCCTCTGGTGCCGGGCAGAAAATAAAACAGTATAGCGGTGATGATAAGGCCGGCAATGCCGCCCAGGATGATCCGATAATTGCCGATGCGGGTGACCATGAGAAACACCGCTCCGATCAGACAGCAAAGGGCCGAGGTTTCTCCGATGCTGCCCGGCACAAATCCGAAAAACAGGTTGGACAGGGAAAATCCCTGGTCTGAAAGGGTTGAAAACAGGCTGGATCCGCCTTCTGCATTTACTGCAAGTGCGGTTGCGCCGGTGATGCCGTCCACCGCATCTGCGCCTGCCACCCAGATGTTCCCGGACATGCTTACCGGATAGGAGAAAAACACAAATGCCCGGGCCGTCAATGCCGGGTTCAAAATGTTTCTGCCGGTGCCGCCGAAGATCTCCTTACCGATAACCACGCCAAAGGAGATTCCCATTGCCACCTGCCACAAAGGAATGGTGGGGGGCAGGGTCAAAGGAAACAGCAGGCCTGTGACCAGAAATCCTTCACTGATGGGATGACGTCTGATAGCGGCAAACAGGATTTCCCAGAAAAAACCCACCCCGTAAGAAACGATGATGATGGGCATCACCACCCATGCACCGGACAGAAAAGATGGCCAGAAATCCAGGGTTTCACCCCTTGCCAGTCCGGACTGGTATCCGGTGTTGTACATGCCGAAGAACAGCACCGGCAAAAGGGAGATGATAACAATACTCATATATCGTTTCAGATCCAGGTGGTCCCGGATGAACGGTCCCAGTTTATTTTTAGGGGAAGGCAGAAAGAAAAAGGTTTTTGTGGCATCGAACAGCGGCCCCAGTTTGGCAAATTTTCCGGCATCACTGAAATCATATTCCAGCAGTTCGAATATCTTTTTGATGGGATTCATGATGTTGTATCGTTATCCTTGTTTGTCCTTGTGATGGGCATCCATACCCGAAGACAGAATCCGGGTCAGTTCAATTTTGGACGGGCAGGTGAAAGAACACAGTCCGCACCGGCAGCAGTCCAGAAGACCCAGTTCCAGGGCTTCTTCAATGTCGTCGCTCACCAGGGCCTTCATGATGAAATTGGGCATCAGGTCAACGGGGCAGATGTTTTCACAATAACTGCAGTTGATGCAGGCCCTTTCTTCACCGTGCATGGTGCAGTCCATCTGCACTTTTTTGTCCAGAAGGCAGGACAGAAATGCTTTGGATACTGTGGGTTTGTCCAGCCCCGGCCTCAGAAAGCCGAACATCTCATCTCCCTGTGTATCCGGGATGATATTCAATGTGTTCTCAAAAAAACCCAGGTGGGCATCCGGGTTTTTTATCCGGCCGTTGAGCTGGCCTGTGGTAATGAGGCTGCCAGGGGGGTAATTACCTGCCAGAAGATGGACAGGTGAACCCTGGCGGGTGATCAGGTGGGGTTTTTTATCGATGCCCTTGGTCACCGTGACCATGGTATTAACAGGATATCGGCCTGTTTCCAGAAATTGGGCCATGTGCACCAGACCTTCGGCACCAATATACCATGCTGCGTTTTCTTTTGCCTCTTTTTTGATGTGGTATAAAATCGTCCCTGGGTCCCAGGCAGGATAGATATCCGGTACCTGGAGGGTGATCAGGTGCTTTGCCGGTGCCAGCAGTCCAAGAGAATTTGTCCGGGCCGCCACAATCACCCGGTCAGAAAAACGTTTGAGTACGGACAGCCCGAACTCAAATTGCCGGATCTTGTCCTGGAGTACCAGGCCTGGATGGGGGGAGAATATGTCATTGCCGTTGAGGCAGACAATTATCAGAGGGGGCGCTGCTGCACTGTCTGCTGTATCCCTGGCCGGCAGCTGCCGCAGGGTTTGCCAAAGCCCCCCCTGTTTGAGATGGTCTGCAAGTTCCCGGGGTGATATCTGTGACAGATCTTTGGCGGACACCGGATCAAACTGGACAAATTCATCCATGGCATCAAGGGTGATAACCACTTCCAGCAGGCGCCGGCGACGACCGAACAAAATTTTTTTTATCGTACCGGTGCCAGGTGAGACATATTGGATGCTGGTGTCCCGCTTGTCACAGAACAGTGGCGTGCCGGTATTGACCCGATCCTTTTCCTTTACCAGGAGTTTGGGGCGGATATGGGGAATATCCAGGGCGGATACACCCACCGTGTCAGGTCTGGGAAGTTGTATCACACTGGTGTCCGGCATCCCGGAAAGTTTCAGTGTAAATCCTTTGGAAAGGTTTATTTTTTCCATATGAATCATTATTTCCGTGTTTATGCAGTTGATTCTGCCTGTTTTTTCCGGCATGTTTCGGCAGAAAATACAGTCTACCAAATCTTTTTTGAATATCAACACAAAAAATTTTACTTACCTTACCACAAAGGGTTTGGGCCAGCAATGGGTGTTTTTTCATCTTGATTTTTCGGTCCAGGTTTTATAGAAGGAAATCTCAGTGCTTGAAAAACCGGATAACAAGGATTTGGTGAAACCAATGGATCAAACCACGGTGGACAACATCTTTACCAGGGAATTCTGCGATGAACTTTTGCCTCCGGAAACCAGTGACCGATTTTTTGAGGCCCTGTACGGAGATGTGTCAGAAGGTGCTTACGATATCATGCTGGAATGCATTTCCATCAAGCCTGACAGAATTGTACTGGCATTCAACCTTACCCAGCGCCCGGGCAAATGCCTGGTGTGCAGCCTGACCTATGGGCTGCCCAATGTGTTTGCCCGCCATCCCCTCATCAACATTACAGGCATTATCCAAAAAATCCAGGAGGCAGGGGTGCCGGTAAAGGAATGGCGCTTAGGCCAGACCAGTGAAAACAGCAGCACCCTGCATGTGATTCCCCTGTATATTGACCTGGCATAATGGCAGGATGCAGTAAAAAGCCGGACTGACAGGCAGTCCGGCTTTTTTCGGGTGCTAAGCTTTGGGCAGTTTGGGAAAGCCTTTGTTCAGGGTTTTGTTCCACTCATCCAGCCGGGGTTTTATCTTTTTAAACAGGGCCCCAACATTGCCCTGTATGGCAATATTTTCGATGGTATCTCCCTGGGTGATGCTGTCCACCACCTTCTGGTCAGCTTCTCCTTCAACTACACCAAACACCGTGTGCATGCCGTCCAGGTGCGGGGTGGGCCCGTGGGTGATGAAAAACTGGGAGCCATTGGTGCCGGGACCGGCATTGGCCATGGACAAAATTCCCGGCTTATCATGCTTCAGGTCTTTTTTGCACTCATCTTCGAAATTGTATCCAGGTCCGCCAATGCCATTGCCATACGGGCATCCTCCCTGGACCATAAAATCATTGATCACCCGGTGAAATTTGAGTCCGTTATAGTATTGTCTTTTGGCAAGGTTGGCAAAATTGCCGCAGGTGACAGGCGTTTTGTCGGCAAATAATTTCAGGCGGATGGTTCCTTTGCTGGTTTCCATGACAGCAGTTAAATCAGGCATATAAATCTCCTTTTAAAAAAAAACAAAAATATTACCCATCATAAGTGCTTGTTCAAAATTGTCAATGAAACACAGGTCATTCTGGATATTTGCCATGTCAATGTATGTGACGCTGCTTCTACACGCAATTATCCTGGGTTATTTGTGATTTTTTGCAATCTTTTTTTGCATTGTATGGCAGTTTGATATAAATTGGCCATGTGATGTGAATATAACAGGTTGTCGGAAAAAGGAAAAATCAACCAGTGAAAGCACACGAAAAAAAATTCAGGGCCATCATTGAGACTATTGAAGACGGGTATTACGAAGTTGACCTGGCTGGGAATTTTGTCTTTTTTAATCAGCCCATGTGCGACATTCTCGGGTATACCAGAGAGGAACTGGCCGGTAAGAACAACAGGGATTTCATGGACAGCAGAAATGCAAAAAAAGTCCTTAACACCTTTAATCGGGTATATAAAACCGGAAAAGGGCGCAAGGCTTTTGACTGGGAGCTTATCAGAAAAAACGGTTCAGTCTGCCATGTGGACACATCAGTGGCGCTTTTAACCGATGCACAGGGTGACCCCATTGGCTTTCACGGCATCGCCAGGGATGTCAGCGAACAGAAAAATCTTGAGATCCGTCTTCAGCAGTCCCAGAAAATGGAGGCAATAGGCACCCTTGCTGCGGGAATCGCCCATGATTTCAACAATATACTTTCTGCAATTTTCGGCTATTCCCAGCTGGCCCAAAACAACCTGGGCAACCCGGAAAGGGCAAAAGAACAGATGGACCAGGTCATGAAAGCTGCACAAAGAGCGGCTGAACTGGTGCAACAGGTGCTGACCTTCAGCCGGCAGGCCGAATATATCAAAAAACCCCTGCGGGTCTATCTGCTGGTCAAAGAATCCCTCAAACTGCTCAGGTCATCCATACCTGCCACCATAGATATTAAAACACAGCTTGACTCCAGACAGATGGTGCTTGCTGATCCTGCCAAAATGCACCAGGTGGTAATGAACCTGTGTTTGAACGCATACCATGCCATGAAAAAGCAGGGGGGTATTTTGACCGTATCCCTGACAGACGAGACAGTCACCTGTGAGCGTTACATAAAAGACAGGGTCATTGCTTCGGGGAATTTTCTCAGACTGGCTGTGTGTGATACCGGCCACGGCATGGATGAAGAGACCTTGAAAAAAGCATTTGATCCCTACTATTCAACCAGGGAAACAGGCGAAAGCAATGGGGGATTGGGACTGGCCATAGTCCAGGCAATTGTTGATGAGCACAAGGGGTTTTTGACGGTTCACAGTGCGCCTGGCAAGGGCACACAGGTTGTGATTGATTTTCCTGTTGCAGACATGGTGGGGAATAATGCTGTAAAATTGAAAAAAAATGCGGCTGATCTCCTGAACGGTACTGAAACGATCATGGTTGTTGATGATGAAAAAGCGATCAGACAGATCTGCAGGGAAGTTTTACAGAACCATGGGTATGAGACCTGTTTGTTTGACAATGGCATGGCAGCCCTGAAAGCCTTTCAGTCAAATCCCCATGGATTTGATCTGATTGTCACTGATATGACAATGCCGGTGCTTACAGGAGACAAGCTTGCCCAAAAAGTGCTGCAGATCCGACCTGATATGCCCATTATCCTGTGGTGCGGTTTTAGTGAAGATCTTTCAGAAGAGACAGCCGTCAGAATGGGTATAAAAAAATATATGCAGAAACCCATTGGCAACCACGAGCTTCTGACAGCCATACGGCATATCCTTGATGGAAAATGAACCCCTCCTGACACCGGTCAGCGAAATCGCTGACCGGATCAGTCATCTGAAATGCCATATGGAAAAAAACGGCGTGGATGCTGTGTTTCTAACCCATAAGCCGGATATCTATTATTTTTCAGGAACAGCCCAGGATGCATATCTGTATGTGCCAGTGGACAATGATCCATTGCTCTTTGTTAAAAGGTATCTGCCCCGGGCCCGCTGTGAAACAGGCATTGCCCGGGTGGAGTCCATTGCATCCGTCACCCGGATACCGGACCGGATCAAAGAAATCTATACCACCGTTGTCCGGACCATCGGCCTGGCATTTGATGTGGTGCCGGTGCGTGATTTTCAGTTCTTTCAATCTTTGTTTTCCCCGGCGGTTTTTACGGACGTCACCCCCCTGATTACCGGCTGCCGCATGATCAAATCCGAATGGGAGATCAGCCGGATGGTGGATGCGGCCATGGTGTCAAAAGACACCTTTGCATTCATATGCGAAAATCTTGTGCCTGAAGAATCAGAGATCGCTTTTTGCGGCCGTATTGAGGCCTTCGCCCGGTCTATCGGCCATTCAGGCAAGCTTCTGGTACGTCATTACCGGGCCGAAGGGTTTGCCCATCACCTGTTGAGCGGCTGTTCCGGGGGGCTTGGCGGTGCCCTGGACAGCCCGGTGAGCGGGGCCGGTACCTGCAGTGCCTACCCGTTTGGGGCGGGTTATAAATTGATTCGGGAAAATGAGCCCGTGCTCATGGACCTTGGCACCATGGTCAACGGATATCATATGGATGAAACCCGGATGCTGGTGATGGGAAAAATGCCGTCCCAGGCAGAACAGGCTGGTCTTGCCGCCATAGATATCCTCCACTACGTCAAGGACCTCATGGTTCCAGGCACCACGGTGGATCAGGTGTTCACTGCAGCCATGGACAGGGCACAAAAATTGGGCCTGGGATCTTCTTTTTTAGGGCTGCCGGATCTCAAGTCCCGGTTCATCGGCCATGGTATCGGCCTGGAACTGGTGGAAGATCCCATCCTGGCCAGGGGCCACCACACAGAACTTGCGCCCGGCATGGTGTTTGCCGTGGAACCCAAATGTATTTTCAAGGACCGGTTTGCTGCAGGCATTGAAAGCGTTATCCATATAACAGACAAAGGTCCGCGATTTCTGAGCCTGACCGAAAACCGGATTTTCACCGTCTGAACATGCTGGTCCTCAATACCATATTCCCTTTGTTTGCCCTGCTGCTTTTGGGGCGGCTGCTCAAATTTTACGGCATGACCGATGACCGGTTCCTTGCCATGTCAGACCGCCTGGTCTACTACATCTTTTTTCCGGCCATGCTGTTCTGGAAAATCGGCGGCAGCGGACCGGATCAGGGAATAGATGCCGGGCTTTGTCTTGCCGGACTTATCGGGGTGATTCTGGCTTTTCTGGCAAGCCTGGGAGCGATCCGGTTTTTTCGTATGTCACACTTCCAGGCGGGTTCTTTCTGCCAGGCCTGTTTCCGGTTCAACACCTATATCGGCATGGCAATTGTCCTTACGGTTCTGGGAGAAGAAGGGGTCCGCCATTTCGGTATTCTGGCCGGCATTGTCATTCCGGTGATCAATGTGCTGTCGGTATCCGTGCTGGTGTGGTATTCAGACCAGAAGCTGGGACGCAGGGATAAAATGCGGTATTTTATCCGGGCACTGGTATCCAATCCGTTGATCATCGGGTGCGCTGCCGGATTTTTGTTTTCCAGATCCGGCCTTGATTTTCCCTTGTTTGTCCGCAACAGTTTTTCGTTGATGACATCTGTAACGTTGCCCCTGGCCTTGATATCCATCGGGGGCTCTTTACAGTTCAAGGGGCTTGCCGACCATACCCGGCTGTCATTGCTGGCCGCAGGGATCAAGCTTGCGTTTCTGCCCGGGGCAGGTTTTGTTCTGCTGACGCTTTTCCAGGTGACCGGTATCGCCTTTACCGTGGGGATGATCTTTTTTGCCCTGCCCACGTCCACCGCCATCTATGTGCTGTCAGGTCAGCTGAATTCAGATACAGACCTGGCGGCAGGGGCCATCATGATCTCCACACTGCTGTCGTTTGTATCCCTGTCCCTGTCACTGCTGATCTGAACCGGCAGTCGCCGGCCCCGCCCCTGGTGGTATCCTGTGCCCGGTCCGAGACCCTGCGGGGGCCGGATTCCATTTGGGTAATGAAATAAAGCGATTCACTCTTTGACGGTAAGTATCCCGGCCTGTTGCATCAGGCCCCCTCCGGCTCTGACGGCCCGTTCACAGGATACCACCAGGGGCTTCCCGCAGCGGGTACGCAGCTGTAGCAAATATCCAGTTTATTGTGCTGATATCCGGTCAGTAGAACTGGTGCTGGATTTTGCTGCACCCAGGGCTTCAAGGGCACACTGCTGCATGGAATGCGCAATCTCTTCCAGAGAGTGCAGATCTTTGAGCGAATTGCGCAGTATGCCGAATCCTTCGGAAAGCGCCAGGATTGTGGCGGCGGCTTTTTCCTTGTCCGGGACCGTGACAAGTCCGGCATCTTCCCAGGATGCAATCTCTTTGACACCAAAGGCAATAAATTTATTCTGCATGCCCTGTATACGTTCCCGGATTTCGGGATTTCTGAAACCCATGGCATAGCAGGACCAGAAAACCGCGTCCCGCTGGGGCCCTTTGTCGCTGGTGCTGAACAGTATGTGCATAAGGCCCTGAAACCGTGCCTGGGGGGTGGTGAATTTTTCCAGCTCTTTGTGGTAGGATTTCATGGAAATCTTGAACAGATAATCCACCATTTCCATAATCAGCCCTTCTTTGCTTTTAAAATAATGGATTAAAAGTCCTGAGTTGACCCCCATACGGCTGGCAATTTTGCCGATGGTCATACCCATGAACCCTTCTTCTTCCACCACCTTGTATGTGTGGCGCAGAATTTCAGGTTTCCGAATATGGGATATGCTTTTTCGGCCCATGCCCAAGGTCCTTTTTTTTGATTGTCTGTATGCTTATTTATATAAAGCCTTGGTCCATGGATGTCAATTTTTTTTCACCATAGCCCCCACTGCATTCAGCGACTATAGCGTTTTTCATATGACTTGATATCATTTTTTTACAAAAATAATACATTTTTTGCCTCAGCACACATCGACCCCTTGGTTTATATCAATTTCACTGTCTTCCAACCAGTACCTGTTTTCTTCTGCTAACGTTTTTGCAATCAGTTTTTGGCATGTTTCTGAAGTGACTTGGGCGAAGGCCAAAGGTAAATTCTTGCGTAATTTTTGAAGCGTGAAATCACAATGCTGGGCCATATAGTTTTTCATTACTCCCCAGCACATTTCAATGGGTTGCAATTCAGGATGATATTGAGGTGTTCGCAAAATAGCATGCCCTTCGGCCTCCGCTATTTTATCAAGTTTAAATTCGGATTTTGGCTCAAATAATTTGCACAGAGCGAATAATTCAGATTTCAAAAGGTCTTCTCCCCAAGGAACACCGTTGTCATCCAACCATTTTCGAAGTTTTTCTTTACGCGCATTGGCCTTGGGAAACGAATTTTCTTCTGTCACATTATGATACCCGGCGTTGTCCATTATGATAGTCGAATTTGCAGGAATGTTCGGCAACAATTGATCTGTAAACCATCTGGAAAAATTGTTCCAATCCATTTGCCCATGGTAATCACCGGTTTTCTTTTTTGCCTGGAAAACCAGCTGAGCATTTTTTACCCAACCTTCATGCGTAATGGCATTAACGATAATCAAACGCTCGCCTTTTCCAGCGGGCTTGTTTACATAAGGACCATCTTCATCCGAATACCAGGTAAACTTATTGGAATGATTTTTGTTTATAAATGTTTCATCAAGATATACCTCCGGACGAATGAAAGAGCCGTCTGGATTCCGATTCAACCGTTTTTGTCTTAAATAACGCCTTCTTGCTAAAATCACATAGTCCCGTTCTTTCAATGCGGACCGCCTTTTCCCGGTCCCATAGGTAAAACCCCACCTACTCAAAGTCCGCCAAAGGGTAGTGGTGGGAAAATTGTAATCTGGATTGATTTGTATCAAATAGTTTCGGACAAGATCAACAGATACGTGACTGCCTTTCAGGTTTTGGGAACGAATATACTGACGTACAATTGATTGTAAGCTTTGTGGAACTGCATATTCCGGTTTTCCACGGAGCTTGATTGAGTCATCTGGAATAGATTGTTGGTTCTTGTTGTATTCAGCCATGATTCGTCTGACTGTGGCCTCGCCTATCCCCAATCCTTTTGCGGTCTGCTCAATCGCCCAAGGAGCTTTTAATTTTTTATCGTGTCTTTCAACGTCATAAAATTCTTTTAAGTTGATTACAAGTTGTTTCATACCTTGTGTGAATTCTTTACCCTGAAATGACATTGACACAGCCCTATAAAACTTTTAAAAATAATCCCCGTATTTTAATGATATCGTTATGCTATTGCAATAGGGCTGTCAAGCATAAAATATCAAGTCATATGAAAAACGCTATAACAGCTTTCATTCTTTGTTGTGCCCGCCAGGGCATGGATGTTATTCAGATTACTGGCAGATCAAATGGTAAGCGGTCGGGGCAGAAGATAATCACACCACCCCGGTGAACTCCATGTTCAGTTTCTGCTGGAAACTTTCAATGGTCTTGAAAATCTCCTTGAGCATGTGCCGGTCCAGATGGGACAGGTTCTCCGGGTTGATGTAATTGTCCGGCGGGGTCCCTTCATCCATGATATTGGTTATCTGGCGGCGGAACCGCAGTTTCATGAGAAAATTATAGGACTGGACGATGTTGTGGTATTCTTTGCTGTTGATGGCATGTTTGGTGTACAGCCGGAACAGCCGGGCCAGGGTGTTGGTCTGATAAATATTGTTTTTCAGGGCATAGACCCGGGTGACGTCCGTGATGGGCAGCATGGCATACTTGATATCAAAGGAATCCTTGTGTTTGCCTTCTGATTCCACCCGCAGTTTGCCGAACAACCCGATGGGGGGCCTGAAATAAAGGGCATTTTCCGTCATGTTCCGCAGAAAACCGGACCATCCCCGAAGGGATGCAAACAGATAATCCTTGAGTTGTTCAGATAAAGACAGATCACCATAGGTGCCTTTAAAATCAAAAAAAATACTGGAATACAGCAGGTCTTCTGGCTTGGCCTTGCGGATCCAGGTGTGAAAATACTGTTTCCAGACAGACAGGGGCTGGCACCATTTCGGGTTCTGGGCCATGTTGTTCCCGTCGCAGAACCGGTAACCCGCCATATCCAGCCGGGAACACACAAGTTTGGCCAAACCGGAAAAATAGGCTTCGGCCTTTTGTGCTTCTGCTTCTGATGCCGGGTCTGCATATACAATGGCGTTGTCCTGGTCAGATACCAGGGTCTGTTCCTCCCTGCCTTCCGATCCCATGGTCAGAAACACGAATGCACAGGGAGGGGGACCTGTTTCCGCCAGGGACAGGGCCATGATCTTTTCCAGGATAGCATCTGAAAAGGTGGTGATCAGCCGGGTGATCTGTTCCGGGTTCACCCCGTTGCTGATGGGATCCAGAAGCATAGCGCACAGTTTTGCGTGGATATTTTCAAGATCAGCCATTTTTTTTGCGGAGGTCACGGACTTTAACAGCAAAAATGTGGCCCGGGTCTGGGCTGCGATCAAGTCTTTTTCAGAGATGATGCCGGAAATATCACCGGATTTTCCGCACACGGCCAGGTGGCGCTTGTCCTTGTCAATCATGGTCAAAAAGGCTTCAAATACCTGACTGTCCGCTGAAATGGTGATCACCGGCGATGACATCACAGCAGAGACCGGTGTGTCCGGGGCCAGGTCCTGTGCCAGCACCTTTGCCCTGAGATCTGCATCCGTGACAATGCCTGTGATCTGCCGGTCTGCATCTTTAACCAGGATGGCACCATTGTTCCGGCTCATTTTTTGGGCCGCTGTTTTCACCGGTGTGTCCATGGGACAGGTGGCGATGTTGGGCCGGAATATGGCAGATACCGGCTGGTTGAAAAATGCTGTTTGGGAGTGCTCCTCTTTCATTGCAATCCCCACGGTGCAAAACAGGTCAAATCGATCCTGGGAAAATCCAGATGATCAAGATTGAACCATCTGGCGGTGAGAAACCCGGGAAAAACGCTTTTTCTCATTGTAAAATATGCTGCTTCCTTGTTGTATCGTTTTGCAGCATAGATGATTTTCAGGTAAAGGTCTGCCATCTCAGTGGAAAGCGTGTGGTTTTTTCCCATTGCAGCTGTCAGGCTGTCCATGTCCTTTGCCAGACGGGCCTGGGTATCTTCAAAAGCGGTCACCAGGTCCGGCTCAAGGGGGGCATCAGAGGCCTGAAATTGGGTCAGGATGGTCTGTATCTGCTTTGCGTTCTCCTCCATTCGAAAAACATCCTGGCCGGATATGGTTTCAGGGGCCTGGGAAATCAGTTGATGGGCAAGGTGCAGCTGGTCCATGCAGGCGGTAACCATAATGTTTTTGCCGGTATTGATGCGGTTTTTAGACCGCAGCATGCTGGTGTAGCTGCCGAAAATCACACAGAAAAGCACAATTGCCAGGGCAACGGAAAATAGGCCTGTAACGATCAGCCAGGGTTTTTTCATGAAAACGCCTCCGGTTTTAAGATTAACCTGTTTTTTGCATAAGTATTTCCAGCCCTACCATGTGTTGTACCGGTTAATCAATATTTTACTCTTGCATAATAGGATTTTTTTGATGCAGTGATGGCATCCCCCAGGGTGAGAATGCCGTTGCTGTTCAAAACAGGGATCAGTTTTAAAAAAATTTGTGCCGTGGAAATGGCATCCCCCAGGGCTGTGTGTCGGCCGATAATGTCTATACCCAGCCTTTTTGCAATATTTTCCATGTCATGCTGTTCATGGATGGGATGCAGAATGGCGGACAAAAGCAGGGTATCTAAAATGGGGTTGGTAAACCGTATGTTTGTTGTTTCTTCCTTGAGTGCAAGCATTTTCATGTCAAAGGCAATATTGTGTCCCACCAGAACGGTGTCAGCCACAAACTGCCGGAACCGGGGCAGCACTTTTTCAATAGGGTCTTTTTCCGCAACCATTTCATGGTTGATGCCGTGAATCCGGTAAGATGCCATGGGAATATCCCGCCGGGGATCCACCAGCTCCTCAAAAACATCTTCGTAAAGGATGCGGTTGTTGACAATTCTCACCGCACCCATGGAAATAATCTCATCGCCGCCCTCCGGGTTCAGGCCCGTGGTTTCCGTATCAAATACGGTATAGGAGATCTCTTTTAACCGGGTATCCAGCAGGTTCTTATTACGGTCATCGACCTGGAACAGGTCAAAATCATAAAATTCCGGCCGTGATCCTGCCATGATGGGTGTCCGGTGTTTTACAGGCCCGGATGCAGCCGCACTTTTTCTGATAGACAAGGTGATATGGGCACTTGTCTTTTTATCTGAAGTAAGAATGTCAAACCGGGTGTTGTTGAGGGCCAGAACCGATGTAAACCCGGGCAGGTCATTGATGTGCCGGTGTTTGACAGTTTCAAGATCTGCAATGTTTGCAGGGGTATCTTCCCAGGTAATATCACATTTGACCCTGTCATCGGCGGTTGAAGCTGCCAGATCAAATGTTGTGCAGCCTGTGAGATCTGCCAGATTTTTAAACAGAAACACAAATGCCTGGGTCAGAGAATAGGTGTCTGCCATGATCCGTTCATTTTGTGCACGGTTATATACATTGATTCTGATATCATGAAGCTGGCCGGACAGTTTCTGAACCCGGAAAAGAAATTGTGCCAGATCCATCCGGGTTAAGGGCAGGCGGGACAGAAAAATATCCTGGATAGTATCGGACAGCTTGTAAAACCCTTCTGCAGCAGGGCTTTTTTTTTCCAGTGCCTGAAGAAACTGTGCCAGATGCGCCTGGATGGATTCATATTTTCTGATGTCCTGGGAGATCTCCTGGAACGCCAGAATAAACCCGGTCATCCGGTTGTTTTTGTCCAGGACCGGTATGGTTTCCACACTGATCAGGCAATGGCCGGAAACCGGGGTGATAAAGTAAGAGCCTGCACTGTTTCCCCCTGATGCCAGCTGTTCATTGATCTCTTCCATGGCATGGGTGATGAGCGCTTTATCCACCAGGTGGAAAATGGAACGGCCCAGGCCCATGAAATGTTCGGTTTTTTTCAGATCCGTGGTCTGGGAGAATATGTTTTTTGCCAGAGAATTGTACAGCAGAATCCGGCCGCTGGCATTGCAGATGATTACCCCCTGGGGCAGTTCCCCCATGATCGCGGCCAGCAGGTTTCTTTCCTGTTCGGTCTCTTTTCTCGCAGCCACCACCTGCTGGGCAATGGTCTGGTTCTGGTTTTCAAATATGTCGGCAAAGGTGTTGATGGCTCTGGCAAGGGCCTGGATGTCCAGGTTTCCTGTGACAGGGATACGCAACGCGGGGTTGGATGCATAGATCATGGCCACCTCGGTTGACATTTTTTTCACCGGTTTGATGTAATTTGCATACACCAGGTCTGATGCGGCCCAGAACACCAGGCACAGCAGAAGAAATCCGCCTATCAGCACAGCTGCATGACTCTTGCAGAAATCTGCCAACACCTTTGCCTGATCTGGGGTCAGGTGCAGCCAGATATAGACAGCCATACCTGCGAAAATCAGGAAAATGATGCCCGCAACTGCCAGGGCGAATATCCAGAATCGGTGGCTCAGGGTCATGAATGCAGAAAATAAAGAATTCCGGACAAAGCCCTTTGTCCGGAATTCTTCCTGGTATTATAGATTATGATATGAGATTATCCCCACCATCCCCAGCTGAATGAGGCCACGAACAGTACGCAGAAAATAAGGGTTGCAATAAGGTATTTGTCTTCCAGAGCCATGGTATTTCTCCTTTGTTTCTCAGTTTGTTAAATCAATGGTCCAGGTTGTTACATATCATCTGCTTCCTTGGTAACATCCATGGTTTCCTCATCTGCCCTTCTGATCTGTTCCGCGGATGTGGTGGACATTTCCGCTTTAAAACACAGGCCCCACATCAGTACGATGCCCAGGATCCACCAGATGATCTGCCAGGACCAGATGGGCGGGAACCCGGCAAATGATATGGCGGAGTTTCCGATGAGCACCCCGGGGCCGATGGCCATGAAAAACCATATGGGAACGACAATCTTCATGTATCCACGCCAGCGTTTGCCTTTTTCAGAGGGACCGTCAATGGAGTTGAGCCATTCTCTGACCTCTTTCTGCCGGGCAATGGTTTCTTCATTGTCTTTAAGACCCAGACCCCGGCACAGGTATGCCACGCCCAGTCCTACGAAAATACCCCAGCCTGCTGTATGGATGGACAAAGGATACTGCCACACATAATAGGTGAGAAAACAGGCGATAATGGCGGATATAAGTCCCAGGACCACGCCGATGCTGGGGAATTTGAATCCCCAGTGCACCCCTAACAGGCATATGTACATGATGGTACCGAAGGCTGTGGCAAATCCGCCGATCATTACGATGGCATCTGTGGAGGTCAAAGAGACCACAACTGCAGCCACTGCCAGGATGGTGGCAAATATCCGGTTGGTCCAGATCTGCTCGGAGTGCGACCCGCCCTGTTTTTTAACATACCGCCACCACACATCCCGCTGGATAATGGTGCCGCCGGTGCCGATATAGGGAGCTGCCGTGGAATGGATGGCTGCAATGGCCCCCATGAACACCAGGCCCATGAGCGGCCCTGGCATGAATTTGGTCATGAGCATGGGCACCACATCCCCGTCCACCTGGGGGGCCAGGTTGCCGGCCATCATCAGGATCCGGGCGCCGATGCCCTGGAACGCGGTGAAAAAGAACAGGGCCAGACCAACCACGAATGTGGACATGAACACCTGCTGCCAGGCCAGGGGCTTGGGAGAGGCAATACCGAAGTTCCACAGGGTAAAGGCCGGGGATGACTGGATTCCCATGAGGGCGAACATGTAGGTGAGGATCATCACCGCGGTCCACCCGCCGCTGCCCAGGCCGAAGTGTATCAGGCCCGGCACCTGCATGTATTTGTCTTCAAGGGTGCCCATGGAAGCCACAAATCCGGACCACCCGCCGAACAGGGGACTTGTGATGGTGTAAAATCCCAGCAGGATGATGCCGCCCACAAGGAGGCAGAACTGCAGCACCCCCACCCAGGTGGAGGCTTTGAGACCGCCGGTGACCACATAGAACCACACGATAAAGGCCATGAAAATCAATCCGATGGTTTCAGGCACGCCGGCTGTCCAGTAGAACAGTTTGGCAGCTGCGATGAGCTGGAGCCCGGAGTAGAAAATGGAATACAGAAATGCCGCCAGAACCGTGAGCCAGCGGACGGCTTCATTGTTGTAGTAATAGGCAAACATGTCGCCCGGTGTGATAAACCCGTAGCGCTTGCCCATGAGCCAGTTTCTTTTGGCAAAAAATGCCCCGGTGATGGGAATGGTGAGCACGTAAAAGGATGCATAGGCATACACAAGCCCTGCTTTCCAGATCAGGCCGGGATGACCGATAAAGGTCCAGCCGGAAAACGAGGCGGCAGTCGCCGCCATAAGGAACGCGATGAACGGGATGGAACGGCCTGCAATGGCATAGCCCGAGGCTTTTTTCTCAGTGAAAAACCCCTTCATGCCCCACCAGAAGCAGTAAATGATGTATAATCCCAGAAAAATCCATACCCATACTTTTGGATCCATAATTTTTTCCTCCTCTTGTCTCATTTATATGAAATGACCGGATCTTGTTTGATTATCAAGGAATTATCGGATAATCAGGGCATATTACACCACCTCCCTTCCATTTGTATTCATGTCTATATGCTTGGTTGTCATGCTTGTTTCCCATATCCGATCTTTCCCAAAGAGACTGCGATTTCATCCAGGATAGTATCATCATCTATGGTGGCAGGAACTTTATAGTCTTTTTTGTCTGCAATGGAGCGCATGGTACCGCGCAGGATTTTTCCGGAACGTGTTTTGGGCAGCCGCTGGACCACCACGGCTTTTTTAAAGGCTGCCACAGGACCGATGGTGTCCCTGACCCGCTGCACCACCTCTTTGATCAGTTCATCATGGTCCCGGTCCACCCCGGCATTGAGCACCAGCATCCCCAAAGGCACCTGTCCCTTGAGGGCATCTTCCACCCCCATGACCGCGCATTCCGCCACATCCGGATGGCCTGCAATCACCTCTTCCATGGCACCGGTGGAAAGCCTGTGGCCTGCCACATTGATGATGTCATCGGTCCTGGCCATGACAAACACATACCCGTCCGCATCAATATACCCGGCATCCGCGGTTTCATAGTATCCCGGGAATGTTGCCAGGTAGGCTGAAATATACCGGTCATCATTCTGCCACAAGGTGGGCAGGGTGCCCGGCGGCAGGGGCAGTCTGGCAACGATGGCGCCGATACCCCCCGGGCCTACGGGATCTCCTGCCTCATCCAGCACGGCCAGGTCCCAGCCCGGGGCCGCCTTGGTGGGAGAGCCGGGTTTGACCGGGAACTGATGGAGGCCCACGCAGTTGGCGGCAATGGCCCACCCGGTTTCTGTCTGCCACCAGTGGTCGATCACCGGAATTTTGAGGCTGTTTTCGGCCCAGGAAAGGGTGTCTGGATCGGTCCTTTCCCCGGCCAGAAACAGGTATTTAAAATGGGACAGGTCAAAGCCGGCCATCAATTTGGCTGCCGGATCCTGCTGCTTGATGGCCCGGAAGGCTGTGGGCGCGGTGAACATGGTTTTCACCTTATGCTGGGAAATGACCCGCCAGAAGGCGGAGGCATCCGGTGTTCCCACGGGCTTGCCTTCATACAGGATGGTGGTGCACCCCTTGAACAGGGGGGCATACACGATATAGGAATGACCTACCACCCAGCCGATGTCCGAGGCAGCCCAGTACACATCCCCCTGGTTGACGTTGTAAATGGCGTTCATGGTCCACTTGAGGGCCACCATGTGGCCGCCGTTGTCCCGGACAATGCCTTTCGGCTGGCCGGTTGTGCCCGAGGTGTACAGGATATACAGCGGATCTGTGGCAGCCACAGGCACGCATTCAGCCGGTGCTGCCTTGTCCATGGCATCATCCCAGTCAAAGTCCCTTCCGTCCTGCATATCGGCAGCTGCCTGGGGCCGCTGAAAAATGATGCAGGCTTCCGGTTTGGTGTCGGACAGGTCAATGGCCTTGTCCAGCAGTGGTTTGTACTGGATCACCCGTTTGACCTCGATGCCGCAGGAAGCCGACACGATAACTTTGGGCTTGGCATCGTTGATCCGGGTGGCCAGTTCGTTGGCGGCAAACCCGCCGAACACAACGGAATGGATCGCCCCGATTCTGGCACAGGCCAGCATGGCAAACAGGGCCTGGGGAATCATGGGCATGTAGATGATGACCCGGTCTCCCTTGGTCACGCCCCTTTCCTTCAAGACACCGGCAAAGCGCGATACCTGGTCTTTCAGGTCATTGTAGGTATAGGTGGTAATGGTGTCGGTCACCGGGCTGTCATAGATGACGGCAGCCTGGTCTCCCCTTCCTTGATCCACATGCAGGTCCACCGCGTTGTAGCAGGTGTTGGTTTCTCCACCCACAAACCACCGGAAAAAGGGGGCGTTGGAATCATCCAGCACCTTGTCCCATTTTTTATACCAGTGGCAGTCTTCGGCAATGGGTCCCCAGAATCCTTCCGGGTCTTTGATGGATTGTTCATGGGCCTGGTCATACAGATTGGACATTGTGTTTCCTCCTCACATTAACAGCGCAGCATTATTTTTGAACCATGTTCTTGATCTCTTCCACAACTTCTGGGTTGGCCAGGGTCATGACATCCCCTACATCGCCTTTGTTGGAAATGGCGCCCAGCACCCGGCGCATGATTTTTCCGGACCTGGTTTTGGGCATATCCGGCACCAGCCAGACTTTTCTGGGTTTGGCAATTTTACCGATCTGGTCGCACACCGCGTCGGAGATTTTCTTTGCCAGTTCTTCTGACGGCTGGACGCCTGTTTTCAGGGCAATGTACAGATCCGGCTCCTTGCCCTTGATTTCATGGGACACCGGCACAACTGCGGCTTCCGCAACCTCTTCCACCACCATGGCGGCTGATTCGATTTCCTTGGTTCCCAGTCGGTGGCCGGATACATTGATAACATCATCTATCCGTCCCAGGATCCGGAAATAACCGTCTTCGGCCATCATGGCAGCATCACCGGCCAGGTAGGGCCAGTCTTTCCAGTCCTTGCTCTCCGGATTTCTGCACACCGGGGCAAAATAGGTGTCCACAAACCGCTGGCGGTCTCCCCAGATGGTCTGGAACTGGCCGGGCCAGGGGTTGCGGATGCAGATATTGCCGGCAATGCCTGTCTCTGTAATCTCCTTGCCTTCATCATCTAAGATAAAGGGATGAATGCCCGGAACCCCGGGGCCGGCGCTGCCCGGTTTCATGGGCTTGATGCCCGGCACGGTGGAGCACAGGAACCCGCCGGTTTCCGTCTGCCACCAGGTATCCACGATAATGGCCTCTCCCTTGCCCACAGCGCTTTCATACCATTTCCACACTTCCGGCTCGATGGGCTCGCCCACAGTGGTCATGTGTTTGAAGTGGTAGGTGTATTTGGCCGGTTCTTCCGGTCCCAGTTTTCTTAAGGCCCGTATGGCGGTGGGAGCGGTGTGGAAGATGTTGACATCCAGTTCCTGGGCGATGCGCCAGGACCTGCCGGCATCCGGATAGGTGGGCACCCCTTCGTAGATCACAGAGGAGGCGCACAGGGCCAAAGGCCCGTATACGATAAAGGAATGGCCGGTGATCCACCCGATGTCCGCCATGCACCAGTACACATCTTCTGGATGGATATCCTGGATATATTTGGACATGGCTGTGACATAGGCCAGGTATCCGCCGGTGCCGTGCTGACAGCCTTTGGGTTTGCCGGTGGTGCCGCTGGTGTACATGAGAAACAAAGGATCTTCAGACAGCATTTTTTCCGGTGCAATACGTTTGCCGTAGTGGTTTTTCAACTCTTCGTTCACAAACACATCCCGGCCGTCTGCCATGGGGGTGGAAGAGGAATATTTTCCCGGATACCGCTGCCACACCAGCACCTTGTCCACCACCTGGCCCTGTTTTTCGGAAATTTTGACGGCCTCGTCTGCATGCTGCTTGTGGTTGAGCAGTTTGCCGGCCCGGTAATAGGCATCCATGGTGATGAGTACCCGGGAATTGGAATCCACGATCCGGTCGGCGCAGGCGGATGCGGAGAACCCGCCGAACACCACGGAATGGATCACCCCGAGCCTGGCACAGGCCAGCATGGTGATGGGCAGCTCAGCGGACATGGGCATGTGAATGGTGACCCGGTCGCCGCGTTTAAGCCCTGCAAAATCCCGGAGCAGGGAGGCAAATTCATTGACCCGGACATACAGTTCCTGGTAGGTGATATGGTCGATGCGCTCTTCTTCGAGTTCCGGAACAAAATGGATGGCGGTTTTGTTCTTGTTGTCTTTCAGGTGGCGGTCAATGCAGTTGTAGCTTGCATTGATCAGACCGCCTTTAAACCATTTGAAACAGGGAGCATCACTGGTATCCAGGACCTCGTCCCAGTATTTATACCAGGTGAGCATTTCAGCAAAATCCGTATAATAATCCGGGAAATTGTCCAGGCTGAACCGGTCAAAGACGGCCGGATCGGTCAGATTGGCCTGGCCGATGAATTTGGGGGAAGGATAATAGTAATCTTCTTCTTTCCAGTGGACAGCGATCTGGGCTTCCGTGGTTTCGACAACTTCTTTTCTGCTCATGCGGCATCTCCTTTTTTATGGTGTAATTATTTGAAATAATAAATAATTTTAATAAACACAGAGAATGCTATCACCTCCTTTTCCATTGGATAAGCCATTTTTTATCTGGTTTTATCTAGTTTGTAGCGATATAGTAACTATTTTGTACTTACGGCGTAGTGTCTGTATATCCTGCAATTGCTGAAGACCAGCAACATATATTTTCAACAGCCGGGCGAGAAGGCGGCAACGTCCAGAAGGAAATTCAAAATCGTCATTATTTGCTGAATTTGATTTATTTTACTTTTCCATCACATATTAAGAATATCCGGTTAAGTCAATAAAAAAAATGTGATTCTTGTAAAATTTTTTTGCATGCCGGGTCTTTCTGCCTGGAAATCCTTTTGCAGCAGAAAACAAAAAATCATTGCCAGGCAATGGTTTGGCAGGGTATAGTTCGGGAAGATGAAAAGCTAATTTTTGATATGGTTGTACCCATTTATATAAAGCAAATACAGGAAAGGATTTTTTCATGAAACATCCCATTGATAACTACTGGCAATTAAAATTACATGCGGTCAAGGACAATCTGGAAAAAAACAATTTTGAGGTGTACATTGCAGATTCCGCTGCAGCTGCCAAAGACCTTGCCCTGGAGCAAATCATACCGGCCCTGGATGTGAAAACTGTTTCCTGGGGCGGATCCATGTCCTTTGTGGCCACTGGCCTTTTCCATACCCTCATGGAAGACAAAAATCTTGAGATTATCAATACTTTTGACAAAAGCCTTTCCTTTGAAGAGATGATGGAAACCCGGCGCCGGTCCCTTCTGGTGGATCTGTTCATCACCGGCACCAATGCCCTGACCGAAGCGGGCCAGCTGGTGAACCTGGACATGATCGGCAACCGGGTGGGGGCCATGATGTGGGGACCTGTGCATGTACTGCTCATCATCGGTAGAAACAAGCTGTGCCAGGATATGGAAGATGCCATGTTCCGGATTAAAAATTATGCCGCCCCCGTGAACACCATGAATCTGGACAAGAAAACCCCGTGTGCCAAAACCGGTATCTGCCAGGAATGTGCCAGTCCGGACCGGATCTGCAACTACTGGACAATTATAGAAAAATCATTTGTCAAAAAGCGGATCAAGATTATTCTGGTTAATGAAGATTTGGGGTTTTAAGTCATGCAGACAATTGCAGTTTTTCAACAGAACGGATCCGGAAACACAAAGATTGCGGGTATCAACCAGTTCGGGGACCAGCGGTTCCGTATACAGATTTATGACATTCCACCGGACCTGCCGGAGGTTTTGGATGATACGTCCGCATACCTGCCAAAGGTTATTCATGCGGACCTGGTTCTGGATTATCTCAAACACCATGACCTGTCTGAAGATTTGAGCCTGCTGTGCGAAAAACTGGGGATCCCTCTGGTGGCTTCAGGCAAAAAAATTCAATGCGGCAATGCCATCTGCCCGCCCACCTGCTGCACACTGGCAGACCACAAAGCCCTCGGGGATTACGGCAAAATATTCGGCGCCCCGAAAATAGCGGTGGATATTGCCGATGACTGCATTGCCAAGATTCGCGTATTGCGGGGTGCGCCCTGCGGCGCCACCTGGCTGGCAGCAAAAAAAGTGGCAGGCCTGCCCCTGAAAGAGGCCATGACCCGGTTCGGCCTGGAGGTCCAGTTTTTCTGTTCCGCCAACCCGGCCGGATGGGATCCCCTCTACGGCAAGAGTCCTGTGCACGTGGCAGCAGACATCCACGCCGCCGTGCTGAAAACCTGCCTGAAAAAGCAGGTCCATCACGCCTGTCCCCAGGATAACAGCATGTGACAATTCACAGCGTGCCGAAAAAGTATGCTGCCCCTGCTGATACCCTGTGGCCGGACCGGGATTTATCTTAAGCAACAGCGCTGGAGCCTCCGGCCGTGCCCTGTATCAGGACTGTCAGAGCCCCTCAGGATCTCAGGCCGGATACAGGGCACGGCCGGAGGCGGCACGCAGGTCCCCAAAGCCGAGCACCCTCAATACCGTATTTCAAATGCGCTGAAATCAGGCGCAGAAGGCATGTCTTCAGTGACAACCCGGTCCACCCGGGAGGCAGGGGCGCCTGTGTGACACCATTTTTCCATCTGTGCCACCTGGTCGGGCGTTCCCTGGAACACTGCTTCCACAGATCTGTCAGCCCGGTTTCTGACATACCCGGTGACCCCGATTTTCTGTGCGGCTTTGAGGGTCTCCATGCGGAAGAACACCCCCTGGACCTTTCCGGAAATCAAGACTTTCATGGATTGTGTCATTTTTCCTCCTTTCGCCAAGGGTTTTGCGGTTAATGGTTTTAACACAGCCGGTGCCACCATGTCCCGGCCGAATTTTTCAAAAATACTGTCCACAGCCCGGTCCACAGTTTCCCATTGTTTTTTGCGCCTGTGTCCGGCCGGCGGGATCAGCGCCATCTGGACCGGTGCATCTGCGGATTGCAGATGGGAGACACCCACCCCGAGCAGCCGGATCCTCTTTTTCAAAGGCACCTGTTCAAACAGGGACAATGCCAGGTGAAAAATTGCCTCACCAGAGCAGATGGGTTCATCAATTTTCCGGGACCTGGTGATGCGGGTGAAATCGGAAAACGTGATTTTTATGGACACGCTGCGGCAGACCAGGTTTTTTTTTCTCAGATCCCTTCCCACCCGCCTGGAATGGGCCAGCAGGATATCTTTGGCTTCATGAAAGTCAGAAATATCCGCTGCCAGGGTGGTTTCACTGGAGATGGATTTGCGCAGGGCCCGGGGCTGTACCCTGGATGCATCAATGCCGCAGGAAAGCTGAAACAGCCGTGCACCAAATTTTCCCAGTTTTCTGGACAAAAATTGTGCATCAAACCGCTGTACATCCCCCAGGGTGCGGATGTTTAAAACACCCATCTGTTTCATGGCCCGGTTGCCCACCCCGGGAATTTTTTCTATGGGCAGCTCCTTGAGCACGGCCGGCATCTGCTCTTTGGAAATATGGGTCAGTCCGTCGGGCTTGTGCATGTCGGAAGCGATTTTGGCCAGGAATTTCACCGGTGCAATACCAATGGAACAGGTCAAAGACAGGTCTGTCAAAATTTTTTGCTTGATCTGCATGGCAATGGCTTCAGGCGGGCCGAACAGGGTCTTACACCCTGTAACGTCTGCATATGCCTCATCAATGGATACCGGTTCCACCAATGGGGAAAACCCTGATATCACAGCCATGATCTGCCGGGAAACCCGGGCATATTTTTCCATGTCCACGGGTACCACCACCAGATGTCTGCAGCGTTGTCTGGCCTGGAACAGGGGCATGGCAGAATGGATGCCGAACCGCCTGGCTTCATAACTTGCCGTGGACACCACTGCCCGCTGTGTATCGCTGCATATCACCACAGGCTTGTTTCTCAGTTCCGGATTGTCCCGCTGTTCAACAGAAGCAAAAAATGCGTCCATGTCAATGTGCAGGATCATGGGGCCTGTTTCTCAGTCTTTTTTTTTGCAGTTCCAGCACATATCTGTGCAGCATCTCATACTGCTCTATGGTGCAGTTTTCAAATATGCAGTGGCAGATTTGGTCCCGGCTGATGAAAAGGATGCGCACAAGGGCGGAAAACAGGGTGCTGCCCAGGTATTTGGGAATGTCCAGATCCAGCTGGATGTGATCTGCATCATACCGGGAGAACCCTTTGTTGATAAAGGAGATGCCGCCTGCGCTGATATCCGTAACCGAAACTGTTTTGTCCAGAAACCGGACAGTTATGCGTTCTTTTTCGTCAAACACATACCGGAAGGCCTCCCGCTGGTTTTCACAGTCATGGGTGTCCAGGATGTCTGGATCCTTCAGCTGATCAGATCCGGGTTTCACTTTTTTCCAGAACAAATTCAACCCTCCTGTTAGCAGCCCTGTTGGCATCCGTGGTGTTGGGCAGCAGGGGCATGATTTCCCCG
>JAABSB010000197.1 GCA_011390615.1 Desulfotignum sp. | reverse complement strand
CGGTCATTGAAAAACGCTCGGATTACCGCAGCCTCATGGTCTGCGGTCAGGGGCGGATCAAAGCAGAAAAGCGTCATGGCGGAAATGTCAATATCACCGGTTTCCTCATGGAGAATTTCCCATAATTCCTTGATATCAATCTGTTCGGACAGTTTTTTGCGGTTTTCCGTGACTGCCTGCAGGTGATTGATCAGATGGCTTCTAGATTGGTCTGTGTCCAGGCGCAGCTGTGATATATGGGCAAGCCTTTTTTCAGAAAAGCTGACCTCCCGGCTGTTTTCATTGAGTAATTTGAGCTTGCCTTTTTTCTCGCTTAATATTACCGCTGCTATGATTTTCTGTTGATCAATGTATTCAACAATGCTGCCAATTTTCATGCATCTGACAATAGCAGGAAGGGGGGGCAAAGTCAAACACAGAACACAGGGGTTTGTATTGAAAAACAGGGATATCTGGGGTAGAATCAAAGTCGGTTATGGGAAGAAAAAAAAAATACAGGCCCCCCAGGTTAGTGTCGGATGAAGATTATCTGCAGGCCTTTACCCGAAAAAACGGGGCAGGAACAGGATCAGAAAACACCTGTCCCCGGCAGGTGAACCGCCACGGCCTCCCGGTCATGGACAACGGTGTTTGTGCTTCTAATACCGGGGCAGGAGAAACAGAAGATTTCCCCGCCCTTCTGGAGGCTTTTTTATCCAAACCGGACAGGCCTGTCAGGCCATCACCCGATCCCATGCCATACCACAAGAGGATCAAGCGGTATCCCCCGCCGGAAAAAGATCTGGACCTGCACGGGTTCACCGCCCTGGGGGCGGAACTCAAGGCCAGATCCTTTTTGATATCCTGCCAGCAGCAGGGATACTTTACCGTGCGTATTATTGTGGGCAGGGGGCTGCATTCCGAGCTGGGGCCGGTATTGCCGGATATGATCGAAGATCTGCTTGCAAAGCTGAAGACCCGGGATATTGTGCTGGGGTTTGCATGGGAACGCAAAAAAAAATCCAGATCAGGGGCTGTGATCGTATATCTGCGCCAGTTTGATGATTGAACCGGGACAGCCGGAGTTTTGGCCTTACTTGTTCAACTGGTATTTTCGCACGGCCCTGTTGTGCTCTGCCAGGGTTTTTGAAAAATAATGGGTGGTGTCGTTTTTGGATACAAAAAAAAGATAGTCGCTCTGGGCAGGGAATAATGCCGCTTCCAGCGCCTTTGCTCCGGGGCTGGCAATGGGGCCTTTGGGAAGCCCGTGCATCTGGTAGGTGTTGTAGTCAGTTTTTCTGCGCAGATGCCGGGTTCTGATACGGCCCTCAAATTCCGGGTCCCCGTAAATCACCGTGGGATCACTTTCCAGCCGCATCTTTTTTTTAAGGCGGTTGTGGAATACCGAGGCGATCAGGGGGCGTTCCGACGGATCACCGGTTTCCTTTTCAATCATGGATGCCAGGGTGACAATCTCCTGGAGAGTAAATCCCATACTTTCTGTGCGTTCCTGCCATTGGGAGGTGAAAACGGTAAAAAAGGTGTCCACCATTTTTTTGATAACCCGGCGGCAGCCGGTGGATTTGGGAAAATAATAGGTGTCAGGAAACAAAAATCCTTCCAGGGAGTGGGACGGGACAGAAAGGGCAGCGATAAATGCCTGATCCGTGCACAGATCTATAAACGTTTTTGTATCACAAAATCCTGCGGCTGCAACAAGGGATGCAGTTTCATCCATGTTCAGGCCTTCGGGAATCGTGAGCCGGTAGAGCCTGACTTTTCCCTCCAGCAGTGTATCCAGTATCTGGATCGGTGTCAGATCGGCTGGTAAAAGATATTCCCCGGCAGGAAGGCGGGTGCCGGCTTTTTTATACCGGGCATACCAGGTAAACAAAACCGCATCTGATATCAGGCCCCGGGACTCAAGTGCAGCTGCGATCTGTTTCAGGGTCTGGCCTGGATGGATGGTAAAGACAACCTGGCTGTCATCTGGTGTACCGGGCGTGTGCAGCATTTTCCATGCCCAGAACCCGCCTGCACCCAGAATCAGTCCTGCTGCCAAAAGAATTACCGCAAGCACCCGCATGCTGGTTTTAAACCGAAGTATGCCGTCCCCCTGATGGTTTTATACCATTCCCCTGAAAGAGGTAAAGGTCAGGGCAATGATGCCGGCGGTGACAAGCCCGATGGAGGTGTCCTGCAGCGGTTTGGGTACCCGGCCCAGGTTGACCCGTTCCCGTACACCGGCAAACAGGATTAATGCCAGTCCAAATCCGAGGGCATAGGAGAATGCTGACACAAGGGCAGTTATAAAGTCATATTCATTGCCTATGTTCAGCAGACAGGTTCCCATGACAGCGCAGTTGGTGGTGATCAGCGGCAGGAAAATACCCAGTCCCGCATACAGGCCTGGTATGCTTTTTTTAAGAAACATTTCCACAAACTGCACCAGAGAGGCTATGACCAGAATAAAGGACAGGGTTCTTAAATATTCCACATTCAACGCCTTGAGCAGGAACGTATCCACCGACCAGGTTATCATGCCTGCCATCACCATGACAAATACAACCGCCATGGCCATGCCCACAGCGGTTTCCATTTTTTTGGAGGTGCCGATAAAGGGGCATATGCCCAGAAACTGGGCCAAAATGATATTGTTGATGAAAATACTGCCGATGGCAAGTTCAAAAAGTTCCATTGATGTGCTCCTTATTTCTTACCGATCAGGTTCATGCATGCCAGCATCAGTCCCAGGGCCACAAACGCCCCTGGCGCTTCCACCATAAAAGAGAAGGGATGGTACCAGTCCCCCACTGCAAATACCGGATTTCCGCCCCATATGGTGATGGTGCCGGCCCCGATCAATTCACGCACAGCACCCAGCGAGGCAAGAGAAAGCGTGAATCCAATGCCGATACCAAGTCCGTCTGCAACAGCCAGCACCGGGGTATTCTTGCTGGCAAAGGCTTCTGCACGGCCCAGTACAATACAGTTGACCACGATCA
>JAABSB010000196.1 GCA_011390615.1 Desulfotignum sp. | reverse complement strand
CGGCACCATGGGGGTATCAGGGTTTTGGGAAAACAAAACCGTGCCTGTGTCATCGGTCACCAGGATGCCTGCCTTTTTGTCCTGTGCTGCCCGGGCCAGGGCTGCCCGGTCCCCGGGCGCGATTTGCCGGAGCGCATCCATGGAGGCCACAGATCCGGAGACCACAGGGCCGGTTTCAGAAGCCTGGACGGGCAGGGCAGCCGCCCACAGCAGCAGCAGACCGGTCACAACCCGGCAGATCACACCGGTTTTCCGGAAAAATGCCGCACTGGACAAAAAGATATTTCCGGGCAAAATGGTTTTCCGGAACAAACTGGTATTCCAGGATAAAAGAGTTTTCCAGGATAAGCTGGTGTTCCTGGATGAGCCGATATTCCGGGGTAATCGGGTATTTCCGGATAAACCGGCATTCCGGGCTGCGGGGGACATCAGTGTCATAGGGCTCCTTATTGTAACAACTGGAAGAAAGCATCGATTTTTTCTTTGATATATGCCCTGGCTTTCAGTTTTTCCCACTGGTCAGGAAAGGCCAGGGGGGCAAAAAGGATTTCAGCAGTATAGGAAAACATTGGCACGTCTTCCCGTCTGACCAGGCCTGTTTCCTGCTCCTGCGCTGCACCCTGCTCCTGCACGGCCCCCTGTTCCTGCAACGCTCCCTGCTCCTGCTCCTTCTCCTGAACTGCCCCCTGTTCCGGCACAATCTGAACAGGGGTGCGCACCACCCCTTCATGGCTGACAATGGTGACCCGGTTTTCAGATGTCACGGATGTGAGCCCCCGGGTTTTGAGCAGCTGCTTGAGTGCCTGGTCCCTGGCCCGGGAAAAAAGGTGGTTTTTTGACTCTCCGGATGTCATGGATATGACACCGGCAATAGTTGCCCGAGAAAATTTTTCCATCCTGAACTCATTTTCCGCAGGCACCATCAGCAGATTTTCATCTGTGATCCTGTTATCCGCATATTTGATGTCATACCGTACATAGTAGGTTTCAAGGCCTTCCTGCGCGGCAGCCGCGGCGGCCTGCCCCTGGAAAAAACCGGCGGCAGGACAGGTGAAAATCAGAAAAATAAACAGGTTTTTCAAAAATGGCATGTTTTTTGTAATGTTCAACTCTGTAATAGGTAAATCCAGTGGGTTTGCTGCAGCAGGAAACATTTTCATGCAGCAGTAACTAATTCACCAGTAACTGGTCCAGGTGCATGAAGTTTACATGGTAACAAACATTTTTCAAAAGAGGAAATAAAAATGAAATATCCAATGGCCGGCATTTGCCTTGTGTGTCTTTTATGGGCTTTTTCCACAGGATGCAGCACCCTTGGAACAAACAGTGACACCACAGCCCCGGGACAGGTGCTGGGACAGAACAGCGCCGGGGGAGGGTCCGGGAAGGTGGTGACCTTTGAAGTGGTGGGCAAGGGACTGGAGCCGGAAAATGCGCTGACCAGGGGGGAAGCCGCCCTCATGGCTGAGCGGGCCGCAGTGGCGGACGGCTACCGCCAGCTCATTGAAAAAATCAGCGGCGTGTATGTGGATGCCTTTATGAAGGCAGGGTACGGCACCGTGAACCAGGATATGATCACCACCAGGGCCCAGAGCTGGCTCCGGGGGGTGGAGGTGGTGGAAATCCGCAAGTCAGAGCACAACATCACCGAGGCACACCTGCAGCTGAGCATCTATTTTGCCAAAAAAGACATGGTCTGGTGGCCCAGCGGCCTGGGGGCTAAGGCAACACCTGTGGAAGACCAGACTTTTGGCAGGGGCAGCAGCCGGGCACAATCCAGCGGAAACTGATAACCAGGAAAATGCCATGAAAACCAGCAGATGTGACAAGATAAATGCCTGTTTTTCCATACCATGCAAGCCATGGGCTGCGGCTGTCCTGACAGCGGGATTTCTGCTTTTCTGTTTCACGGGCCTTTGCGCGGCAGATGCCCCGGCACCAGCAGCACAAAAAAACCAGGCCCATTCCTTTCAGGATCTTATCCACTACCAGGAGCAGGTTGCATTTATTGCCGAACAGATCCAGCAGATTCAGAATAACCTGGACTGGCTGATCCTCAAGGTCAGGCGGATGGAGGATTTTGACCGGTTTGTACCCCAGCGCATGCACGACTCCATTGCTTTTAAGCAATCCAAAATCGCCTCTCTGGAAAAACTTAAAAAACGGTACCAGGATCTGATTCCGGATACACCGGAATCCCGGGGATTGGCAGATAACACCCACCGGAACGATGCCATCCGCATGACCGATCTCTTTCCAAACAGTGATTCCGCCCAGCCGATGGATACCCCCCCCGGCAGCAGTTTCCAGCAGCAACTTGAGAACCAGATGGCGGCAGCCGGCCTGGATGCCTGGCTGGAGGTGGTCCCCCATACCATCCCCATACGTCTGGAAACCCGCCTGCCCATCCTTTTTTCCAGCGCCAGTGCCGAGATTCCCAAGGGATATGATCCGTTTCTCAAAAACCTGGCCGGCCTGTTAAAGGACCATGATGTGCGCATTGTCGTAGACGGATATGCTGACACCGACCCCATCGATACTGCTGCATATCCCTCCAATTTTGAACTGGGTGCGGCCCGTGCCGCTGCCGTGGTCCGGGCCCTGGCAGGTTACGGGATCAAGCCCCAGGTGTGCAAAATCGGCAGCACCGGCCAATACCGGTTCGATGCTAAAAAACAGACAGAATGGAAAAATCTGCAGCGCCATGCTACCATTGCCGTGTTTTTCAATTCCGGTATCTGATACATCACCCATGCCTTGATTAAAATTCAAGTTTATGGCACAAGATGTCGAGCTTAAATTGATATCTTTTTTTGGTGCCAGTAAACTGAAATTTTGATTCAAAGGTGTTTCAGATGAAAAACTGTATGAAATTTGTCGTTTTCGGGGCTTTGGTGTTTCTGCTGGCCGGCTGTAACATTTACAAGGCATCCCCGGGCCCTGTTTTAAAAACCGATTCAGACCAGACTGACCAGAACCGTATTGTCACCCTTACAGT
>JAABSB010000195.1 GCA_011390615.1 Desulfotignum sp. | reverse complement strand
CCCCTTCCCAGGGGGCATCATCTTCTCTGACCTGGATCAGTTCACCGGCAAAGGGCAGGTCGTTTTCATTGATTGCAAGATGGCGGCACAATGTCTGCCGGATACTGACCTGCCGGGCGTGGATGTTGTTTTTGCGGGCGGACAGGGAGGCCAGCTCTCCGGTCAGCTCGTCATGGTCTGTCTTGAGATCCCGGAACTTCATGGAAAGCTCGGTGCGCAGGTTGAGAAGATCTGCTTCCTTTTTTCTCAACGCCTGCTGCCGGTCATGGATGGCGGCCGCGTTGTCGTCAAAATCCGTCCGGGTGTGCACCGGCTTCAATGACAGATCCTGTGCCAGATCTGCATACCGCTGTGCCTGACCCTGGCGCTTGTGTTTCTGGTCCAAAAGCCGCCTGATATCGGCCCGGAGCCGTTCCAGCCGGTCGCCGCCGTTTTCGGCAATGGCCTGACGGATGTCATCCCGCCGGGCCATCTGTTCTTTGTTTTCGCTCTCCAGGGCCCGGGCTTTCCGTGTCAGCCGGGTCTGTTCGTCAGTTAAATTGGCCATCCGCTTTTTGAGCAGCTTTTTTTTGTGCACTGCAAAAAATGGGGTCAACGCCTCCCGGCATTCCCGCAGCTGTTCCGCCTCCTGTACCAGAAGCGTGTGTGTGTCGCAGTCCGCCACCAGGGGGGTCAACCGTTCGATCTGCTGTTTGGCCTTGAGCACGGCGGCATGGGCCCGGTTCAGATCATCAAAATGATGCAGCAGGGCATCGATGCGTGGGGAGACATCAAAGGGCTCCAGCATGTGTTCTCTTACAAAATCGGTGAGGTTGCCCACTGATTTCATGGACACGGTCTGGTGAAACAGGGCCAGGGCCTGTTCGTTGTCAATGCCGAACCGCCTGCGGAACGCGGCTCCGTATTTGGGGAAGGTGTCGAACACTGCCGCACCTTTCCTCTTTTTCAGCCGTTTTTTCAGCTGCCCGATATCGGTGCCGAACCCGCTGAAATGCCCGGTAATGGACAATGCCTCGTCCGCCACCACGTAGAACCGTTCCGGCGGGGCCTGGGCCTCTTTGATCCAGAACACCTGGGCCAGGGTGACTTCCTGGAGATATCCCGTATTTTTGAACACCCCCAGGATCACGGAAAAACTGTTGTGATCCCGCAGAGATACCGATTTTGCTGCATGACCCGTGGTGCTGCGCTCCGATTTGTAATATCCCAGCACATAGGAGCGCAAGGACCTTTCTTTTGTGTCGGCCCCGGCTGCCTTGTTGTAGGCCACCCGGTGGGCCGGCACCAGCAGGGTGGTGACCGCATCCACCAGGGTGGATTTGCCTGATCCGATATCGCCGGTGAGCAGGCTGTTGCGGCTGTCCAGATCCAGACGCCACACCTGTTTGTGAAAGGTGCCCCAGTTGAATACCTCCAGGGTGTGAAGACGGAACCCGGCCAGGGCATCATCCGACGAGAAATCCAGCAGCTGCTGTTCCATCAGTCACCGCCTCCGTCCACGGCGGGTTTCGGATCCATGTCAGTTTCGATGCCACTGTCGTCCACCGGATGTGTGTCACTCTGACCGGCAGGGCCTTTGTCACTGCCGCCCGTCAGATGGTCCTGGTATTCTTTGAGCCGGTCATCCAGTTCACTGAGCCACTGGGCATCCACAAACGCCTTGAGGATACGGATCACCTCGATTTTGTCCTTTTCGCCCTTGAGCCGCCGGATAAACCCCAGATCTGCGATTTTGTTCAGATGGGTGTTGATCTGGTCCATCATCTTTGCCTCGTTGCCCGATGCCGGCAGAAACACCCGAACCATGTCCGTGATCTCCTCCACCGACAGAATCAGGCGGGGATCTTCTCCGGCTGCATCCTGTTCCGCCATTTTTTTGCGTAAGAGCGCAATGATCAGGCTCACTGGATAGGACAGCTGCCGCCTTCCCACCAGGCGGGGCAGGGGGTCTTCCCCTTCTTCCGGTTCCCGGGTGGCCAGCCAGGCATACCCTTCGGCGGTGTCCAGCATCAGTTCCAGGCCCATTACCCGGAAATAGTCCCGGACGGCCATCTGCCCCTCCTCCAGAAGGTGCCACAGGGCCGGGTCGTTTTCCCTGAACACCACGCCCTTCATCAATGCCACCAGGGGGCGGGAGATATCAGATGGATAAGGTTGTGTTGCATCCATAGGGATTTTCTTCTTTTATTAGTCTGTTTCCATGTTTTCAATCTATCAGGACAATATCTGCCCGGCATCCTGCTGAAATGGATTGATGATGGTAAGGTCATGAATCTGCTGTCCGTGCTGGAGATCCTCGGAAAGCAGTATGGAACAATTTGCTTTGATTGCTGCAGCCACAATCAATGAATCCCACCAGGAAAATTGATAGGTGTCCTGTATTGACCAGCTGTTTTTGATAATGGTCAGATCAACTGTAACCGGATGCCAGGCCATCAGGTTTTTGATATCCAACCGGGCATGGCTGGTTGTCATGCCCGGTTTCAATTTCCGGGTTACCGTGACATAATATTCGTTCAGAACCTGGATACTGATCCTGCCCGTCTGATTTTCCCATAATGTTTTCAACCATTCGCCGGAAATTTTTTGTTTTTCCGGTTCAGAAGCATCCCGGAAATACACAAGAATATTGGTATCCACAAAGCAGTTATCTTTCATGGAGATCATTCCTGGAAGGATACCTGCCATCTTTTTTCAGCAATAACGGCGGACTGGAAAGAAACTGATTCATGGCCTGCCGGTATCCTGCTTCATCCTGCATCTTTTCCTTTAATATGGTTCCGATCCACCGGGATACGCTGACCCGGTTTTTTGCCGCCTTGATCCTTGACCAGTCAGCGACCTCTTCCTCCAATGTAATGGTAACGTTTTTCATTGTTCCTTCCCAAAATCCAATGTTTAACACAATAATAGTGTGACACGAAAATCGTGTCAAGAATTTTCTGGCCTTGCCTTCAGGAGCCGGGAGATATCAGATGGATACGGTTGTGGTATGTCCATAGCTGTCACCTGCTGAATATCACGGCGTTGAACGTGGCCTGCCGGTCGATGCCGCC
>JAABSB010000194.1 GCA_011390615.1 Desulfotignum sp. | reverse complement strand
CACCTTTATATCTGAGCTCTTTCCATTTTTGAACTGGTACAAACAAAACCAAATTTGCATTTTTTCTAATTTTCAAATCTCAACAACCTTGCAATTATGTTGCAACTAACACCGATTCTTCCCAAACTCAACAATAATTTGCATTTCATTGATAATTGGAACATCCCCGACCCTGAAGCCATGAACAGGGAGAATGCCAGGTGGTATGAATTGGAAAGGTTGAAACCATAAGGGATGTCATGTCTTTAGTGGGCAACACCGGCAGACATATGATCGGTATTATTACTGTGAAAGCAACAGGTGTTTTCTGGATGATCCGGTTAATAAAAAGGGCTTTCAAGATTAAAAACCTTGAAAGCCCTTTCAAATATGGTGCCCAGGAACAGAATCGAACTGCTGACACGGGGATTTTCAGTCCCCTGCTCTACCGACTGAGCTACCTGGGCGTGAACAGCAAACAGAAGGCTTTATAGGTTTTTTGTCAGGTGATGTCAAGCAAAAAATGCAGGTTTTGTCCAAAGGCGTTTACATATCCCCCAACCGGTGCTGGATAAGGGCGGCACCGCACAGGGCAGCAGTTTCAGCCCGCAGGATCCGGGGTCCAAGAGAATAGGAGACAAATCCTTTGGCAGCCGCCTTTTCCATTTCAGCATCTGAGAACCCGCCTTCCGGGCCGGTCAGCAGGATGGTTCTGTTGTCACCTTCCTGAGGACATAGAAGGGAAAGGGGCAGGCTGCTTTTTTCCCAGAATGCGATGCAGTGATCAAAATCTTTGGCAAAGTCCAGCACCTCATCAAAGGTTTTGGGGGAAGCAATTTCTATCAGCCTGCTGCGTCTGCACTGTTTGATGGTTTCTGCTGCAATGCTCTGCCATCGCTCCATCCGCCTGGACAGTGCCCTGGCATCTGGAAAAGGAATTGAGCGCTCGCAGTAAAAAGGTATCCATTGGGTAATGCCTATCTGGGTCAGCCCCTTGATGATTTCATCCATTTTCTGGTGCTTAAGCATGCCGGTACACACGGTAAAGGGCAGGGGGGATTCACTTTTGGAAACCTGTACATCCACAATTTCCAGGCACACCCGGTCGGAACAAGCATCACTGATGCGGCCGGTAAAATCGGTTCCCTGTCCATCTGTAAAATTGACCAGGTCTCCTGTGGTCAGGCGCAGCACCCGGAGAATATGTCGGGTATCCCGGCCCTGGATCACAGCCTGTTTCCGGGTGATCTGTTTTTGGGGGATAAAAAATCTTTGCATCTTTTTACATAAGATCTTTAACGGTTTTGATGACGTATGCCACCTGGTCCCGGGTAAGGGCGGCAAAAAGGGGCAGGCTCAGGGTACGGGAATAATAGGTTTCCGCTTTGGGACATTTGCCCTGGGTATAGCCGTATTTTTTTGCGTAATAGGGCTGGAGGTGAATGGGAATATAGTGCACCTGGCAGAAAATTTTGTGGTCTGCAAGTGTCTGAAACATTTTTTTTCTGGTCCGGCTGCCCTGAACAAACTGGATGGGATACAGATGGGGGCAGGCGTTTTCAGCCAAAGCTCTGGGGGGCAGGATCAGGCGGTCATCATTTTTAAAAGCCTGGTTGTAGGTGTGAACGATTTTTCTGCGCAGGTCTTTAAACCGGTTGAGATGTGTGAGCTGGGAACATCCTAAAGCGCACTGCACATCGGTGATGCGGAAGTTTGCACCCAGGGTATGCATCTCATAATACCAGGGACCATGCAGATCCGTGTCTGCCGCATCCCCGGCCAGTTCCGGGAATTTGACCATGCCATGGTTGCGCAGCATCCGCAGTCTGTCTGCCAGAATCTTGTCATTGGTCATGACGGCCCCGCCTTCTGCGCAGGTAATGGTTTTGGCTGGGTGAAAGGAAAAAATGGCCAGGTCTGTGTGGGAACAGCAGCCGCATTGATAGGTGCTGCCTTCATGGGAATAGGTGGATCCGATGGCATGGGCCGCATCTTCAATCACCTGGAACCCGTATTTATTTGCCAGTGACTGGATAGCTGGCAGATCTGCCGGGGTGCCGGCAAAATCCACCGGAATCACCACCCTGGGGGCTGGATGGCTGCGGCAGTAGGCAGCCAGGGATTCAGGATCCAGGCAAAGGGTATGGGCATCAATGTCCACAAAATCCGCCCGGCCCCCGCACAACTCAATGCAGTTGGCTGATGCCAGAAATGAATTGGGCGAGGTAAGGCCTGTATCCCCGGAAGCAATGTCCAGGGCCATGCAGGCAAGGTGCAGGGCTGCTGTGCCGCTGGAACAGGCAACCGCATGCCCGGCCCCGGTGAGTTCACACAGGGCTGCCTCAAACCGTTCTATCTGCGGTCCTGTGGTAAGAAAATCCGATGCAAGGGTATCGACCACCTGCTGGATATCAACATCTGCAATCCATTGTCTGGCATAGGGGATATGGGGGTGCTTCATCATGCTTTCCTTGTGATTATCGGATTTTTTAAACAATACGCAATCTGTTAGAAAAAAACAATACAACTGTTTGCATCTGGTTTTAGCCTTTGCCGGTTGCGTTGCCTGGCAGCTTTTTAATGTATTGACACATTGTTTGCACTTTGATAGGTTTTTATGGATTTTAGATCACAACTGGTACGGTTTATTTTCAGTAAAAGAGAGGGAATATGGCCGACAATACAGGGCAGGATGATCAGATTATCGAATTGACCGATATTGTAGATGATGTGGATGATGTTCCAGATGATGATATCATTGAGCTCATCGATATTGATGATGCGCCGGATGACCCTGAAGTGCACAAAGTGCATCCGGATGAAGCTGCTGTGTCGCAGCAGCAGGTGGAAGCGGCGCTGGAGCGCATTATCGAGAAAAAATTTTCTGAAAAGATCGATGTCATTCTTTTTGATGTGATGGAACGTGTTATTTCCCGGGAAATCAGGGAAATAAGGGAAAACCTGCAAAAGGATCTGGATCAGATCGGTACATCCTGATTGCAGGATACAAATTGTGGTAACAGGTTGCTGGGGATTCATATACTGATCCCCTTTTTCATTAATATGGGTATTTAGGAGCAGATTATGGGTT
>JAABSB010000193.1 GCA_011390615.1 Desulfotignum sp. | reverse complement strand
TCCAGAGGCCCCTGATGACGACGACCTGGTATATATCCCCTATTGGCGGTTCAAAGGGGTGCGCTACAACTGCAGCCCACAGGGGGTAACACACAAGTTCCTGGACCTGTCCGCCATTGCCCTGGAGGAATCTTCCCTTACCCTGCCGTTTTCTCTGGGATTCCGGTCCCAAGCCCTGGCCCTGAAGCAGATCACACCGGAAACCCGGGGCAGATTTTTCCGGCCGGCAGATCCAAAGGCCATCCTGGGCCGGACAAACCATTCCCGTTCCCGTATCCAGAAACCAGCGGGTTCCAGTTTTACAGAAGACATCGGTGAAACCCGCAGCCTGATCTATTCCCCGTTTTATGTCAAAGACGGGGTCCTGATGGATGCCCTCCTGAACCGCCCCACCGGGTCTGTAAAGGAATCGGATCCTGATCTGCAGTCTTTGCCGGTGTGCCGCCCGGAAAAACTGACCGTTTTTGTACCGGGCCTGTGTCCATCATGCGGATGGGATCTGGAAGGCAGCCCCGATTCTCTGGTGATGGTATGCCGGAACTGCCACAGCCTGTGGAAAGCACGGAACGGGCAGCTGGCCAGGGTCAGATTTGCATGTGCCCGCCCCGGCCATGATACAGATGTCATGGTCCCGTTCTGGAAAATTTCTGCCTGTATTTCCTCTTTTGCCCTGTCCTCCTATGCAGATCTGGTCCGGTTGGGAAACCTCCCCCTAGCCCTGCAGCCGGAATGGGAAAAACAGGCCCTGTTTTTCTGGGCACCTGCCTTTAAAATCAGGCCCCGCATTTTTCTGCGCCTGGCCTCCCAGCTGGCCGCATGCCAGCCTGATCCTGCACTGGACAAAAAAATCAGCACACAGGTCCATGTACCGGTGACACTGCCGGCACATGAAGCTGTCCAGAGCATCCGTGTCCTTCTGGCCGGCCTGTCAAAACCGTTGAATGACCATCTGCCTGCCCTGTCACAGATGCAGATAAAACCTGTCCATGCCATGCTGGTATACCTTGCCTTTGAGGAACAGCACCATGATTTTATTCACCCGGAGATCCAGGCTGCCATCAACAAAAATGCGCTGACCCTGTCATCCAATCTATAGTTCATGGCCGAAATATAAGGATCCGGTGCCCAAAATTTTTAGTATAAACCCTCATGTATGCTGCATGACAGAAAATCAAAAAAAGGCTGTCTTTACAAAGACCCGGCCCGGTCTTATAATTTTATAATTATATACCTGACACGACCCATAAACACACAGGAGCAGACCATTGAAACAGATACTGGTACTGGCCAGCACCAACAAAGGCAAAACCCGGGAGATCCAGGACCTTTTAAAGGGGTTCCCCCTTGACATCAAAAACCTCAATGATTTCGGCCCCATTCCAGAAGTCATTGAAGACGGTGAAACCTTTGATGACAATGCCTATAAAAAAGCCTCATTTACCGCACGGGTTCTGGGATATCCTGCCATGGCAGATGACTCCGGCCTGCGCGTGGAGGCCCTTGACGGCGCACCCGGGGTATTTTCCGCCCGGTATGCCGGGAAAAACGCCAGTGATGCCGATAATGTGGCCAGACTGCTGGCAGAGCTGGAACCTTTTGAAAACCGAAAGGCATCATTTGCATGCGTTATCTCCATTGCTGTTCCCACAGGAGCGGCCCTGACATACGAGGGTTCCTGCCAGGGCATCATCACAAGAAAGCCGGTCGGGGAAAACGGGTTCGGGTATGACCCTTTGTTTTATTTTCCCGCATATGACAAGACCTTTGCCCAGCTGAGCATGGAAGAAAAAGCACAGGTGAGCCACCGGGGCAAAGCCTTGAAACAGGTGGCCGATGAAATGGACAAGATCCTGGAGTGGATCGACATCAACATGCCCCGGTTTGAACGGGTGGCATGCAAAAATGGATGATATCGCCATGACAACCTTTGAAGAATTTACTGCACTGGTAAAGGAGAACCGGTCCTGCCGCAGATTTGACAATGCCTGCAGCATCACCATGGATGAATTGAAAGACCTGGTGGATCTGGCCCGGCACTGCGCGTCAGCCGCCAACAACCAGCCGTTGAAATACATCCTTTCCACAGATGCACAGACAAACAGGGATATTTTTTCCTGCCTGGGCTGGGCTGCCTATCTTACGGACTGGCCCGGGCCGGAACCGGCGGAACAGCCATCTGCCTATATTGTTATAACCGGGGACCATACCATTTCCGACAAGTTCTGGTGCGACCACGGCATAGCAGCCCAGACCATTTTACTGGGTGCCCGGACAAAAGGCCTTGCCGGCTGCATGTTCGGGGCCATAAACATCAAAAAACTCAAAACCTTTCTGGATATTCCCGAACACCTGGAGGTCAAGCTGGTGGTGGCCCTGGGCAAACCTGCGGAAAAGGCGGTCATTGACCCGGTGGGTCCGGACGGGAGCATCAAATATTTCAGGGATGAACACCAGGTTCACCATGTACCCAAAAGAGATACACAGGAACTCATATTTAAAACCTTCTAACGCGGGAAACCCGCAACCCAGGTGCCCCTCCTCATTTTCTTGTTTTTTTTAAAAGAAATTGAGGGGTGAGTCACTAACCCCTGTACAAAGGCAGGTTAACCCAAATTCCGTAACCGGTGTTTGAACCGGAACTTCCGGCCAGGGCCGGTTACGGGTCAACCCGTATGAATTTTTGGAGAAAAAAATATGACAGCACAAATTATCAGTGGAACTGAGATAAGAAAGGCCATCCTCGGGGAGATCAAAGAGGAAGTCGATCAGATGAAAGAAAAACACGGCAAAGTGCCCGGTCTTGTGACCATCCTTGTCGGGTCCAGCCCGGCGTCCATCAGCTATGTGACCCTGAAGGTTAAAACCGCCATCAGCCTTGGGTTCCATGAAATTCAGGATGATCAGCCAGAAGATATTTCTGAAAAAGAACTGCTGGCATTGATTGACAAATACAACAATGATCCTGATATCCACGGTATCCTGGTACAGTTGCCGCTGCCCAAGCATATTGATGACAAAAAAGTGCTCAATGCCATCAACCCGGACAAGGATGTGGATGCATTTCATCCGGTGAATGTGGGAC
>JAABSB010000192.1 GCA_011390615.1 Desulfotignum sp. | reverse complement strand
TATTTTTCCGGGGTGAGCAGGGTGGCAAAAATCTGGTTTTCCTTTACAAAATCCAGAAAATCCTGGTACCACACCCGCTGGTGAAAATCCTCTTTTAATTGTTTTTTGCCCCGGTTTTCAAAATAGGCGATGGTTTTTTCCATGATCTGCCTGGATGCGGAATCCAGGTGGTCGTAGGAGGCGGTTTTGGGATTGAATAAAATCATACTGTGGTTCCTTTTTATATGAAAGTGTTAAGTTTTAAGTGTTAAGTTTTAAGTTAATATCTGCCTGCTCATACTTTCATTTTTGGTTGTGCCCGCCAGGGCATGGGTGTTATATAGTTTTTACCCGTCCCAGCCGGTGCATGGCCAGGCCTGAGCCCACAATGAGCAGGCCCCCGGCAACCAGATGCCAGGAGACCGGTTCCATAAGAAAGACAATGCCCACCACCGCTGTAAACAGGGTTTCACTGGACATGTATGCTGCCCCTTCAAAGCCCCTGCAGAAGAAAAATCCCTGGTTCATGAGCAGCTGGGCGACCACCGACACCGCAATAATCCCTGCGATCATGGCCCACTCTACAGCTGACGCAGGAACAATCGGGTGGGAGAGGCAATAGGGAAGGGTGGCCAAAGTTCCCATGGTGCAGAAATAAAAATAGATGATCACCGGGCCGTTGTGTTCCCGCAAAGACCGGATAATGGTGACTGTGAATCCTGCCAGCAGTGCCCCGATAATGGCCATGGCCTGGCCCAGAGCATTGGTGGACAGCCGGAAATCAAACAAAATGGCCACCCCTGTCAGCAGTACGGCAATGCAGGCTATCTGCAGCCGGTTCACCTGTTCTTTGTATATGATGAACCCGAACAGGGCGGCAAAGGCAGGATAGGAATAAAACAGCACCACTGCTGTGGACATGGGCAGGGTGCGCAGGGCAGACACCACAAAAAAAAAGGCCAGAGAGCCGGAACAGCCCCTGAGGATCAGCAGCGGGATTTTGTGTCCTTTAAAGGGATTTTTTCTGCGGCTGAACACAGTTGTCAGCACCAGCATCCCGCCAAAGCAGCGGATAAATCCCAGGTGCCAGACCGTGTAATGGTCCGGCATCAGTTTGACCATGGTGGACATGAGCGTAAAAAAAAGGGCGGCGGACAGCATGAACAAAGGTCCTGCCATCCGGGCATCCATGAGAACGGTTCGGGTTGTGGATGGTTGCATATGTTCAGCAGTCCTTGAGATCCATGGTTGCGGCCAGCAGTGTAAAATAGCCCCGGCAGCCATATCTGTCAAACATATTTTACCTTTGGCCGGGTTTTGGTATCCATGGTTTTTTTATTGGATACCTTTGGAAAAGGTGTTATGATTTTGATAATACACCTGCCGGCGATTGTAGTGCATCAATAAAAAAAACGCACCAGACTGATGTCTGCAGGGTATAAAACAAGCATTTTCAAATGCAGGGTAATACCAAAAAGGGCGGTATGAAGGTAACACAATTCAGATTCAAGACATTGCAGGCAAGGCTGCTTTTGCTTTTGTTGATTCCAGTGGTGGTGATTCTTCTGCTGGGAGGGGCGGCAAGTTTCTGGTATGCCAGGGACATCATGCTGAACCAGTGGAATGAATCTGCAGCCATAAAACTGCAGCGGGCGGCCCATTATATTGAAATGAGACTCCTCAAACCGGTGGATCTACTCAATGCCTTGTTCCAGGTATCTGACCGGAATGCTGCCATTGTTTCGCCGGAACAGGTGACCGATTTTCTGCAGGTCATGGAAGGCGTGGTGTCTGCAGATTATGACCCGGCTGATTCTTCACAATCTGTCCGGGTAAGGGAAATGCCCGGCATGGGCCATATGGACCGGATGAATGTTGACATGCACAAAGGTATGCGGTTTTCCAGATCCAAAATCGCAAGTGTTTCCGGACCCCAATACCATGGAGGCGGAGATGGCCGGACCGTGACCATGCGCATCACCCTGTCCGGGCCTTCAGAAGAAACACTGGGGCATCTTGACATCCGCATGGAGTTTGATTACCTGCTTAAAGATATCCTGTCACTGGGCTGGTGGCAGAGTGACATGGCCTGTATTGTAGATAAAACCGGTACCTATATGGCCCATACAAACATGACCATGACGGACCGCCGCTCCCTGGGGGAGTCAAATAATCCCCTCGAGCAGGCAATTGTGAAAAAAATGGAGTCCCAGGCCTTTGGCACGGTTAGCTCCGGGGGCCATCCCCCTGACCAGGTCGCAGGTTTTTACAAACTTGACCAGGTGCCCTGGACCATTATCATGTTTGCCGACGGCCGTAAAATTCTGGGCCCTATTGTGTCCTACAGAAATGTCCTTGCCCTGGGGATTTTTGTTCTTTCAGGTCTGGTGCTGGTGTTGATCCGGTTTCACATGTGCCGGATGGTGAGCCAGATCCAGCATTTGTCCACCAAAGCGGAAGCTGTGGCAGACGGTGATTACGGATCACCCATAGATGTGGAAAGCCGCGATGAAATCGGGCAGCTGGTGGAAAGCTTCAATGATATGGTCAAGGGACTGGAGGAACGCGATCATATCCGCAACAGCTTTGGCCGGTATGTGGACCCGGATTTTGCCCGAACCCTGATGGAGCACCCGGAAGCAGGGCAACTGGGGGGCAGGCGGCGGGAGGCGGTGATGCTCATGTCAGACATCAGGGGATTTACCAGCCTGTCTGAAACCCTTGGTCCTGAGATGATCGTTACCATTTTGAACCGGTATTTTTCCCACATGATCGAGATAATTCAAGAATTTCAGGGCATTATTGTGGACTTTTACGGGGATGCCATCCTGGTGTTTTTTGATCCCCTGGATGAACCGGTCCAGGACACCGTCTGGCGGGCGGCCCAGTGCGCGTTTGCCATGCAGGCCCGGATGCCTAAGGTTAACCGGGAATTACAGGCCCAAAACCTGCCGGATCTATCCATGGGCATCGGTATCCATGCCGGCCAGGTGGTGGTGGGAAATATCGGATCTGCCACCCGGTCCAAATACGGGGTGGTGGGATCGGCCGTCAACATCACCAGCCGGATCCAGGAACAGGCCCGGAAGGGACAGATCCTGGTGTCCGATGCAGTTCTGGAGAAAAAGGCAGATGCTGTGCAGGTGATCTCTTCTTTTTCGGCAGATCTGAAAGGGGTGGATCAGCC
>JAABSB010000191.1 GCA_011390615.1 Desulfotignum sp. | reverse complement strand
CATGCTGCAATCCTTGCACAATTGTTCCTGCATGGCTTCCTCCTTTACGATTTTTAAGGGTTAGGACCGGGCACAAAACCCGTTTATTATTTAATCAGAATAAAATTATTTTAAATCGAAATCTGTATTTGTCAAGCAAAACAACACTACAGATTTATTCAAATGTCTATTCCCCCGAAAAGCGGCATAAATTCCGGGTCATTTTCAAATAATCAAAAACCATGTGCATGTTTTTATTCAACCTTCTAATTTTTTGAGCGATACTGGTAGTTCTTTTGCTTTTGATAATGCTTACGGCAAACCTTTTCAAAAATGGTCAACAGCCTGAAGGGTATTTCATCCCACAAGTTGAAACAGCAGATAACTGAATTTCAAAAAACTATTGGAAAGGGGCACTCTGGCCCCCGTCCTATTTTGCCAGTTCATGCGGTGGAGAACCCCTATATGTGATTCAACAGTATATTGAAGACCAACAATGACCAGCCTAACGTCTGAGCGCCTTATATCACCGCCGTGAATAGATCAGGCTTTACGGGGCTTTGGGTTAAATTACATTCTCGGTTCATAATCATCTTCCAGGTCATCTTCCAGATCCGCAAAAGGCCTATCCAGGTCAAAATCATCTTCAGAGAACTCTTCTCTCTCTGAAGGATCAATATCTATATCATCAATGATCTTTTCTGCCTCAGCCTCTCTTAAAATTTTGGCATCATGCTGTTCTCGAGCCTTATCAAAGACTTCTTCCTGAGCCTTTAAGAGATCATCAAGCCATTCATAGGTTTCAGAGATTGGCTGATTGCAAACTTTGGTTAAAAAGTCAACAATATCCCATGCCCTGCGAGTCTCTTTGTGTTTGATTTTTCTGACCATAACTTCATATTTACGTACAGGCAGCGCCCATTTTTTTTCAGCCAGGTTAATCACGGCCTGCGGGTTCAATTCCGTTTTTATGGTATCAATTCGCTCTTTGGAGAACTTTATGCCGGCCTTCTTATCAGCATCTTCTTTCTCAATGTAATCCAGATCATTCAGATAAGGCCTTTTTTTCGGCTTTGGTTTAACCGGAAGCTTTACAGGAATGGGTTTTTCTGATTTAAGGATTTTTTCTATTTGTCGCTTTGATTCAGAAATAAATTCCGGAGATCCGGTCAATTTTATCATTCTCAAATGCCAACCCTTGTCTCGGGCAAGTTTTAGGGATAAGACAACCGCATCTCTCAGCTTTTTGGGATCATTAGGGATTCTCAAGACAATCTTTTCCGGATGATCATAAATTTTAACGCCCATGTCATTATTATAAAGGTACCGAACATTATTCTTTTCCCAAATCCGATATCCCTTGATTTGGTCTGCATCAATATTAAACCGATAGATCACAAAATACCGGCGATGTTCTTTTATCCGCTTCTCGTATTTTGCAACACACTGCTTTTCAAGGGCTTTTAAATTACGCCGCTTGGGATTTTTCAGTTCCAGCTCTTCTTTAAATCCTTGCTTTATCCACCAGTGTTGATGGTCCCTGAAAATTTTGCGTTGTTCTTCAATGGCCGCTTCCCGTTCCTGATCGGTGTAAGACTTCCAATGCTTGGGCGTTTTAGATGGTTTGTCTTTGCCCTGGACAATCTTTTTTTCCAATTCCTCCAGGGTGTAAATGAGCTTTTCAATTTTTTCGAACCCTCTGCCCCGAAGATTTACATTCATCTTTGGGAAATAGGTGGAATTAATCTGGAAATATTTATGGCCAGGGATTTTACGGCCTGTAAATGTTCCAGTCTCAGGATCTTTTTCTTTTTGCTGATACTCCTTAAAATCAACGCGTGTTATGTCCTCCTTGTCCTCCAGAATTTCTTTAACTTTTTCTAAAGAGGTAGCTCCCTCTAAAAGCTGAATGATAATTTTCTTATACTCAGGCAGGGTCATCTTTGACAGGCTGTTAACATACTGTTTCCCGGTCTGAAGTATGATTATATTTTCAAGAGTTGGCTTACCGAAGGGCCGTCTATTGAGCGCTGGATCTTCCAGTTTATATTTCAGAGCTAAATAGCTTTGGAAGGCTTTGTCCGCAATGTGACGATACGGAATCATGCGGAGTTGGTTTCCTGTTTCTTGGTCCAGCTTTGATACAGCCATGTGAAAATGGGCAAGCCTTTGATCCATGCCGGTAATGCCGGTCTGGATTTTAGGCCGGTGGATCTCAGATGCATGGATGATCCTATCAGTTATATCTTCACCTTCTTCTTTCTGTTTTTTTTTCGGAACGTACCGGCAAAAATAATACTCCAGCATTTCCTGGTGAATCTTTCTGATATCATCATCGCTGAGATTCTGATTCTCCAGGGCAAAGGAACCAGACAGGTGCCAATAGTGATTTTTCCATCGCTTATTGTCCCTGGTGAATTGAGCAACACGTGAGAAACTTTCCAGATCTCCAGACAGGGGAACTCGCTTGTCGAGCTCATCCCTTGTTTTATTTCGACCGGTCTTTATTCCGGTTTCGAAATAATGCTCAATGCCTTCGCTATTTTGATTGATCCGGATTAACATTTATAACTACCTGATAGGGGCAAGTATGTCGTACATTTGATCTCTGGTTTCTCTTAATAGGGCCAGCATCTCTTCATATGTGCTTTGATCAACGATACCTTTTTTGTGGGCAGAATTTAGTCTACGGGCAATATAATTTATGTTATTTCCGATCTTAGCAGCAGCAACAACCTTTTCTTCCTCAACGACTCGATCAACAGCAAACAACCGCTTTCCAAGCACAGCACCTCGGATAAAAGTGCTGATAGACATGAGGGGAATCTGTTTAACGTTACCCTCATCATCTTTAACAAGTTCCCCCATTTTGTCCTGTTTCAGTTTTAATGGGATACGGCTGCTGAGTTCCTCATATTCTTCTTTCGATACTCTAAAAGATATTAGCTTTGATTTCTTTTCCATTGGGCATATCTTCCTATCTTATATTTAAATTTTTATAGGATTTCTGAAGAATTCTGGGTTTTAAAATAATATTCATGTGTTATACATTTGCTGTCGTGCCTTAACTAATATAATTATATTTAATAAAGGTTTTACAAAAATTTTTCAATTAAAACTTGTAGAACTAAAAACAAATATTTTATAATAAAATTTAATTAAAATATAAATCGGAGGAATAACGTGAATACTGATAAAAATATATATACAAAATTAAATAAACATGACGAAAATAAAAAATCTAATTCCACTA
>JAABSB010000190.1 GCA_011390615.1 Desulfotignum sp. | reverse complement strand
TTCAGTAACCTCATTTTTTCATTAAAATGCATGTAAAATTACGCATCTGTAAATTTATGTAGCGGGTTTGATTATGTTGTGAGATTTTATTCCGTTTTATTCAAAAAAGATTATCAAATCTTTCTTTTTATTCGTATAATTCAAGGTCAACATCATAAAAAAGCCTGGAGCGCCAACTCCAGGCTTTGATTGTGAACTTCCTCAGATAGCCGGAAAGCCCACACAAACTATTTTCTTTCTACACCATCTTCCGTCTATCTGCAAGACCGGAGGATGCCTTGTATTTAATTTTAATTACATGTCGTTGGTGTGAGTTTCCATTTTGTTGCTGTCGGTCGTGCTGGAGAGGCCACGCCTATTGTTGCGATGCTTGCCGCAAAGCCGGGAATCAGAAAAACGGACAGGGGACAGATACCATAAACGGCCCAAATTTATGAGGGGTCTTTGCACCAGGGCCAAGGTTCCGCCTTTCGGGTTCCATGCACTCCGCCACCTTATGGCGTCTCTCATGGCAGACAATCCAAAGATTTCAACAAAAACAATCCAAAAGATTCTGGGCCATTCCGAGTCCCGGACAACAGAAATTTACCTGCATGAATGAATTAGATGGTGCTATCCAGGTTGCCATGGAGTCAATTTCAGGCAAATTTCCCCAAAAAAAAATCAAATCCGCAACATGACCCGCAACAAAAAACCAAAAAAGGGTCTCAGCATAAAATCTGAAACCCTTTATTATCAATGGTCGGGACGGCAAGATTTGAACTTGCGACCACTTGTCCCCCAGACAAGTGCGCTACCAGACTGCGCTACGCCCCGATGCAAAACAGACTGGGTTAATATCATTTCTTTTTTGCGGTGTCAAGCACCAATGCGCCAATATCTAAACTTTTCATCCTCTGGTTGACCAGGGCCGGATCTTTGCGTATAAGAAAAGAACGTTTTTGGCTGAAGCATAACCCCCAAATGGAAAAAACAGATGATCAATCTGTACGACAAAACAAACCCGGTTTGGCATGCACTGGAGAAAAAACTGCTGCCTGCCTATGTCTGGGAAACTGATCCATTCACATTCTGGCAGGAACGCATTTTGTTTATCATCTGCTTTACTGCCAGTTTTTTTGGTCCTTTTGTACTGGTGCCTTCCATTTTGCTTTCCATGGCCGAAGGACTGGGAAGTGTGGCCATATTGGATCTGGCTGCTTATCTCGGTACTGTGGTGGTACTATTTTCAAAAAACCTGTCTTTAAAAATACGTGCCAGCCTGATCTTCATTGTTCTGTTTTCTCTGGGTGTAGGATTGATGGTCATTCTCGGACCTGTTGGTGCCGGTTATGTGTGGCTGCTGGGGGCATCCATCATTGTCAGCACCATTTATGATCTAAAGGCTGCATTTATCACCCTGGCATGCAATGTACTGGCTTTTGGTGTGATTGCTGTCTTTATTGGAAACGGCACGCTGCACTGGGATATCCCAACAGAAAATCCCCTGGAACAATGGCTGGTGATGACTGGCAACTTCCTGTTCATCAATGCCTTGATTTCCACGACAACCGCTTTAATGCTGCACAGCTTGAAAAAAACCTTTGAAAAAGAACAGGCTGCCCGGAAAAACCTGCAGCAAAGTGAAGCCCGTCTCCATGCAGTTTTTGATGCTGTGCAGAGCATACCCATCCAGGGATATGACAAAGCGCGCAAAGTGATATTCTGGAACCAGGCCAGTGAACGTGTGTATGGATATTCCCGGGAACAGGCCTTTGGCCGGCGGCTAGAAGATCTAATCATCCCTGATGACATGCGCACCCAGACGGTTAAAGCCTTACAGGCCTGGTATGAAAACGGCATCCCCATCCCGGCCGGGGAAATGGTTCTGCAGAACCGTTCAGGAAAATCGGTTCCGGTTTTTTCCAGCCATGTCATGATAACCAGCCATGCCGGTGAAAAAGAGATGTTCTGCATTGATCTGGACCTGTCTGACTACAAACAGATGCAAAAAGAAAAAGACCGGGTGGAGGAGCAATACCGGCAGATTCAGAAAATGGAATCCATCGGCCGCCTGGCCGGGGGTGTTGCCCATGATTTGAACAACCTGCTGTCACCCATCCTGGGGTACAGTGAATTGATACTCGCTGATCCCGGGATAACAGAGAAACAACAAAAAAAAATAAATACAATTTTACAGGCAGGGCTGCGTGCCCGGGACCTGGTGCGCCAGCTGCTGGCATTCAGCCGGAAACAGACCCTTGCGGTCAAGCCCGTGGATATCAACCAGGCAGTGAAAAATTTTCAGCCCCTGCTGCAGCGCACCATCCGGGAAAACATTCACATCACCCTGGCATTGTCTTCTAATCCCCAGATTGTGATGGCAGATATCGGCCAGCTGGAACAGGTGATAATGAACCTGGTGGTCAATGCAGCAGATGCCATGCCCGATGGGGGGCATCTCACCATAGAAACCGCCCGCAAGGATCTGGATGCATCCTATGCACAAACCCGCCAGGGGGTTGTACCGGGCAATTATGCCCTGCTGGCTGTCAGTGATACCGGGTCCGGCATGGATGAGCAGACCTGTAAAAACATCTTTGAACCGTTTTTTTCCACCAAAGGAGAGCACGGCACGGGCCTGGGGCTTGCAACGGTATACGGCATCGTAAAGCAGCACGGGGGCAACATCTGGGTATATTCCGAGCCGGAAAAAGGAACAACCTTTAAGATTTACCTGCCCCTTGCACAGGATATGGAAATGAACCCGGCTGCTGCCGGATACAAAGATAACAACCTTCACGGCACTGAAACCATTCTGCTGGTGGAAGACAATGAACAGGTGCGGGAGCTGGCCCATGCTGTTTTGAAAAACAAAGGCTATAAGGTGCTTGCCGCAGCCAATGGCGAAAAAGCATTGGAAACAGTCTCCGGCTATGACAAAAAAATTCACATGATGCTCACCGATGTTGTCATGCCCGGCCTGAACGGAAAAGACCTTTATCTGAAAGTCAGCAAAACCCATCCCGGCATAAAGGTGTTGTACATGTCAGGCTACACATCCAACGTCATTGCCCATCACGGCATTCTGGAAAAAGGGATCCAGTTCATCCAGAAGCCTTTCAGTGTCAAAGGCCTGGCCGCAAGGGTCAGGCAGGTACTTGATGCGGTATAAAGATCTGGCCGGCCGGTTTTATGGGAGTTGCTTTTCCGGCATAACACCAAGGCGGTGACTACTCCCACCACTAAGCTGCCGCTATAGTGGGGGCTTCTTGAGCCGAAAGGCTCTGAGACTGTAGCCCCAGTCTCAATATGTTTATTGCC
>JAABSB010000189.1 GCA_011390615.1 Desulfotignum sp. | reverse complement strand
AAAACACCTAGTACGGCTAAGAAAATTTCCTAAAATGCAGGGAATGCCTGTTATTTCGTCTCAAATGACGGCATACCAAAAAATCCAGCCCAGACTGTGGATAAAAGAAAGATCACACCGGGAATCCAGGCTGCCAGCGCCCCTGTCATCACTATGTCAGGGGCGCTGGTAATATTTTATATCATTGCCGGTTTTCCGGCACTTTCAGGATTAATGCATCATGCCGCCGGCTCAATATTGATGGCACATACCTTGAGTTCCGGAATTTTGGCTGTGGGGTCCAGTTTGGCATTGGTCAGCTTATTGGCTGCTGCCTGGGCAAAATGGAAAGGTATAAAAATAGTTCCCTCCACTGCCTTGTGAGAAACCTGCAGTTTGGCGCTGATTTTTCCGCGCCGGGATGACACATTGACAAGCGCCCCTGTATCCAGACCCAGTTTTTTGGCATCTGTTTTTGATATCTCCACAAAACACTCAGGAGACATCTGGTTCAGTCCCTCTGTACGCATGGTCATGGTACGGGTATGGTAGTGATAGAGCACCCTTCCTGTGGTCAGAATAAAAGGATAATCATCACTTACCTGTTCTGCCGGGGGCTGGTGCTCAATGGCATGAAACAGCCCTTTTCCCCTGGTGAACTGGGTGGTATGCAGAATCGGGGTGCCGGGATGGCTTTCATCCGGGCAGGGCCAGTGAATGCCCTTTTTGTCAATGCGTTCCCAGGTGATGCCCCGGTAGGACGGGGTAACAGCACAGATCTCCTTGAAAATTTCATGGCTGTTTTCATACGGCATGTCATATCCCATGCGCCGGGCAATGTCACAGATAATTTCCCAGTCCGGACGGGCACCTTCCGGCCCGTTTACTGCTTTTCTCACCCGCTGGACCCTACGTTCCGTATTGGAAAAAGTGCCGTCTTTTTCCGCCCAGCACAAGGAGGGCAGCACCACATCTGCCATGGCAGTGGTTTCTGTTTGAAAAATATCCTGAACCACCAGAAATTCCAGGTTGGCCAGGGCTTTTTCCGCATGGTTCAGATCCGGATCCGATACCATGGGATTTTCCCCAATAACATACATGGATTTGAATTCACCTGCATAGGCTTTTTCAATCATTTCAGTCACGGGCAGGCCTGGTTTGGCAGGCATGCCGGTCACGTTCCAGGCTTTTTCATAGCTTTGTCTGGCCGCGTCACTGGAGACTGCCTGGTAGGCGGTAAACACATTGGGAAGCCCGCCCATATCACAGGCCCCCTGGACATTATTCTGGCCCCGCAAAGGATTGACCCCGCCACCGGGTTTGCCCAGGTGACCGCAGAGCATGGACAAATTGGCCAGAGATTTGACATTGTCAGTGCCGCAGGTGTGCTGGGTGATGCCCATGCAGTAACAGATGGCAGCTACTGGAGCCTGGGCAAATGCCCTGGCAAGTGCAATGATGTCTTCTGCAGCAATTCCGGTAATTTCAGCCACATGCTCCGGGGTATAGGATGCCACCACCTCTTTTAAGGCATCAAAGTTTTCCGTGCGCGCTTCGATAAATGCCTTGTCATGGAGATCTTCTTTGATGATCACATGCATCAACCCGTTTATCCAGGCGATATCGGTTCCAGGATGGGGCCGCAGCCATTTTTCCGCAAGATCCACAAGTTTGACCCGCCTTGGATCAACCACATAGACTTTTTTGCCTTTCAGGGCAGCCCGTTTTATAAAGGTGGACAAAACCGGATGGTTTTCCGTGGTATTGGACCCGGTAACCAGGATTAGGTCCGAGGTTTCAAGATCAGCCATGGTGTTTGTCATGGCACCGCTTCCAAATGCTGCAGCCAGACCGGCTACGGTGGAGCTGTGTCACAGTCGCGCACAATGGTCGATATTGTTTGTCTTGAGCACCGCCCGGGTGAATTTCTGGGCAATGTAATTGTCTTCATTGGTGGTCCGGGCAGAGGTGAGCACCCCCATGGTATCAGCCCCTTGCTGGTCCCGGATCTCGGCAAATTTTTTGGCAACAAGATCCAGGGCTTCATCCCAAGAGGCCGGCACCTGTTTGCCCTCTTTTTTGATCAGCGGGGTGGTCAGCCGGTCCGAAGAGTTTACAAAATCAAATCCATACCTGCCCTTGACACACAGCCTGCCCAGATTGGGTTCTGCATCTTCAACACCGGTGATTTTCATGATGGTATTGTCCTGGACATGGAGCAGCTGCTGACATCCCACACCACAGTAGGGACAAGTAGTTCTAATTTTTTCGGTCTCCCAGGGCCGCCCTTTTCCCAGGTTTTTCTTTTCCACAAGGGCACCCACCGGGCAGACCTGGACACATTCTCCACAGAATACACAGCTGGATTTCATCAGGGTGGTGCCTGTTCCAGCAATGATTTTGCCGTTGTTGCCACGGAACCCAAAATCAATGGCCTGGTTCACCTGCACCTCATTACAGGCGGCAACACACCTGCCGCATAGGATACAGCGGGACATATCCCGGATAATAAACGGGTTGTCTTCTTCCACCGGCAGGACCAGGGGTTCTCTGTGCCGGCCGCTGACCCGGCCTTTGACCTGATACCGGTAGGCCAGGGTCTGGAGTTCACAATCTCCCCACACCGGACAGAGCTCTTCTTTTTTGTCATTTTCCATGGCAGCGATCTGAAAATCGGTCCAGGATTCATCTCCTGCAGACCCGATATCACAATTGTGGTTGCCGGAATCCAGCATCAGACCTATATAAATTTTGCGATATGCCACAATCTGTGGGGATTCGGTGTGAATCTTCATGCCGTTTTTCGCCGGCGTACTGCAGGAGGATACCAGTTTTTTCCCCCATGATTCCTCGATCTCCACTATACACACGCGGCATGCCCCTGTAGCCCGTGTGCCTTTCAGATGACACAGGTTGGGAATATCAATACTGTTTTGCTGTGCTATTTCCAGGATGGTCTGGCCGGGGTCGAAATTATAGGCGTGACCATTGATTGTGATGGTGTTCTGATCCATGGTGATTCCTTCCTTATTATTCCGTTCTGATCATCCTGCGCTTTACGCAAATAAACTCAAACGCATGTACCACAAGTCCCTGCCTGTGTCAACACAAACAGCTGGTTAAAAAACCCCTTATCAGGCGCTGATTCCTGTGTCTGCGGTGCCTGAAAAAAGGTATACAGGCCGCTTGCTCCAGACAAAAGGCACTGCCGGTAACGGCATTTTTTATTGTAAAAATGCAACCCTTGCACCGCTGAAAATACAGGGATATGGTTGACATTTTGCTTCACAGATGGTTATAGAGTAGAGGATTTGTCCGGACCTGACCGGAGACCTGAACAGAACAAGACAATTGCAGACATGAAGGATACGGCATGATTCAATCTA
>JAABSB010000019.1 GCA_011390615.1 Desulfotignum sp. | reverse complement strand
CCAGGAGCTTGTCTGACATATCAAAGGGCTTGCTGTGGTGATCCCGTGCAATGGTTCGGTATTGCCTGGGCAGACGCCACTGGGTAAGAAGCCTGTGTCCCAGGGAGGTATGTTGTGTATCAAGAATATTGTCAATTTCGGGAGAAAGAAATTGTATGTTTTCCCCGGAAGCGGTCAGGATATGCTCCAGCACGGACAGGATGTGCAGTTTCCCCATATCATGCAGCAGCCCGGCAATGAATGCCTGTGGAACCAACTCCTTGAAGCCAAGATGCCTGGCAGTCCATAAAGTGCCGATGGCGCAATTGACACAGTGATGCCACAATTGTTTTTGTAATGGCTGTATCACGGGATGTTTTGACCGGAAGTGCTGCTGGTATATCAGGGCCATTATAATATTGACAATTTCATCTTGACCCAGCCTTGTCAGGGCATCCATGAGGGTTCGGGCTACTTCTCTTCCCCGGTAATAGGGGGCGTTGGCAACCTTTAAAACCTGGCTGGTCATGGCCGGGTCCTTACGGATAAGGCTTGCCAGTACAGAGAAATGGGGATCTTTCCTTGTGGCTTCCTGCTGTATTTTTATTGCGTTTGGGTTTAAAACAGGAAGCGCATCGTTGCCTGCCAACGCATTTTCAAGATCTGTGATATAATCTTTGTGTGGCTGCATCAAATACCGTGCTCTCAGGTTGTTTGCATGATTCGTGGTTACCTGTATTCAGTATCAGTTTGATGCCCAAAAAGTCAACAATGGAGACAATAAAAATTCAATATTGACAGGCATTCCGGACGGCTTCTGACCAGCAATAATTGTCCATATCTTTTGAATCTTCTGTTTTCCATGATGGATGGCAAGCTAAAAAAAAATGGCCTTTCACGTTGAAAAGTACTGGGCCAATGCCCAGGTAAAAATAATTCCATGCAACCTCCGAAGCAGTTTTTATGAAATTCTGTTCATAACCTGTATTTTTTTCTGCTTGTCTGTTACAAAATATATAAACGCCTTGTCCAGATGGGAAATGAATATATTGTCTCTGGAACCGGCAGAAAAGAAGGTGATGTTATGAACACAATCAGAAAAAATGACACATCCCGTCCTGACGATGAGAAACCCATCCAGGAACAAATGATGAACAGGCTGACTGAAATGGTCATTTGTTGGAGCAGCCATGTTGCCGGACAGAAATCCCGGCCTGATGCCATCCAGGAGATCCGCAGCGGGACCGCTGACATAGCCGGGTGGTTGGATAAACTGGAGGGATTGTCGGATCATGGGCGGGAGCAGTGAGCAGATGGATGTCGTTGATAAAAAACTGACAACCAGAGAACAGATCATCCGCTGCCTGGAAGCTGAGCCCATGACAGCAAGAGATTTTCATAATAATTATCCTTGAGTGATTGGAATGGATCGCCTAATATGCCCGTTGTCAGTTTTTGCGAAAATACGTGGTGAATCATCGACCGACAGGAAACAACCCCCCCCTGAAGGGGAATGGAAAGGAACAGAAATGGCAGCAATGGGTCATTCAAAAGCATTGGCCGCGGTGTTGACCGCAGGGACCCTGTGGTCATTCGGCGCGCTGACCATCCGGTACATGGTGGATCCCCGGGACTTCCGCTGGCAGTATCTGTTTTTCAGGGGCCTGACCGTGGCAGCCATTTTATGCATCTATCTGATGGTCAGAGACCGGCACCGGTTTGTCCAAAATTTTCAGAAAATCGGGCTTTCCGGGATTGTCGGTGCACTGGGCCTGGTGGGTGCGTTTATTTTTTTTATCTGGTCCATCACGTTGACCACGGCCGCCAATACCTTGTTTCTGTTTTCAACTATCCCTTTTATTGCCGCATTCATGGGGATTGTCATTCTTAAGGAAACACTTCGCCCCATTACCTGGGTTTCCATGGGCATCGCTTTTATCGGAATCGGAGTGATGGTGATTGAAGGGCTGGAAGCGGGCAGTCTGCTGGGAATAGTTACCGGATTTGCTTCAGCCTGCGGGTTTGCCACTTTTTCGATCTCTTTGCGGATGCGCAAGGAAACCCCCCAGTTTGCCACCGTCGCGTTGGCCGGTATCCTGTGTGCAGTCATTACCGCCGCTGTCATGCAGGTTCAAGGCGACTCCATGATGATGCCCGGCCGGAACATTCTGCTGAGCATGGTTCACGGGTCCCTGGTGGGTGTCGGGTTGATTCTGTTCTCCCTGGGTGCCGGATATTTCCCGGCAGCGGAACTGAACTTGCTGTCCCTTTTCGAGGTTGTCGGCGGGGTCATCTGGGTCTATCTGCCCGTCTTCGGCATCAATGAAGTGCCCAGCATGCTGACGGTTGTCGGCGGCTGTATTGTCTCAGGGGCGATTCTTTTGAACAGCCTGGGATCAAGACATGAACCGGTGCCGGCAAAACCATTGTGAAAGTCAGCTCCGGCCGTGTTTCAGAAATGCTCCGGACCGAAAGATACTGCGGCCGCCGGAAGACCCAGCCGGGGTTCCATATCAGCATGCCGGCCGGTGTTTTATAAGCTGATCACCGCCGCATCACAGGACATGTTGATGAATTCCGCAGCCGAGGCCATGCGGGCCCCTTCGATCAGATCCGCTTCCTTGATCTGCCGGGCAGCGGCACAGGGGGTGCACACCAGGATCGGGACCTCATGGGCCTGAAGATAAACCAGAAGGTCATCTGCCACATCCCCGGTGGCGGCCCTGACATGGGTGATGATGCCCTGTTTGGCCAGATACACCCCTTCATCCAGTAAAAACAGGCTGGTGTTCTTTCCCTCCTTGTGGGCGATGGTGGCCAGGTGGATGGCCCGGGTGGCGCGGTTGGTATCGTTGGTGCCGCAGGATAGTGCAATGACAACGTTGTTAGTCATGTTCTGCTCCTTGTATAAAGATTAATAAACCGGGATACCCTTTTGCAGGATGGCGGTTCATGTCACCCTGCAAAAAGCTTCTCTTATTTCTGGCATGTGGTCAACCAGAATTTTCATTCTTTAAAACTGTTGCGGCAATAGGTTTCCCTGACCCTGAATGCGGCTGCCAGGGCCAGAATGGAAAACAGGACCATGGCGATGAAGCCGTTCTGATAGTCGGCGGCACTGTAAATCCGGACGCCGGCCGCCATGGTGCCGTCCCAGGTCAGGTCTGCAATGTAGCCTACCAGGGGCTGGGCCAGGGCCGTGCCGATGAAGCAGCCGGTGTTGACAACGCTGACCCCCATGCCGGACAGGTGGGGATGGACAATCTCCTTGGCTGCGGCAAAGGTGATAACAAACCCGGATGCGGCAAATCCCATAAAGATAAAAATGATATACCCGGTAATCCCGGGGGTCCACGGCAGGTACATCAGCATGAGCCAGGACAGCAGATACGCGGCCGCAGCTGAAACCAGAAACGGCTTTCTTTTACCAATTCTGTCGGAGATCCATCCCCAGAACAGGGCGCCCAGGGCAAAACTGAGCAGCTGGGCTGTTATGAGATTGGCGGCTCCGGCCCGGTTCATAAGATGGACATCCTGCATATAGCGGATCCCCCAGAGCCCCATAAAGGAATAGCTGCTGCCGATCATTCCCAGCTGGACCCAGAATCCGGGCCAGACCCGCAGGGTCATGGCCACACTTTTCAGATTGGTCACCCAGTGGCTGTTGTGAATTTCAAAGTGGTCGGCATAGGTGTTGGGCGGATCAAATCCCATATCCTGCGGTTTGTTTCTGACCACTAAAAATCCGGCCAGTGCCAGGCACAGAGAAAGGCCTCCGATCCCTGTGAAAACCGTGCGCCACTGAAAAACCGTCAACACCTGGGACAGGGGGCCGGCCGCCAGGACAGCCCCCAGATTGCCAAAAAAAAGGGTGAGCCCGCTCATGATGCCGAACACCTTTTCATGGAACCACACTGCGTTGTTTTTCATGATGGAAATGAACACCACAGACACCCCGAGCCCCACCAGAAAACGACCGGCAAGCGCCATTTCAAATCCGGGGGCCAGGCCGAAAACAATAGAGCCGGTGCCGGCCACCAGGTTCCCGAAGATGATGGATGTCCGTGTCCCCAAGGTGTCGGCGATCACGCCGGACGGTATCTGCATCACGGCATACACGGCAAAATAGATGGCGGCCAGAGACCCTAAACGTGCGCCGCTGATGCCGAAATCAGCCATGAGAAATTCCGACACCACCCCCGGCGCCATGCGGTGAAAATACACCAGAATATAGGTGAGGATGAGAATGGCGAATATGGACCACCTGGCCAGCTCAAACCGGAAATTCGTTGGATTGGAACTATTGACAGCGTGCTGTTTCATATAAAAAAATTTCCTTCAGTTATTTCAAGCCCTTTCCAATGGAGAAGGCATCCCCGATTTTGTTGCCGACACTGAAATACGCCTTTTCAGCGGTGGCATAAATAATCGGTTTCATTTTCTCGATGGCAGGCAGTCCGTTCTCTGCCAGAATGGATTCCTCTGCTTTAATATCCAGTATTTCACCAACAAACTGGGTATGCAGCCCTATCTCCAGCGTGTGTATTAGTTTACATTCCAGAACCAGCGGGAATTCTTTGACATAGGGGGCATTGACATGGTCGCTTTTCACCGGTGTCAGTCCGGCGGTTTTAAACTTATCCGCATTTTTCCCGGATGCCATGCCCAGATAATCCGCTGCCGCAACATAATTTTCTGAAGGGATGTTCAGCGTGTAGGCACCGCTGTCAACGATACACTTGTAACTGTAGGTCACTTTTCTCAGGGAAACCGTGACACACGGCGGGCTGGAACAGCAGATGCCACCCCATGCAGCGGTCATGGCATTGGGCCTGCCATCTTTGTCATAAATTCCCACAATCAGCACAGGTGCCGGATACAGGATAGTTTTTGCACCAATGGATTTTTTCATATGTACCTTCCTTTTTCAATGGGTCAAATGATATCCGTAAACATTATCAGGTTTTGCATCGTAATGGTATCCTTTATCAAAAGCCTTTGGAAAATTTTACGCAACAGGAACCTGATCCCATTGGTTTTCAGGGTATGCCGGCTCGGGTGTTTTTTCGGATTCAGTTTTCCGGTTTGTGAAAGGTCAGAAAAAAGGGAACTGCCGCCCCTGCCAGAACCATGACCCCGGCCGCCATAAACCCGGCAGCGAACCATCCCTTGTCCCCCAGAATACCAATGAGACTGGGCACCAAACCGCCGCCCGCCAGAAAGGCCGCCGGTATGGTAAATGAGACCGCCACGCTGCGCATCTCCTCAGAGCCGATATGGGACAATGCAGCAAATGCGGGCGGAAAAAAGCACACCGCCACCACGGGCTGACAGAACACCCATACCTGTAGAAGAAACCCGTTTGACACACCGATGCCGAACACCAAAATACCATTCACTGCCAGCACGGTGGCCAGCACCGGTTTCAGGCCGAACCGGTCGGAAATCCAACCGATCACCAGGGGCATGGGCAGCGTGGCCAACCGGGACAGGGTTATCAGGGTATTGGCCTGGGCCTGGGCCATGCCGTGGGCGTTTACTAAAAATAGCGGCAGCATGGCGTAGATCCCCAAGGTTCCGGACACCCCCAGGCTGAACAGCAGCATCATGCCCCAAAAAGACGGGGTGGCGGCAAGAGGAGCAAACGCTTTGAAATTCGGGGCTTTTCCGGCAAAATCCCGGATCCGGGAAAACCGCAGAAATGACAAACCCATCAAGATGGAGGCGGCCCCCACACAAAACAATACCTGACGCCAGGTCATCCACAACAGCAGGGCCTCGCAAAGTACCGGGGCCAGCAGAAAACTCACGTTGGGGGCCAGCTCGTGGATCCCCATGGCTTTTCCCCAGTTTTTTTCAGCAACAGTGGTGGTGAGGATGGCAATGCCTGACGGCAGATACAGCCCGGCAGCCATGCCTGCGGCAAAAACAGTCCACCGCATGAGGGCCAGATCGTGGGTCAGCCCGGTCAGCAACATCATCAGGCCGGTGGCAATGGCGGAAAACACGATGGTTTTGACATGCAGGAACCGTGACGACACAAACCCGGAGCACAGCAGGGCTACGCAGTACCCGGATGCGGATACCAGAAAAAATGACCCGGCCTGGTCAGGGGTCAGGCCCATATCCTCCAGGATAGTGGGCATGAGCGGGGAGATGATGATGCGGATGATAAAATTCAGAAAAAAGATGGCGGTCAGAAAAACCACGGTCAGATAGGGAAAATTACTGCTTGTCTGGTTCGGTAACGGTGTCATGTTATAGTGGACCCCATTGTCAAGACAGCTGAAACCATGCTGGAAATATCAGATCGGTTAAACACTTGAATTCACCTTTGGTCTGACGCCGGCCGGTTTTTGCGACTGTATGACAAACCTGCCGGATAATAATAAACCATATGCTTATCCCTGATATTTGTCCGAAGATGTATCCAAAACTTTTCGCACCTTTTCTGTCAGATCCGCCATTGAAAAAGGCTTCTGGATGAATGCCACCCCGTCATCCAGAATACCCTGATGGGCAATGACGTTGGCAGTATAGCCGGACATGAACAAAAGCCGGATGTCCGGATAAAGATCAGTGATTTGTCCGGCCAGATTCCGGCCGTTCATCTCCGGCATGACCACGTCGGTAACAAGAAGATCAATGGCGCCGGAATGGTTTTTTGCCTTTTTCAAGGCCTCTGCCGGCGTGGCTGCGGACAGCACGCTATAGCCTTTCTTTTCGAGCATCATCCGGGTTATCCTGAGGATAGAAGGTTCATCTTCCACCAGCAGGATAATTTCAGAGCCGCCGGCGACGGCTTTATTATCAGGGATGGCCTTGTCAGTGTCTTCATCGGCAACTAACCGGGGCAGGTAAATTTTGAAAATAGAACCCTGGCCGGGTTCGCTGTATACATTAATGAAACCATTGTTCTGTTTGACGATGCCATAGACGGTGGCAAGCCCCAGGCCGGTGCCTTTGCCCACCTCCTTGGTGGTGAAAAACGGCTCGAAAAGATTGTCCAGGGTATCCTTATCCATGCCGCAGCCGTTGTCACTGACCGCAAGCAAGACAAAATCGCCGGGGATAAAGCCCGGGTTTTCGCTGCAGTATGCTTCATCAAATGTTTTGATTCCGGTTTCTATGGTGAGTTTGCCCACCCCGGAAATGGCATCTCTTGCGTTGATGCAGAGATTGGCAAGGATCTGGTCAATCTGGGATGGGTCCATTTTCACGGGCCATATGTGGGCGGCTGCCTGCCATACCAGATCGAGGTTTTCTCCGATGAGCCGGCGCAGCATATTGAGCATACTTTCCACAGTATCGTTCAAATCCAGTTGTCTGGGGGAAATGGTCTGTTTTCTTGCAAAAGCCAGCAGCTGTTTTGTGATATCAGCCGAACGCGTCGCTGCGGTTTGAATTTCTATCAGGTCGGCATACAGATCATGATTTTCATCTGCCTGCAACAATGCCAGTTCCGTATGTCCCAGAATCACCCCGAGCATGTTGTTGAAATCATGGGCCACACCGCCGGCCAGACGCCCCACCGATTCCATTTTCTGGGCCTGGAGGAGCTGGGTCTCCATTTTTTTCAGATCGGTAATATCTGTGGCGATCTGCATCCGGACCAGGCGGCCGTCAGTCCATTCAATGGCCCGGTCGTAATTGATATAATACCTGCCTGTGACAGGGTTTTTGTCATTCCAGATACGGACACCTGCCGGATTCCCGTGTTTGTCGACCAGCTGATCATTTGTACAGCATGTACAGGGTTTTGAATTTTTCCTGAAAACACTGTAGCAGATATCCCCGGTTTTATCCCCGCCGAAATCGGTTATCATCCTTTTGTTCATGAACAGGATTTCACAGGTGTCCATGTCTGCCACATAAACGGTAGAATCAATACTGTCCAGAATCGTCAGTATTTTTTCCTGTGCCAGATTCAAATCTTTTTCAGCCTGTTTGCGCTCTGTTATGTCCAGGGCTGTGAAGGTCACCCCTCTTGAATGGTCCTGCAAATCCACTGGAGTAGAGCTGAGAAGGACATCCATGATGGTGCCGTCTTTTTTCTGCCAGCGGGTTTCCACCATGCCCGTGCCGTGATCAGCTATCTGGGCATATTTTTCCCGGCCCACAAATGCAAAATCTTCATCACTGGGATACAGCATCCGGGAACTGTGTCCGATCAGATCAGTTTCATCATATCCCGTCATCCCGCACAGGCGGTTGTTGACTTTTATCAGCACCCGGTTGACAACCGATCCAATACCCACGGGGGCACTCCTGAAGATACTGCTGATCTGATTTTCACTTTCCCGCAGGGCCTCCATGGCCTGGGTTGTTTCAACCATTGCACCGATAAGCTTGGCTGTGCTGTTGAGACGGTTTTTTGCCATCTCAATAATATAGGGAGGGCGGGAATCATACGCCTTGGCCTCTTGGATAAGGTCGTCATGGCTGAGATGGTAGACATCAGCCAGCATCTTGAGTTTTTCAGGCTCTTTCGGCGGATCTCCGTACCCGAAGTTGATGGCCCCAATCACATTCCCGCCGGCAAAAATGGGCACGGCGTACAATCGAATGCCGCCACTGCATGCGATGTCCACCGGCGTGCGTTTGGCAATGGCCGCTTTGGAGCAGTCAGCCCAGCAGGATTCATGGCACAGCCACCGACCGGAGTTGAGCGCTTCAACATTGTCAGGGGTGTTGCAAAGTTTACGCGAGGCACTGTCCATCATTCGGCACCAGCCTGAAGCAAAAATCCCGAAAGCATAGTCGCCGTTTGCCTCGTAGATTGCGGAGGATGTTCCGAGCAATTCCAGGTAGTCGTTGGCAAAGCTTTTCAGACGTTTGTGACCGATGGATTTTAAGATAATGCCATCTTGATTCAATTCGGTCAGGTCGCCATACCCTTGATCGTGATTCTCTGTCTGGGCTTCGATGTTCGAAACCTGTTTCCTGGACAGCATCCATTCAATCCGTTTCAATTCTCCCTCGGCTTGTTTGTGTGCCGTAAAATCTCTTGATGTGAACAGGATTTCCTTTGGATTGCCGGCATCATCAAGAATGAACTTTCCGACAGTCTCAAACCAGAGATAGTCTCCATCAGCCCTGCGATACCTGTACTCGACCTTTCGGCCATCTTCCCTGTTGGCCAGGAAATCGGCAAAAGCGGTTGCAGTTTCCTGGTAATCATCAGGGTGGACAAGTGCCATAACGTTCCTGCCGACAAGTGAATCAGCATCGTATCCCAGGATACTGTGGGAAGGACCGATGAATTTAAAATTGCCTGCCATATCTGTTACGGAAACAAGATCAGAGGTGGTGTCAATAATGTTTTGTAGAAATTTGGTTTTCTCCTGCAGGGCTTTTTCCGCCCGCTTACGCTCGGTGATGTCGCGAACATTGGCAAGTATAATGTCCTTATCATGAACCCTGAGCATCTGGATTGAAACTTCAACGCTAAATATGCTTTCGTCTTTTGGTCTACGGGCTTCCCACTCGAACAATAATTTTTCACCAAGTAAAACTTTTTGCCATCTTTCCAGTAGCGCTTTCATTGACATTCTGGAGCTGGAAACATCTTCAATAGTCACTTCAAGTGCTTCTTCTTTTGTCAGTCCATATAATCGGCACATCTTGTCGTTGACATCAAGAATTTTTCCCTCCAGATCATGAATAAAAATAGCATCTTGTGTATTGTCGAATATTTTTATCAGGCGATCTTCTGCGAGAATACGTTCAGATTCTGCTTTCTCTAATTCCTGAACCCGTTTTTCCAATTCTTCATAGGAAGGTTTCGCTGTCATATTAGGTTAGGCCCTTTATAGATGCACGTGGCATGCAAATGTTCGATGTGCCAAATATTTCTGACTGAGACAGATGGCACCAGCCAGAATACCAAAAAAATCCGTTTCACCCTCATATCTGCTTTTTTCAATTTTGTCAAAAATTCCCTTGATTCCAAGGGTGTGGAATCTGGTGCTGAATTCTCAAACATCTTTACAGATATTTGAAATATTGATACCAATCTATTGTATCCGATTTCCGCCATCAACGCCAGCATAGCAATCCCTGGTGTGTTTGAACAGTCGGTACCGGCCCGGGGTATCTTGAAGTAGTTAAACAATTACATGCAAATTAGCGGTCTGCAGCAAATTTTGAATAACCAGCGAGGTAAAAAAATCATTCTTGCTACCTGTGGGTCCCGTGGGGATGTCCAACCCATGATCGCCATCACCCTGGCGATGCAGTCTGCAGGGCACAAGGTGCAGCTTGTGGGTCCTCCTGAAAATGCGGCATGGGCCCGGGGCCTGGGATGCCCGTATCTGGGAGTGGGAGGGGATGTGTCAGCGTTTATCAATACCATTGACCAGCCGGTCAGCTTTTATTCGGGCCTGTCCTTTGTCCGCTTTGTGATGCAGGAGCTTGCATGGCAGCTGAAATACCTGCCGCAAATCATTGCATCCGCAGACCTTGTCATCGGCGCCTCTCTGATGTTCGGGCTGTCATCCACCGCCGAAGCCCAGGGCATTCCCTACCGGTATATCGCTTTCACCCCCCAGGTGCTTCCCTCGAAACATCACCCGTTTTTACCCATACAGACCCAGACCCTGCCGCCCCTGGTGAACCGTCTGTCCTGGACAATGGCCGACATCCTGGACAGGTGCAGCCTCACCCTGCTGATCAACCGCTTCCGGAAGCAGCAGGGGATTGCACCTGTCTCCAGTGCCTGGGACCATATTCTGGGGCACCATGCCATTGTGGCCGGTGACAGAGAAATCGCCGCCGTGCCGCCGGATGTCCAGAAAACCGTGATGCAGACCGGGTATCCCCACCTGGACCTGCCGGAATTGCCCAACCCGGATCTGGAACGGTTTCTGGAGAGTGGTGAAAAACCGATTTATGCCGGGTTTGGAAGCATGCCCCCCAAAGGCCAGGAAAACACCATTCCCCTGCTGGTCGAAGCGGCAAAAGTCGCAGGTCGGCGGATCATTATCAGGCACCCGGGAAAAACTCCTGGAAAAACCACTGCAGATAAGACAGTATTTTTCATCGGGAATTATTCCCACCGGGCATTGTTTCCCAGAATGGCGGCGGTCATACACCACGGGGGTGCCGGCACCACGGCCGCGGCAGCGGCTGCCGGGGTGCCCCAGGTCATCGTGCCCCATATCCTGGACCAGCATTATCACGGCCGCCGGATTTTTCTCTCCGGTTTAGGGCCGGCACCCATTCCGTTATCTCAACTTACCACAGAGCGCTTATCCCAGGCACTGGCCCACTGCCTCACCAGCGGGCGTATCTGTCAGACAGCCCGGAACACAGGCCGCGCCATCCATCCGGCACACCGGCTGGAAACCCTTGTAAAAGCCCTGTCAGGGTAGGCAAACACATAGCGGCTTACAGAACCAGGGATGGTTTTTCCAAAATACGGTTCTGTAGATTGGGATATCCGTGTTGGGGGAGTTTTTACGTCATCCAGGCAAAACGGGCATTGATTTTTTCTGGTTTTATGGGGTATACACAAGGGGTAAAAAACGATGTCAATGCCCTGGAAAAGGAGTTCTCATGACCGCCTGTCTGGCCGCCACCTATTTTATCGACAAGGACCATCCCGATATTATCGCGTTTTCAAAACAGCATGCAAAAGAGGGCCAATCCGACCTGGACAGGGCTGTCAGCCTGTATTATGCAGTGCGGGACAGTATCCGGTACAACCCTTACAGCATCGAACCGGACAGGCAGGCCATGAAAGCCAGTGCAGTGCTGGCAAAAAAGGAGGGGTACTGCGTGGCCAAGGCGGTGCTGCTGACCGCCTGTCTTCGAAGCCGGGGTATCCCGGCCCGGCTGGGGTTTGCCGATGTGAAAAACCATTTAAACACCACGCGGCTGAAAGCATTGATGGAAACTGACCTGTTCGTCTGGCACGGGTTTACGGAGGTGTTACTTAACGGCAAATGGGTTAAGGCAACCCCGGCATTCAACCTGGGTTTGTGCGAATCTTTCAATGTCAAGCCCCTGGAATTTGACGGGACCTGTGATTCGATTTTCCATCCCTTTGATAATTTCGGCAACCGGCACATGGAGTATGTGAAAGAGCACGGCAGTTTTGATGACCTGCCCTGGGATCTGGCTTTGGCGGCAATGAAAAAAGCCTATCCCCGGTATTTTGAGACCTATGACCGGAAAAAAGGGGATTTCAATGCGGAAGCTGCCAAAGAAAACGCCTGACTGCCGGGCCTGAGAACAGTGTGCAGGCCCGGCTTTTTCTGTCAGGCCTGGCGGATTTTTTCTGACACCTGTTGTGTGAGCAAGAGCACCTGCGTGGCTGATGCCAGGTCCAGGGAGCCTGTGCCGCAGCTGGGGGTGACAAAGGATTGGGACAGGATTTCGTTTCTGGAAAATCCCAGACCGGCAACCTGTTTGATCTGATCTTCCAGTTTTTTGGTCAGGCCGTCAACGGTCTGCTCTGCAATCACCCGGGCGTCTCCTGTGGGAACAATACCCCAGGCCAGAATGCCGCCCCGTCCCAGAAACGCTTTTATGGCTTTTGGGTACAGGATGAACCGGTCAAAATAGGAAAAAGCATCAAAGGAAATGATGTCAATGCTACTGTCTAAAAGCAGGTCCCATTCTGTATTGGCGCACACATGCACCCCTGCAAGGCCGTTTTCCGTATGAATTTCCTGGGCAATTTCATCAATGCAGGCCTGGGCATCGGCCCGGGTGATGGTGATATAGGCGGAGGTGCCGAATCCCGCCAGGGCCGGCTCGTCCAGGAAGATAATCGGGGTTGTGCCGCGCTGTGCAAACTCTTTTGCCTGCCAGCGGGCATTCATGGCCAGACGTTTCACTGCTGCATCCCGCAGCTGGTCATTGTAGAAAATATCTCTGTCTGCCTCATCCTTGACCGCTGTGCAAAAGGTGATGGGGCCTGTGACCTGTCCTTTGAGTGCTGCAAATCTGCCCGGATCCCGGTCCACCGTGCTTAGAAAATGGGAAAATCCTTTCCCGGTCTCAGGGGTGAAGGCAAATCGGGAAGCGGCAAAATCCGCGGTTGGTTCTGACAGAGCAAGGTAGTCTTCAAAAAATTGGACAAATGCCTCATCAAATTGGGGGTCTTTGGTGTTGATGAAAGCGGCACCCTCTTTTTGGGTCAGGCCGGGCAGACCGGGAAGAAACTGCTGGATCATGCCTTCCTGTTTAAAAGCAGGCAGCTGCACCCACAAGGGAATGTCCGGGGTGTGGTCTAACACCAGCGCCAGGGCTTTTGCATGGTCCTCCATGGGAAGGCTGCCGATGAGCAGGGGAAGTGCGTTCGGGGTAAATGATGCCATGGTATATCTCCTTTAGATATCTAAATATGTTCATTTGTTGTTATGTTTCTTAAGGGTTGTATACCATGTCCGGCAGAAAAATTATATGGTTTTTTATTTTTTGTTGTCGGAACCGTTCTGGCGCACAGCCAGAACCGGGCAGTCAGCTCTGCTGATCACCCGGTCTGTGGTGGAGCCCACCAGAAATTTTTCCAGCAGGCTGTGGCCCCGGACCCCTAAAACGATAAGGTCCACCTCTTTTTTTCCGGCAAAGTCCAGCAGCTCCTTGTAAGGCTCACCCTCCAGCACAGCCGTGACCGGGGTGCACCAATGCCGGCTTTCTTCCGGCACCATGCTGGCCAGCTGCCGCTCCAGCCGCTGCATCAGCGTGTCTTTGCGCTGTCCGTCCGGTTCATTGGCATTTTTGGTGAGTCCCAGGTAATCTGTCCGGTTCCAGCCCAGGTAATCCCCTTCCTGCACCTTGATATAATCTGCACTGGAAAATTCCACATGTTCCGTGGGCCGGACCACATGGGCCAGAAACAGTTCTGTTTCGAATTCCTGGGCCAGGCTCAGGCCGTACTGGAAAGCAAGGCTGGAATCCGGGGAAAAATCACATCCCACCAGAATCCGGTTCAACAGCTTTTTTTTGTCACCTGGTGACACATCCGGCATTGCATCCCCATGGAGAACCATTACAGGGCAGGTCAGGATTTTCACCAGCCGGTCTGTCACAGACCCCACCAGGAACCGTTTGACGCCAGATCCCCCGTGGGTGGCTGCCACCACCAGGTCCATGCCGGATGTTTCGGCAATCCTGGCTAATTCATCTGCCGGATGACCGGTGGATACCATGGTGTCGCAGTCCATGTCCAGGGTTCCGGCAATTTCCTCCAGCCGGGAACCGGCATCTTCCCGCCGTTCCGCCTCTATCTTTTCCGAGGCGATATAGGCCTGGCCGGCAGATGACATCAACACCATATTGGACACCACATGGCACAGGGTGAGGCTGGCGCCGAACTCTTTTGCCATGGACTGGCCGTAGGAAAGGGTCAGGTTGGTGAAATCGCTGAAATCAATGGCGCACATGATTTTTTTGGGTATGATTCTCATGACGGACCTCCTTGTTTTTATTCCTGTTGCATGTTTTTCATCATCTCCTGCACCTGTTTCATCATGCCGTCCATCTGTTCTGCAGTGGGCATCTGTCCCTCTGAAAACTGGCCCATATCCGGCATCCCCATAGCCTGCTCCATTGAAGCGGCTTCGGTATATCCGTCAGGTACTGCAAACAGATGGGCCGGCTGTACCCCGGTTTTGATGTTCTTGAGATGGGTGGTAACCCTGCCCACCGGCGGGGGCATGACGCTTTGGGTCTTGATGGGATACTGCAGCTTTTCGGACAGCCAGAATTTCATGGGGGTGGTTTGTCCGGTTTCTTTATCAAGGGTGATGGCCCCTTCATAAATATCACATGCAAACCCTTCAACAGTTTCCGTGCCGGTTTTTTTCATGTTGTTTTCTTTTGCCCAGACCTCAAAATCCACAGCCCCGGCCATGGGGTTGTCTTTTTCAAGTTCCGCCACATCAGTCACATGGTATTTTTTTGTACTTGTGAACACCTGATACACATGGGGGTGGTTCATGATGGTGATCATACCCATCATTTCATTGCGGTTCACCTGGTTGCTCTTGACATACAGTTTCCCGCTGACACTGCCGGTGTCCATTTCAGTGACCATGTCTGCTGAAAACGCTTCAGCATGGGCAGCTGGTGCGCTGATAAAAAATGATACAGCAAAAAACAACATGGTAAAAGACAAGACTACTGCTATTTTTCCGATCATTGCATTCTCCTTTTTCCGGTATGATTCTAAATAAAAAGAATTATACCTTTTTTCTCTTTTGTCAGTAAAGGGATATGTGCATTATCTCCAGGTGTGTCTGCAGCCGGTCATCACGGCATGCTTTTTTGTGTAGGGATATTGCCGGCATATGCGGGGCTTGATCTCCTGAATGGCGCATGAAAACCGGTTGGTATCGTCAGGGCAGGGCACAAGCCAGGGACAGGTTTCCGCGGTTTTCCCGGTATCAGGATCAACCCAGATTTGGTATCTGTCTTTTTTGCCGGGGCAGGGTACTTTTTGGACCCAGGCCAGGATATCCCGGCGGCCAAGGGACTGCCAGAGATGATAGTCTGCTTCCGTGCAGTTGTTTTCATAGGCCAGGGACCGGCAGCACTCCCCGCACTGGCTGCAGACAAACGCTTCCATCTGGGAGTGCACCCAGATGCCTGAGATGTTTTTTGTTTTCAAAGGTCCTGCCCGGGTCCGGGTCTGGAAAACCAGTGCGCAGATCTCTGCCAGGGTTTCCAGATCAGGCGGGGTGGTTTCCAGCACATGGATCAGATAAAATCCCAGATCGTTGTCTGCCACCGGGAGAAACGCGTTGCCCTGCAATATCCGTACGGCTGACTTTCCGCTCTTGCGTATGACGGTGCACCGGTCCCCGAGAACCAGCGGGGCGATGGATGCGAAAAGTGCCGGCTGGGGGCCGTACTCGGTAAAATCAATGGCAATGGCATCCACGGCCTGGGAGGGGGTTAAAAAAGTCCAGTCTTCCGAATCCTCCTCTGCTGCCGGTGGAATATGGCGGTTTTGGAATCTTTTCCCGGTCATGATTTCTCCTTTGCGCAGTAACGGAAGATGAAGACGGCTGATCCGGGCAGCAGCCATCGGTTTTGCGGGCCATGCAGCCTGCAGGTCATTCAATGGCGGGCGGTTATGGATCTTTCAAAATAATTACCGTTTTTTCACAGGTTTGGCAAGGGTGAAAAAATCAAATAATTTTGATATATTTCCGGGGCAAAATAAAAATTATTTGATGGGCCATGGCAGAAGACACCTGAACGGGAAAAATGCAATTGTCTGAAATTAAAACAAAAAATTTGTAATGCGACCACAAGAAGCCCCTGGCATGATCGTTGCTCCATAAAGGCGCAACCACTGCTTAGGCATTTGCGGCCAGGGCAGTGATTGGTATTGAAAAAATTGACCAGCAGGAGGCATGCGATGGCACGAAAAATGAAATTGGGACTTCACACCTATACCCTGCATCTCTGGGGCCTGGGCCAGAACTGGGGGATTCAGGCAGATCCCCGGCCCAAGGAGATCGATCTGTTCCAGCTCATGGACATGGCGGTTGACTGGGGGCTGGACGGCCTGCATATAACCGGCTGCGACCTGGAGACCAAAGACGATGCCCGGCTGGCAGCAGTGAAAAAAGCGGCACAGGACCACAGCCTGTACCTTGAATACAATTTTTCCAGGGATGAGGAGTTTGACCAGCGGCTTACAGACCCTCTGGAAAAAGGTATTGATATCACCCGCAGGATCGGGGGAGACCTTGCCAAATTCAGCCTGGACATCAGACGTCCCCGCCCGCTTTACGGCTCCTGCTTTCACCCGAAGGTCATGCGCCAGCTGTGCGATGTGCATGACCAGATCACGGCCGTCCTGCCCCTGCTGGAAAAAACCGGTATCCGGCTGGCTGTGGAAAATCATACCGAAACCTTTGCCGACGAGATTCTCTGGTTGATCCAGCAGGTGAACCACCCTTTGGTGGGGGCCTGCGTGGACACGGTGAACTCCATGGGGGTGCTGGAAAATCCGGAAGAGGCTGTGGAGAAGCTCGCGCCTTATGCGTTCTGCGTCCATTTCTGTGACCACAAACTGACCCGGGACCAGTTCGGCATCCGATTCCACGGCGTGGCCCTGGGAGACGGCGATATCGATTGTTTCAAGACATACCGGACCATCTGCGGCCAGTCCCCCACTGACCGCATCACCTTTGAGATCGAGTGGGACATGGGGGATGATCCTCTGGAAACTGCCCGGGAAAAAGAGATGGCTGCCTGTAAAAAAAGCATCAGATATGCCAGAGAGGTGCTGAAAATCGGCCAGCCCGTGTGAATGATTCCCGCATTCCCGGTGCCGACCCTTATGCCCGGCAATGACACCCATCTGGAACAAGGGCCGCCATTATCCCTGGAAGCAAAAGGTCTCTGCCAGCACCTGTGCACCATGCCCGGCCATGGCATGGTGCCCGGGTTTTGCTGGATGCACACCGTCGGCCAGAAACCATGCAGTCTTTTCCATTGCCTGATCATCTAAAAACAGGTGAAAAAAATCCAGGGCCGGGACCTCCCAGGCGACGGCTTCAGCAGCAAGGCGGTCCACCAGTTCCCTGATACGGCCGGACAGGTATGCATATCCTTTGGCAGGGGGTGCCCAGTCCATGCGGTTCACCTGTTCCACACAGATGGGCAGCGGCAGCCCGATGACCGGGGCGATATCATAAAATACGGCCTGGTTCACCATGGCAGAGAGATTGGCCAGAATCAGGTTCACATCCAGATCATACCACAGGTCATTGGTGCCTCCCATGAGGATGACAATCCCTGGTTTTCTGGGGACCACGTCCACAGCAAACCGGGCCAGCATGCCGGCGGTGGTGTCGCCGCTGATGCCGGTGTTGACAACCGGGATGTTGAGGCGGTTTTCCAGAAGCGCAGTCCAGGTAAAGGGTCTTGCCATGTCACTGCCCTGCGTGAGGCTGTCCCCGTGGCAGATGATTTTCATAACCGCTCCAGTCTGTGGCCGATATCGAAAATTTCATGGCAGGAGGGACAGATGAACAGCCACTTGATATGGTCTTTTTCCTGCTTCAGCATGGAATGAAAGCCGTCCTGGTATCCACAGACAGGACAGATCCTGAACTCCTCTGCAAAGGTGATTTCATGAATGGGTTTTTGCATAATTTCCTCTTGATTCCTGTGTTGTTGGTGAAAAAAAAAATATCATATTTTCAATACCGGTATTTTGCAAGCCAAAGGAGTCCGGACATATGGATTCAGCCGGCATCCGAATGCACTGATGTGCGTTTGAACCACCCCAGCACATCCTCCAGGATCATGTAAAAGCAGGGGACAAGGCCCAGGGTGATCAGGGTTGCGAAAACAATGCCGAATCCTAAAGATATGGCCATGGGAATGAGATACTGGGCCTGGCGGGAGGTTTCAAAAATCATGGGGGACAGCCCCCCGAAGGTGGTCAGTGTGGTGAGCATGATGGGTCTGAAGCGCTGGGCCGCAGCCATTGTTATGGCGGTAAGGGCTGGTTTGCCTGAGCGCCGGTGCTTGTTGGCGGAATCCACCATGACCAGGGAACCGTTCACCACCACCCCGGAAAGGGCCACCAGCCCGAAAAGGCTCATGAGAGACAGAGAAAATCCCAGAAGAATATGCCCCAGTACCGCCCCCACAATGCCGAAGGGAATGCAGGCCATGATGATCATGGGCTGGAAATAGCTTTTAAAGGGGATAGCCAGCAGGGCATAGATACCGAACAGCGCCAGGATAAGGCCCCGCACCAGGCTCTGGGTGCTTTCCTGCATGCTGGCCTGCCGTCCTTCAAAAACGGCGGTCAGGCCGGGAAACCGCTCCTGCAGACGGGGAAGGATGTCGGTTTTGACCACGGCAAGAATCCGGTTGGTTTCCTGCTGGGGCACCACATCGGCTGTAACGGTGGACACCCTGCGCCCGTCCCGCCTGACAATCGCGGTAAAGGCCCGTCCCGGTGCCATGGAAACCACATCCGTCAAAAGGGTTTCACGGCCGTCCGGGGTATAGACCATAAGGGTTTCCAGGCTGTTTTCAGAATCCCGCTCCGCTTCCGGCAGCCGGACCTTGACAGTCACCTCGTTTCTGCCCCGCTGGAGCTTTAATGCAGTGGCACCGTAATAAGCATGCCGCACCTGCAGCGCCACATCCCTGGCACCCAGCCCCAGAGACAACCCTTCTGGTTTCATGGTAAAGTCAAACTGCTTTTTGCCCTGGGCAGATCCGTCATCAATGTCTTTGGTGGAGGGAAAATCAGCCAGTTCATCAGCCAGCATTATGCTGGCAGCATCCAGGGTATCGATGTCCCGGTGGCTCAGTTCAATGGTCAAGGAAGCACCGGATCCGGGTCCGCCCCGGTCGGACTGGAAAACAATGGACTCCAGGCCCGGAATGGCACCGGCTGCCTCCCGCCACAGCTGTGTCACCCGGGCAGTGGACATGGGCCGGACATCCGGCGGGGTCAAAAGGATTTGAGAGGTAATCACATTTTCATTCACCCGGGTGTAACGTCCCCGGGAAAGTTGTGCACCGCCGTTGTCTGCCACCACAGTTTTTGCTGCATCAGCGATGATCCGGCGCAATGCAGCTGTTTTTTCATCTGAAGCCCCATAGGGAAGGGTCACCGTGACAAAGGCATAGTCTGATTCAATGCGGGGCATCAGTGTGGTGGTGATCCGCCCGCTTTGCACATACCCCACCATGACTACCAAAACAGCCACCCCCACTGCTGCGGTGATATACCGGTTTTTCACCAGGGAGTATAAAACCGGCCGGTACACCTGTTTCACCAGCCAGGTGAGCCCCTGGCTGATGCGTTTCTGCCGGGCGATGATCCACCCCAGTGCTTTGCCTGGGGGCCGGTTTTCATGGGACAGATGGGCCGGCAGGATGAACAGGCATTCTGCAAGCGAGATAAGAAATACCATAATCACCACCAAAGGTATCACTTTGAAAATTTTGCCCATGGTGCCGGTGACAAACATGATGGGCAAAAATGCCGCTATATTGGTGAGAATGGAAAACACCACAGGCACCGCCATATCCTTTGCCCCCAGGATGGCGGCATCCAGAAATTTTTTTCCCTGTTCCCTGTAATAGTATATGTTTTCTCCCACCACAATGGCATCATCCACCACAATCCCCAGGGTCACAATAAAGGCAAACATGGACACAACGTTAATGGAAAAATCTGTCAGGGGCAAAAAGACAAACGATCCCAGAATGGATATGGGGATACCCAGTGAAACCCAGAACGCCAGCCGGATCTCCAGAAACAGGGCCAGGAGAATGAAAACCAGGCCAAGGCCGATGTATCCGTTTTTCAACAGCAGGCCGGCCCGCTGTTCAAATACCTGTGAACGGTCGCTGATCATGGAAACACCCACCCCTTGGGGCAGGATTTCTTGAAAAGCATCTGCCTGGATCCGGGCGGCTTTTGCCACCTCAATGGGTTTCTGGTCCCCCACCCGGAAAACTTCCACCAGGATGGCGGGTTTGCCGTTAAAGGTGGCATACCGGTTGGTTTCTTCAAATCCTTCAGTTATATCGGCAATATCTTCCAGCAATACCCTTGCACCATCTTCTGCCGTGATGATGGGCAGGCCGGCATAGGCATCTGCCACATCCCGCCGCTCTTTCATGCGGACCATGATCTCGCCGCCCCGGGTTTTCACGGAACCGCCGGGCAGTTCAATGGAAAGGTTGCGGATACGCTCTGCCACTCCTGCCAGAGTGAGGCCGTACCGCCGCAGACTGGCCTGGGGAACGGATACCTGTATTTCATATTCTCGGGTGCCTTCCAGTTCCACCTGGGTGATAAGGTGGTCCTGGAGCAGTCGGTCCCGGAAGTTTTCCGCAAGCTGTGTGAGTACAGCCTGGGACAGGTCCCCGTAAATGGCATGGGAAATGACGTGGCGCTTGCGGGCCACAACAGCGGTCATGGGTCGTTCCGCCTCATCAGGAAAAGAGGTGATGGCATTGACCTCGCTTTCCACCTCCTGGGCAAAACTGCGCACATCCATTCCCTGGCGTACCTCAATGGTGACACGGCCGAACCCTTCACCGGCAGTGGCATGCATTTCATCAATACCGTCCAGGCCCTGGACCGCTTCTTCAATGGCCAGAATTACCCCCCGCTCAACCTCTTCAGGACCGGCCCCCGGGTAGATGACAGATACGGATACAGCGCCAACCTCAAAATCAGGAAACACCTCCTGCTTGATGCCTGAGGCCATAACCAGCCCCCCCACCAGCAGGACAATCATCAACAGATTGGCAGCCACCGGGTTTTTTGCCATCCAGGGGATGGCCCCCGTATAACCGCCTTTGGACACAGGTGAGGTCATGACTGGTTTCCTGTGTCTGTTTCAGCTGCAGCCGGCCGGTCTTTGTTGTGCACACGCAAAGCCATGCCGTCCACCGGAGAGGACATATCCGACAGGATCACGGCATCACCGGCCGTAAGCCCGCTGGTGACAAATACATGATCCGAATTTCGCCATACGATATCAATGGTCCGGATATCAAGGTGACCGTCCGCCGCCACCCATGCCTGGTTCTGGTTGCGCACCATGGACCTTGGCAGGACAATGACATCAGATATTTTCTCCCCTTTGATGGCCACCTGAACATAGTTGTTTAACAGCAGCGGCATATCAACCGGGCGGGACAGTCCCAAAGGGTCATCAATGGCGATGAGCAGCGTTGCCAGGCGGGTTTGTTTGCCCAGTTCTCCCAAAAGGCGGATGACACGGCCCTGGTGCCGGGTGTTGTTCTGGTCGGTGATAGTGACCGGGCTGCCGGTGTCATCAGCGGCAGAAGGGATCCTGATCCATCTGAGATGTTCCACAGGAACGGCAGCCTTAACCCAGAAAGCATCCGTGCCGGACAGCTCGGCCAGCGCATCCTGGGCAGATATCTGGGACCCGGTCTGTACATGCACGGAAGTGATCAGGCAGTTGAAAGGGGCTTTTATGGTGGTACGTGCCAGGTTCAGCCGGGCCTGATCCAGGTCTGCCCGGGCAGCGGCAATGTCTGCCTTGATCTGGGCCATCTGGGGCCCCCGCAGGGCAAGGTCGGCATCCAGGATAGGGGAACCGGCATCTTTCTGCAGAATTTTCACCTCCTCTTTTGCCACTTCCTGCCGGCCCATCTCCAGCCGAAGGGAGGCGGACAACCGGTCCAGGACAGCTTTTTTTCTGGCCACATCCAGCTCAAAGTCTTTTTGTTCCAAAGTGAGCATCACCTGTGCTTTTTGAAATACCCCGCCGGGGATCAGTTTTGGTGATATGTTTTCCACAAACCCGCCCACCCGGGATTTCAGGGTGATGGCCCGGGAGGGCAGGACCGTGCCCATGGCAGTAAGAAAAATCTGGTGGTCCTGCTTTTCCATTATTGCGGTTTCCACCAGGGGCGGGGGGATCTCGGGGCGGCCCCGGCTGGCAACCGGCCGCGTGTCATAAAGATACTGGGCAATGAATACGCCTGCGGTAATAATGAGGACTGGAACAAGAAAGCGGATGATACGTATAAAGATTGGTGTTTTTATATGGGATGACGATGTCATGGCTTTTCCTTGGGCATGGGGGAAACAATGTCCTGCCAGTCTCCTCCCAGGGCCCGGTAAAGGGTGATGCGGTTTTTTATCAATACAGCGGTCTGTTCCAGCAGGCGGATCTCAAGCTCCTGGACATTGAGCTGTTCGGTCAGAAACGGAATAAAGGGATCCAGCCCCTTGATATAGCGGCGCCGGGCCTCTGCAAGGGCCTGCCGGGCGGTTTCCAGCTGGGCTGTCAGCAAAAAAATATGTTCCGTCTGGTATTTTTCCGCAGCAAGGCTGGTTTCCACCTCTGCAATGGCGGTGTGCACCACTTTTTCATAGGCTGCCAGCCGCTCTTCAACCACAGCGGCAGCCTGTCGGGACAACGCTTTTTTTTGTCCCCCGTCAAACACGGTGCCTGCAAGACGGGCCCCCAGGGTTAGTATCCAGTTGTCAAGAAGCAGGTCCAGGGCGTTGTCCTGAAAAAGAAAATTCCCAGTGAGGAGCAGATCAGGCAGGCGGTAGGCCCTGGCAGCTGCCGCATCCCAGTCCGCGGCCAGAAGGCGCAGGCCCTGGGCCCGGACATCCGGTCGCAGTGCCAGCAGATTTGCCGGCAGACCGTTGTGGGGCAGTTCCGGTAATGTTTCGGGCAGATCACCGGTGATGGTGAGACCGGTTCCCGAAGTCTGTCCCAGAAAAAGATTTACTGATGCTTTCAGCTGCTGTATCCGGTTTTCCAGGGGCGGGATTTTGGCCTGGGTCTGGGCCACAACTTCTCTTTGCTGGAGAATATCCAGGGCCGAGGACATGGATTTTTCAAACCGCAGTTCCAGAAGATCGCGGACCGTGGTGTTGACTTCCAGCTGTTTTTTTACCCGGGCCAACTGTTCTCTGGCAGTGATCAGATCCACCCAGGTGCGGGCCACCTCTGCGGCAATGGTCATGGCAGCGGTTTCAAGATCAGATGCCGAGGCCCGGGCCGCCAGCGCGGAAGATGTCACCCCGGCATTGATGCGGCCCCACAGATCCACTTCATAGGACGCAGCCGGCCCCAGGGAATAGGTGTCAAAAGAGGTGGTGTCCTGGTCGGTCTGGGAGCGGTTATAGCGGGTTTCCAGGGTGATGAGGGGTAATGCATCTGCTTTTTCGGCGGCTGCCAGGCTGGCGGCCTGATCCAGCCTGGCTTTGGCCTCCCTGATGGAAAAATTGTGTGTTAACGCCCTGGCGACAAGCTGATTCAGTTCCTGGTTGTTGAACTGTTCCCACCAGGGAGATGCAAGAGAAAAGGACAGGGGTTTTGGAGATGCAGTGTGTACTGATGCCGGCAGGGTCTCCAGGGTACGGGAATCAGGTTTTATCACGCTGCACCCCTGGAAGATCAGGACAGCAGCCAGGAAAAGGGCCGCCGGAACTGTTACCCGTTTACCGGGCCAGGAGCGTGCCATATGCATCCTGGTGGCGTTTGATATAGGTGTCAACATAAGAACAGGTGGGAATGACGGTGAAATGGTTCTGTTTTGCGTATTCCAGCCCGGTCTTCACCAGGTCTGCTGCAATACCCTTCCCCCTGAAAATCTCGGGCACAAAGGTGGATCTAAAGTCAAGCACAGTGTCGCTTTTTTGTTCATATGCCAGGTATGCCCGGGTAAAATCTTTTTCTATGTAAAATGTTTGTGTATCCTTGTCATGCTGAACGGTCTGTGTCATACGATGGCTCCTTTTCCGGGTCAGCCTCGGGGGTACAGTTTATGTATCCAGTAATTATAGGGATTTATTTTTTTTGGTCAAGGAACGATTACTCTGCCGGTCCGGGATCTGTACTTGCATTAATGCCTGTAAAATAGTATCTATAATGCCTGTATGAACCTATCACATATCAAGGAGGAAATCCCTATGAGCACCATGGAAAATCTTGCCGCTGCATTTGCCGGCGAAAGCCAGGCCAACCGGAAATACCTGGCATTTGCCCAAAAAGCGGATAAAGACGGTCTGCACCAAATTGCAAAGCTGTTCCGGGCAGCAGCTGAAGCGGAAACCATTCATGCCCACGCCCATCTGCGGGCCATGGACGGGATAAAAACAACCCTGGAAAATCTGGAAACTGCTGTTGAAGGGGAACACCATGAATTCATGGAAATGTATCCTGGATTTTTGGAACAGGCCAAAAAAGAGGGTCATAAAAAGGCGGAATTTTCTTTTGCCTATGCCCTTGCCGTGGAAGAGATTCATCACGGTCTGTACAAGAAAGCCCTGGCTTCGGTAAAAGATGGTACAGATCTGCCTGGTGCCACTATTCATGTGTGCCCGGTCTGCGGCAATACTGTGGAGGGCCAGGTGCCGGACATGTGTCCTGTATGCAGTGTACCCGGGAAAAAGTTTTTTGAGATTTCCTGATCAGAATGCTGCCGGCTGAAAGAATGTCCCCCCGTCTTCGGATAGAAAAAAAAGGAGGTGTGATGGACACACGACCACAAAAAGATACCATGGGAGAAGTTTTTGTGCCGGCAGATGTGTATTGGGGCGCCCAGACACAGCGTTCTTTACAGAATTTTGCCATCGGCAGGGAGATAATGCCCCTGCCGGTTATCTGTGCCTTTGGCTATATCAAAAAAGCGGCAGCAATGGTTAACAGAAGTTTCGGGCTGCTGTCTCCCCGAAAGGAACAGCTTATCGTACAGGTGTGCGAGGAGATCATCCATGGAAAACTGGATGACCACTTCCCTTTAAAGGTCTGGCAGACCGGTTCCGGTACCCAGACCAATATGAATGTCAACGAAGTGATTGCCAACCGTGCCCGTGTCTTGTCCGGCACCTCATTTGACCGGGAAATGCCGCTGCTGCATCCCAATGATGATGTCAACAAATCCCAGTCCTCCAATGATGCCTTTCCTGCGGCCATGCACATGGCCGCCTATGCCATGCTGGCGGATGTCACCATTCCTGCCCTGCAGTCTCTTCAGAGAGGGCTGGCACAAAAAAGCCGGGAATGGGAATCCATCGTGAAAATCGGGCGGACCCATTTCATGGATGCAGTGCCTTTGACCCTTGGCCAGGAATTTTCAGGATATGCCGCCATGCTGGACCAGAGCATCAACCTGGTAACACGGAACATGCGGCTTTTGACGGAACTGGCCTTAGGCGGAACAGTCGTGGGCACAGGCCTGAACAGCCCCAAAGGGTTTGACGTCCGGGTGGCAGCCCAACTGGCGGATCTTACGGGCCATCCCTTTGTGCCGGCTGCCAGCAAATTTGCCGCCCTGGCAGCCCATGACAGCCTGGTGGCATGCCACGGCTCTCTAAAAACTGTGGCTGTGAGCCTCATGAAGATCGCCAATGATATCCGGATGCTGGGGTCCGGGCCCAGGTGCGGTATAGGTGAACTGCAGCTGCCGGCCAATGAGCCGGGATCCTCTATCATGCCGGGCAAGGTCAATCCCACCCAGGCAGAGGCCGTCACCATGGTGTGTGCCCAGGTCATGGGCAATGACACCACCCTTTCTGTGGCCGGAGCATCCGGTCATTTTGAACTCAATGTGTTCAAACCGGTGATGATTTATAATTTTCTGCAGTCTGCCCGGCTGCTTGGTGATGCAGCCGCCTCTTTTCAGAAAAACTGTATCCAGGGCCTTGTTCCGAACAAAAAAAATATCCAGGCCCACCTGGAGAATTCCTTGATGCTGGTCACGGCCCTGGCCCCGAAATTCGGGTATGACAAGGCTGCAGTGATAGCAAAAAAAGCCCATGCAGAAGATATCACACTGGAACAGGCTGCCTGTGATCTGGGGTACCTGACCAGAGAAGAATTTCACCAGCTGGTGGATCCCGGCGCCATGACCGGTCCGTTTTAAGGGGCCGGGTCTGGTTGCAGGCAGGGGGGCCGGCTGTGTTTTAGGGTTTCAAAAACCATGCGGTTATGGTTAAATCAAGAACTGGATAGAGAGTTTGGTGCGGGAAAACCGGACCCGAAGGGAAAAAGTCATGGAACATGATGTCACGCTGTTTAAAGGGTATGGTTTTAAGATAGGACAAAAGATCAGAATTGAGGATTCTCCCCGTTCCGGTGACTGGGAGGTGGTGGATGTCACAGACCATAAGGTGACTCTGCGCTGCCCCCTGTCAGGCAGAGAATTCACCTGGGGCCGGTTCTGCTATCTGGTGGAAGAAACCAGGCAGCAATGGCCAAAAAAGGATTAGTCCGGCGGAAAAGAGCATGGATGTTATTTTACTGATGGCCATGACCCTGGACGGGAAAATTGCCAGAAGCCACTCAGAGCTGATTAACTGGACCGGGAAGCAGGACAAGCAGTATTTTGTAAAGGTCACCCGCCAGGCCGGGGTGGTGGTGATGGGGTCAAAGACATTTGACACCATTGGACATCCGCTGCCGGGGCGCAAAAATATTGTCATGACCCGGAACAGGACCCGGAGAAGTGACCACAAAGACCTGGTGTTTACAGATCAGACACCGCAGCAGATTCTTGGGGATTTGAAGCTTCAGGGATTTGACCAGGCAGCCCTCATCGGTGGATCTGTGGTAAATTCTTTGTTTGCAAAGGAAAATCTCATCACCCGGATCCATGTGACCCTGGTGCCGGCCGTGTTCGGTCAGGGGTTGTCCCTGTTCAATGCCGATCTGGACTTGTCTCTGGAATTCATGGAGTCCCAGGAAATTGGAAAAGGCCATCTGCTGCTCATTTACAAGGTGAAATATCATGTCTGAAAAAAAGAAGAAAAAATCAGTATTCAAACGGCTGCTGCAGTGGTTCATAAAAGGCAATGAAAAAGCAGCCCGGGACGGCAGTTTCTGTCCGTCCTGAGTCCGTAAAAAATGACCGGCCGGCGGCCGGATCAAAAAAATTCCAGAGGAATGGCATGCACGTAAAGGTTGAGACTATTTTAAAGAAAATATCCTATATTGAAATGGACATGGAGCTGCACAAACAGATCCTTTTTTCCATTCCATCAGACCAGAAAGATGAAATGGAAAAGGTGATGCACACCATAGCCGAAAAAAAACAGCAGGTTCAGGACCTGCGCTGTGAGATCAAACGCCTGGATCCATCCGCCTATGACCAGATTCTTGCCATAGAAAAAGGGACACAGAATTTCAAGGCCATGGCCCGGGACAAACAGTTCTCCCGGGTGGATACACCTGATGGCACCGGGGCCTGCAGTATCAGCCTCAATGACGGCACCTGTCTGGACTGCCTGGTGGCGGCAAAGGAAGAAAACGGCAACTGGATGGTTCTGACCAGAGAAGGAAAGGTCAGGCAATTTCCCGGGGGACTTGTGAAACAAGGAGATCTATAATGAAAGAAGATAAGCAGAAACGCCGGCATTTTGTCAAGGTAATGGTTCTGGCAGTCGTTGTGATGGTTCTGGGATGGGGATCTGCAGCCATGTCCGATGCCCCGCAAACATTTGAACTGGACCGGTTCATCGACCCTGACACCTGTGCCGGCTGCCATTCTGATATTTTTGAGCAATGGAACAATTCCATGCATAACCTGTCCCATAAAGATCCGGTATATACCAGGGTGGCGCTGTTTCTGCGCCAGGGCCTCACCGACCAGGGGGAGATCGAAGAAGCAGAATCCTGTGTGAAATGCCACACGCCTGTGGGGAATATCACCGGATTCCCCTTAAAGCTTTCCGATGACCTGTCAAAAACCCCTGATATTGCCACCCGGGGTATCCAGTGCGACTACTGCCATTCTGCTGTTAAGGTTAAACAGATGTACAACAACGGGCTTGTCCTGGAACCAGGCTATGGAGAAGATGATCCCGGTGTCAAGTACGGGCCGTTTGACGATGCAGAGCCCGACTTTCATGAAGCAGCCTATTCCGCCCTGCATCAAAGTCCTGAAATCTGCGGCACCTGTCATGATGTCAAGCATGTCAGCTTTGGTACGGATCTGGAAACCACCTATACGGAATGGAAAAACAGCCCCTATAATTCAGATGATCCGGATGAACGCATCACCTGCCAGGGGTGCCACATGTTTCAGCGGCCCGGCATTCCGGCCACCGGTATTACAGAGCGCCCGGAAAATCCAGGGGCTGCCGCTGATTACAGCAGGGAGCGGCCCCATATCTTTACCCACTATTTTGTGGGGGGAAATTCAGGGGTGCCGGCCCGGTTCGGCGATGCGGAAAAAGCAGACATGGCAGTTGCCCGCCTGCAGCATGCAGCACAGCTGGAACTGGATCTTTCTTTTCTGGACAAAAAGCAGCTGAAAATTGTGGTTTCCAATATCGGGGCCGGGCATTCTCTGCCCACAGGGGTAGGGGATCTGCGCCAGGTATGGCTGGAGGTCACCATCCAGGATAAAAGCGGTGACCGTGTTTTCGAAACCGGATTTATGGATGAAAAAAAGGAACTGCCGGATGATACCCTCATGTTCAGAACCGTTTTCGGGGACGGCAAAGGAAATCCTGTGATCAATCTGGCCAAGGCCAGAGAAATTATCACAGACAACCGGATTCCTGCCAAAGGAAAGGCAAAGGAAACCATCACCTTGGACCGGGTACTGGAAAAGGGATCACAGATTCAGGTGCGGCTGCTGTACAGGGGCATGCCCCAGAAGATCCTCAACCTGCTGCCCGGCGAGGCCATGGACCCTTTGCCGGTGGTGGAAATGGCAAAGGTTTCCCATACCCTTTAACCTTTCGGATCCCATACCATTCTGCCTTTTGGGTATGGGATCCAACCCCGGTGGGCAGGCAGGTCTACAACCAGGGAGCAGGTGGTTAAAACGGCCAGAAGCTGTTATCATCCCAGATCTGCTGCTGCAGGTCTTCCTGCAGGGTAAGCAGTTTTTTCAGATGGGTCTGCTCCCAGGTTGACAGCCACTGGTAGAGTTTTTTTTCCTCAGGATCAGTGGCGGTTTCGGCCCGTTCTCCATAGAGTTCAACCGCTTTTTGTTCAAACCCCACAGCAGCGGTGATGGCAGTGGCCTCAAACCCGGCGGCATTGATTTTGTCTTTCAGGTTTTTATCCAGGATATCCGGCGGGGTCTGGGCCGCCCCGTCGGTTTCATAGCCGCCGGCGGCAAATTTGCCGGATTTCATGATGGATTTGAACTGGGTTTCAAGAATGGCCATATGTTCCTGCTCGTCTTTGGCAAGGCTGTCAAAAAACTCTTTTACCGCATCATCTTCGGCCTTGTCCCGGGCGGTTTCATACAGGTTTTTGCCCTGGCGTTCCATTAATAAGGCATTTTTGAGAATATTGAGCGCATTTGATTTTTCCATGGGATCTCCTTTATCTTGTCAATATGGTAGTATAGTACACCACGAAGGGCACGAAGCACACGAAGTAACAAAAGCACAAAGAACGAATTTCTATAACCCATACTTCGTGGTCTTCGTGCCCTTCGTGGTATCATTCGAGCGATCTTAATTACATTGCCAATTTCCCGATATTATATATTGTGTGGTCATGAGTCAAGGGCACAGCGTCTTTAAGTGCCTTGAGAGAAACTTTCGTTCACCCTGGGACTCACCAGTGTTTGATACATTGTGTGGTGCTGACAGCTAACCGCTAAAAAACGTTTTGCAATTACATGCCGGAGTGGATAGAATACCCTGATTTGGCAGTGCAAAGGAGAGGTGCGTATTGGGAACAGCAGAGGTTTTACTGATCGCCTTAGGGATGGGCATGGATGCGGCAGCCGTGTGTCTGGCAGCCTCGGCCGCCGGATATGCCAATGATGGCCGGGCCGTGTTCCGGCTGTCGTTTCATTTCGGGCTGTTCCAGTTTCTTTTTCCGTTGCTGGGCTGGTTTCTGGGGTTGGGGCTGCTGGTGTTTATCCAGGGCTTCAGCCATTGGGTGGCCTTTGGTCTGTTGCTTTTCGTGGGTGGCCGCATGGTGAAATCCGGCATGGACAGTTCTGAAGAAGCCCACCCCAGGGATCCGTCCCGGGGCATGACCATGGTGCTGCTGAGCGTTGCAGTGAGTATCGATGCCCTGGCTGTGGGGTTGAGCCTGGCCATGCTCCAGGTGAATATCTGGTACCCTGCCATTGTCATCGGCGTAGTAACCTCTGCCATGTCCCTTGTGGCCATCCGCATCGGCCGGCACCTGGGGGCCCTGCTGGGCAAACGCATGGAAATAGTTGGGGGACTTGTGCTCATAGGCATCGGCACCCGGATTCTGCTGGTGCGGCTGCTGGCATCAATTTAAAGATAAACCCATGAGACTAAAGATACACCTATGCATGCCATAACAACCATCAGCCGGGAAACCGGTGTGTCTGAAAAACAGGTCACCGCTGTAAAGGAACTGCTGGACCAGGGTGCCACTATCCCTTTTATCGCCCGGTACAGAAAGGAAAAAACCGGGTCCCTGGATGAGGTGGCCATCACCCTGATCCGGGACCGACACCAGGCCCTGGAAGAACTGGCTGCCCGGAAACAGGCCATTTTCAAATCCCTGATTGCGCGCGGGCTGCTGACCCCGGGCCTTGAACAGGCGATCCAGAGTGCCGTTACCCTGGCGGTGGTGGAAGATCTGTATGAAAAATACCGGCCCAGGCGAAAAACACGGGCCATGGCAGCAAAAGAAAAGGGCCTCGCACCTTTGGCGGATTTTCTGATGGCCCAGTCCAAAAAAGATCCTTTTGCAGAAGCCAAAAAATTTGTGGATGCCGCCAAAGGTGTGGATGCGATGGAAGATGCCCTGGCAGGTGCGAAAGATATCATTGCCGAAACCGTGAATGAAGACCCGAAGGTGCGGGGGGCGGTGCGCAGCCTGTTTGAAAAACAGGGCATTCTCCAGTCCCGGGTGAAAAAAGACCAGGATATACCAGGTGCCAAATTCAAAGACTATTTTGACTGGTCAGAACCAGCATTCAAGGCACCCTCCCACCGGGTTCTGGCCATGTTCCGGGGCAGCAGTGAAGGCATTCTCACCCTGCATGTCCTGGTTGATCCGGACAAGGCCATCCAGATTATGGAACGGTTTTATCTGAAAAACCAGCCTTCCCCCTGCCGGGACCAGGTGCAGGCAGCCCTACAGGACGCATACAAGCGGCTGCTGGGAAAATCTCTGGAAAAAGAATGTTTCCAGGCCTTGAAAACCGCTGCAGACCATCAGGCCATCCAGGTGTTTGCCAAAAATATCAAAGAATTGCTTCTGGCTCCGCCCCTGGGAGAAAAGCGCATACTGGCCATTGATCCGGGATTCAGGACCGGCTGCAAATTTGTCTGCCTGGATGCCGGAGGAGACCTGCGCCACCACGGGGTCATTTTTCCTCATGGTGGTGACCGCAACCGGGAACAGGCCGGTAAAATAATTTTTGACCTGGTATGCCGGTATGACATAGAGGCTGTTGCTGTGGGAAACGGCACCGCAGGCCGGGAAACCCAGGCCTTTGTCCAGGAACTGGACCTGCCCCGTAAAGTGGAGATCGTGATGGTGGATGAAAGCGGGGCATCGGTGTATTCCGCCTCAGACATTGCCAGACAGGAATTCCCCGATGCGGATATCACCGTGAGGGGAGCGGTTTCCATCGGCCGGCGCCTCATGGACCCTTTGGCGGAACTGGTGAAAATCGATCCCAAATCCATTGGCGTGGGCCAGTACCAGCATGATGTGGACCAGAAGCAGTTGCGCCAGGCCCTGGATGACACTGTCACGCTCTGTGTCAACCAGGTGGGGGTGGAGGCCAACACCGCTTCCAGAGAGCTGCTGGCCCGGGTGGCAGGACTCAATGACACCATTGCTGCCAACATGGTGCGGTTCCGGCAGGAAAACGGGCCGTTTTTGACCCGGCAGGCATTTTTGCAGGTTCCCCGTCTGGGTCCCAAAGCGTTTGAACAGGCAGCCGGTTTTTTGCGCATCCGCAGTGCTATAAATCCTCTGGATGCCTCGGGCATTCACCCGGAATCCTACAGCGTGGTGGAACAGATGGCCAGAGACCAGGGCTGCAGCTTAAAGCATCTTGTCATGAACAGGGACCGGGTAAACCAAATTGCACCGGAAGCGTACATTACAGATGACCTGGGAATGCCCACCCTGATAGATATTCTGTCTGAACTGAAACAGCCGGGACGCGATCCCAGAAAAGCGTTTCAGACATTTTCCTTTGATCCGTCTGTCCATGCAATCACAGATCTGGTGCCGGGGATGCGCCTGCCCGGCATTGTGACCAATGTCACTGCATTCGGGGCATTTGTGGACATCGGGGTGCACCAGGACGGCCTGGTGCACATCAGCCAGCTGGCGGACCGGTTTGTCAAAGACCCAAATGACATCGTCACGGTACGTCAGCAGGTGCGGGTCCGGGTGCTGGATGTAGATGTAAAGGGGAAACGCATCTCTCTTTCTTTGAAAAACAATTAAAAAACAAAAGGGACATCAGTATAAAAAAACAGGTGAACCGTTGAAAAAACCCAGGATGATATTACTATAATTAAAGTGCGATGTTAGAAAAACAGGCAGTGTTTTATGGATTATTTGCCTGTAACAACAACACAAAAAACAAGGAGAACCATCATGGCATCTACCAAACTTGGGGGGAATCCGGTTTCCCTGGCAGGCGAATTTCCGGTAAAAGGGGTTGCAGCAACAGATTTTACAGCAGTGAATCAGGATCTTTCTGAAATCAGCCTTGGCAGCTTTGAAAAAAAACGCAAGGTGTTGAATATTTTTCCCAGCATTGACACGGATGTCTGCGCCACATCAGTGAGAAAATTCAATGAAAAAGCAGCCGGCCTGGAAAACACCCAGGTGATCTGTCTGTCCCAGGATCTGCCCTTTGCCCTCAAACGCTTTTGCGGGGCTGAAGGTATTGACAATGTGGTATCAGGCTCGCTTTTCCGGGACCAGGGATTTGCCAGAGGAGTCGGGGTGCTCATCACAGACGGCC
>JAABSB010000188.1 GCA_011390615.1 Desulfotignum sp. | reverse complement strand
ATGCCAAAGGGCACTTTCTTGCGGGAGGTGGTCTGGACATTTTTAAAGTTCACAAAAATGCCCTGGGCAGTTTCCGGCCGCAGGTAAATATCTTTGCCTTCGCCTTCCACAACCCCTTGTTTGGTTTTGAACATCAGGTTGAAGGCTTTGGGCAGGGTCCAGTCCAGGGCCCCGCAATGGGGACAGGTGATGTTCTGGGCATTGATGAAATCCAGCATATCCTGGGGCGGGGTCTTTTCTCCGGCCCAGTTGGCAGGGGTGAGATCAGACTTATTGTCAAACTGCCACCCTTCCACCAGTTTGTCGGCCCGGTCCCGGGATTTGCATTTTTTGCAGTCCATGAGGGGATCGGCAAAACTACCCACATGGCCGGAAGCCACCCAGGTATCGGGATTCATGAGAATGGCGGCATCCAGTCCCACCATATCTGTTCTTTCAATGACAAACTTTTTCCACCAGGCCTGTTTCAGGTTGTTGAGCAGTTCCACGCCCAGGGGACCGAAATCCCAGGAGTTGGCAAGGCCGCCGTAGATTTCCGAGCCCGGATATACAAATCCCCTGCGCTTGGAAAGCGAGACCACCTTGTCCATTAATGTTTCTTCTTTTTTGTTTTTTCCCATGCGTTATCTCCAGATTCTGGTCTGCACTGCCCGGGATCGTTTCCGGCAGTGCAGAGTTAATGTGCTATTCAGGTAAGTTGATTTATGTAATACACTTTCATGAGAATGAAAAGGGGTAAGGTGATTTTTGCGCAATTAATGTTGTTGATTTTAAGGATCCGACCTGTTAAAGTGCCGTTTTTGTTGCGGGTGGTGCGTATTTTGCAACACTTTTCATGAAATGCGGCGGTCACAGCACCCGCCTTAAAAAAACTGGAGGTTTTCTTGAACGAACTGCTCTGGCTGGCCATGTTGGCCCTCAATTTTGTATGCATCCTTGTCAGTTACAGGTTTTTCGGGCGTATGGGACTGTATGCCTGGGTGCCCCTGGCTGCCATTGTGGCCAACATTCAGGTGATCAAACTGGTGGAACTGTTCGGTATCACCGCCACTTTGGGCAATATTGTCTATGCATCCTCTTTTCTGGTGACCGATATCCTGTCTGAAATGTATGGCAGAAAACAGGCACAAAAAGCGGTGTTCATCGGTTTTTTTTCCCTTGTTTCCATGACCCTGCTCATGAACCTGGCCCTGTTATTCACCCCGGCACCGGATGATTTTGTCCAGGACAGCCTGTCGGTTATTTTCGGGTTCATGCCCAGAATTGCCGGGGCCAGTCTGCTGGCATACCTGATTTCACAGAGCCATGATGTCTGGGCATATGATTTCTGGCGCAGAAGGTTTCCCGGTACGCGCCTGATCTGGCTGCGCAACAACGCCTCCACCATGGCCAGCCAGTTTATCGATTCAACGGTTTTTACCCTTCTGGCCTTCTGGGGGGTTTTCCCCCCAGGTGTCCTGATACAGATTTTCTGGACCACCTATCTTATAAAATGGGTTGTGGGAGCAGCAGATACCCCCTTTATCTATCTGGCCCGCCACTGGTTTGACAAAGGAAGTATCCCCAAAATGTAATCCTGGTGCCGGGGTTTATGTGTGTTTTCCCTGCTGTGCAGCCTGGTCAATGTCGATAATTTTTTGTTTCAGGTATGGTTTGGACTGGTAACTGGTGATCTGCATGATTTTCCGGGTCAGTTTGCCCAGCCGGTTGATGTTGGTTTTTATGGTTTCCACGGTTTTATAATGCGGGTCATCTTTTTCCATATCCATCATCAGTATTTCAGAATGGCCTGAAACAATCTGCAATGGCTGGTTCAGCTCGTGACAGATGGCACCGGCCATTTCCAGCACCCCCTGAAGTCTTTCGCGTTCCCGCATCTCATTCTGCAGAACAATCATACGTCGTCCCACATTGATTCTGGCCTGCAGCTCAGCCATGTTATAGGGTTTGACAACATAATCATCCGCCCCGGCTTCAAGTCCCTGGACAAGGTCTTCACTGTTGTTCCGGGAGGTGAGCAGGATCAAGTACAAAGGGTCTTTGTCATTGTGCTGCCGAAGTTTTCTGCACAGGTCAGGGCCGTTTATTCCCGGCATTTCCCAGTCCAGCAGTGCCAGCTGGGGGGCATCTTTCTGTTGAAATGCGGTAAAGGCTGCATCGCCATCCTCAGTGCTGATAACTGTGTATTCCCATTTGGTCAGAACCGCCTGAAGCATTGCACGGGATACAGCATCATCTTCAGCAATCAAAATTTTCATGAAAGACTCCTTTGCTGCAATGTTTCAGGCACACATTTTTCCAGGCCAAAACAAGGTTTCACAGTTCTGCCTCCATGGCTGTTTTAGCCTGGATGAACCGGTGTTCCAGCTGGGCCATCAGGATGGTTGCCTGCCTGGTATTCCCGTCTGTGCATGCCTTCTCCATGGCCTGGGCCGTTTTATGCATCTGTTTGGCAGACATGTTTGCTGCAGCCCCTTTGATCTTGTGGGCCTGGGCACCTGCCTGATCTGCCCGGCCCTTTTCCACAAGGGCTCTGGCTGCTGCCAGTTGTTCCGGCATGTCCGATAAAAACCGGGCTATGATTGTTTTTGCCAGATCCTGGTCATCCATCACCCGGTTGAAAAATTCGGTGCGGTCAAAGATACAGACACCCGCACCTGGATCATAACTGCCATGGGCCGACACCTGATGGTCAGTGGTTTCTTCCTGGCCGGGCGGCCCTGTTTTTCCCCCGGGCAGCCATTTTTTCAATTCATCCGCCAGTGAAACAGGATTGACAGGCTTGGTAATATAGCCGTTCATGCCTGCAGCAAGGCAGGCTTCTTTGTCTCCGGCCATGGCAAGGGCGGTCATGGCAATGATGGGTACATCATGGCTGCACACAGATGACTGGGGGCTGCGGATACGGCGGGTGGCTTCCAGGCCGTCCATTTCAGGCATCTGCACATCCATGAGGACCAGGTCATAACAGAAGGATTCCAGGGCCTGTACCGCCTCAAGTCCATTGGCCACGGCATGGGCCTGGAGCCCCAGCTTTTCTAAAATACCCAGCGCCACCTGCTGGTTGATGATGTTGTCTTCAGCAAGCAGAATATGCACATTGCTGTCAACAGTGAGTTTCAGGGCTTCCCGGGCGGTGTGCCGGGTGGCAATGGGCTGAATGGCACTGCATTTCTCCTGTGCCAGGGCAAGGGACAAAACCCCCTGCAACTCCTGGTGCTGGGCCGGTTTGGTCAGGTATCCGCTGAATCCCATTTTGGTAAACTGCCTGGCATCACCCCGGGTTCCCAGGGAATTGAGCATGACCATGCGGATCTCTTTCAGGCGCGGATCTGCCTGAATGGCCCGGCCCAGGTCTTTGCCGTCCATG
>JAABSB010000187.1 GCA_011390615.1 Desulfotignum sp. | reverse complement strand
CACCGACAGAAACATCATCAATTGCAACCGGTCCTTTACAAAGCTGTTCGGCTACACCCTTGATGAGATAAAGGGCAGAAAAACCCGTTATCTGTATGATGACCAGGGGCAATACCGGCAGATGGCAAAAGAACTGAAAAAAAACATCCTTCAGCCGGATATTGTCATTACCATAGATTACAAGAAAAAATCCGGTATCGTGTTTCCCGGGGAAACTTTTGTTTCGTTTTTACAGGACGACAAACAAAAGATCATAGGTTTTATCGGGATCATCAAAGATGTCAGTGCCCGGCAAAACGTGGAAAAAGCGTTGCAAAAGGCTGGGGATGAGCTGGAAAAAAAAGCCTCTGAACTTCAGGAACTTAATGCAGCCCTGCATGTGCTGCTCCAGAAAAGGGAACACGATATAAATAAACTCGAAGAAAACATTACGTCCAATTATGCATCCGTCATCAAGCCTGTTCTCATGCAGCTCAAAGACAATCTCTCCACTGCTGATAAGTATATGCTGTTTGATGTGCTGGAAAAAAGTATCCAGGATCTGGTGCGCCCGTTTTCAAAAACATTGTCCGATCCCATGCACCGCCTGACCCCTAAGGAAATCCAGGTATCTGCATTTATCAAGCAGGGATTGTCCAACAAAGAGATCGCAAAAATTTTCAACTGCGGGGTGAGAACAATAGATACGCACCGGGACAATATCCGTGAAAAACTGGGCCTTAAGCATACCAGGGTGAATTTGAAATCCTATCTGGTGAATGTATGAAAAATACGTATTTTTACTCCGTGATAACACCGGAATTTTTTAGGGGTTTTCCCTATTGCCTTCTGAATTTTGATATATTATACCATAGATAAAAATTTGGAAGGTATGACCAAAAACTTTTCTGGAATTAAAACAATGCCTGAAAAAATGTCAGCGCCTGCAAGCATACTCGTCATTGATGATGAAACAGCCATTTTGAAAATGCTGGCCATGGCATTGTCCAGAAAAGGGTACCAGGTTGATACAGCGGACAGTGGTGAAAAGGGGGTAAAAAAACTGCAGTCCAATGAATACAATCTGGTGATAACCGATATGGTGATGGGCAAGATGTCCGGAGATGATGTGCTGGAAAATGTCAGAAACCTGAAAGGGGAAAGCATCCCGGTCATTGCCATGTCCGGCACCCCCTGGCTCATGGATGAGCACCTGTTTGATGCAGTCATTCCCAAACCCTATTCTTTGAAACTGCTCTTTGAGATGGTGCAGAATTTTTTATCCCCGCTTTCAAAAAAGATGCCCTTTTCTGATGTATAACCAGGCAAGTATTTTTTTTAGCCTGCCTTTGCTCTGAATCCTTGTTTTGTATCTGTGAGACTATTGTTCCGGTTTTATAATTCAGAACCGGCAAGTGCGGTTTTTTCAATGGACAGCACCAGGGCGGTTTTGTCTGTAACCTGCCATTTCACCTCCACATCAAAAAGCCGGGTTCCGTAGACTCTGTCAGAATAATCCGGCGAACCAGTGAAATATCCGGGTCTGGGATCGTTTTTCAGCACCTGAATGATGGTGGCAGCCAGATGAGGTATCTGGTCTGCCATAATCCTGCACTGGTGCGTGGCTTCCGGGGAAAACACCACGTCAAGCCCGGTTTCAGGCGGCTGGTCTGCAAATCCCCCCCTGGCACCGGCAATGGCATCTGCCCAGGGGATATAGGGCTTGATATCCAGTATTGGCGTCCCGTCCAGAATGTCCACCCCCAGAAGATGCAGCTCCGGCCCCTTCCGGGTGTGTGCGATGGATGCAAGCTTTACTGCTGACATGCCGATGGGGTTAGGCCTGAAAGGGGATCTTGTGGCAAACACCCCCGCCTTTTTATTGCCCCCCAGCCGAGGCGGCCGTACCAGCGCACCCCATCCTTTTGCCATGTTCTGGTGAAATATGAACACCAGCCATACATGGGAAAATCCTTCCAGATGGCGCACCGCATCTGTTTTTGCAAAATCGGAATGAAACACAAGGCGCCCGGGTGCCTTATCTGCCAGGTTCATCTGTCTGGGAATGCCGAATTTTTCCTTGAAACAGGTATAAAGGGTAGCGATGGGTTCAAATGTGTAAGCCACTAAAAACCTGCCATGGATTCAGACCATTCTGAAATGGTCGGTGTAACCTGTAAAAAAAGAGACATGTGATGCAATCTTCACCGCATGGCCAGCCAGATGCCCAGAAGCATCACCAGCATGCCGGAGACCCGGGAAAGGCTGATTTGTCTGATCTCGGCCCCGAACAGGCCGAACTGGTCAATCAGGGCCGCTGCCATGAACTGGGCTGCCACCAGGATGGTGAATGCCGGCACCAGGCCTAGGCGGGGGACGCTGTAGCCGATGGCAGCGATGAGCACCAGGCCCATGGGTCCGGCCAGAAGGGTGTACCAGGGGATCTGGGACAGGCCTGACAGGTTTGCCCCCCGTAACAGGATCATGATGATGCCGATGAGAAATCCCCCGCCGCCATAGGTGACAAAGACGCTTTCCAGGGTCCCCACCTGCTTGTCAATGCTGCCCATCAGCTGTCCCTGAACAGCCACGGCAATGCCGCCGACGGCTGCAATAATGACCAGGTATATGAAACTCACCTTTTCTCTCCTTTTTGTAAAGCCGGCCTGTTTCTAAGCATTGTGCTGCCGGTGTCCGGCCCTGTGGATTTTTCTTCATTCACCTTCTACTAAAAAAGATGCAGGAAATCAAGCCGGTCAGGCAGGGCCACAGGACCGGGCACCTGCTTCTCCATGCGATTGCCCGGGCTGTTCAGGTTTTGCTTTTCTTCCGGCGCTGCCTGGGGTATTTTAGATCCTGGAACAATATGGCGGGACAAGGAGGCGGCAATGAGAATAGTATTTATTCTGGTGGCAGGGGCCATGGTTTTTCTGGCAGGGCTCTATTTTTTTTCACGCAAACTGCTGTATTTTCCTGCGCCTGTCACACCCGACCGTTTGGCATATATTACAGCCAATATGCCGGATGTCCAGGAACTGCAGATCCCGGTGGAAAAAAATGTGGTTCTCCACGGCTGGTTTTTACAAAAAGACCTGGCAGGCCTGCCCACCATATTTTATTTCGGGGGCAATGCAGAAGAGGTGTCCGAAAACCTGGAAGCCTATGCTGCAAAATTGTCTGCCAATGTGGTTTTGATTAACTACAGGGGATATGGGCTGAGCCAGGGGGCCCCCGCTGAAACACGTCTCAAATCAGATGCTTTGGCAATATATGATTACATGGCAGACAGGTTTGGCCTTGACCCGGCAGAATCTGCAGCCTGGGGCCGAAGCCTGGGGTCTTCCATGGCCGCCCACCTGGCCCTGGAGCGGGGCCTTGGCAGGTTGATATTCACCTGTCCCTTTGACAGCATACAGGGTGTGGCAGGTGCCTATTACCCTGCATGGCTGGTAAACCTG
>JAABSB010000186.1 GCA_011390615.1 Desulfotignum sp. | reverse complement strand
CGCACTTGGATGACAGCCTGCAGCAGTATGCGGCATTCACCGCTGCCCTCAACAACCGGGTCGGGCCTTTGAAAGCAAAGGATTCCATCAGGGCGGGACATCCGTTTCCCGGCCTTGTTGCACTCAAGGGCCGCGTCATCCAAAGCCAGGTGGACATGCTGGTGGAGCAGATGAAAATTGCCGGCAAACAGGTGCGCCAGGGTGTTGAAAATGCCTATTGGGAGCTTGCGTATACCACCCGGTCCATCCGGATCATCCATGAGACCATGGCCGCGTTCGACCGCCTTCTGGATGTGGCCGCATCCCTGTATAAAAGCGGCAGAACCAGTTACCAGGATGTGATCAAGGTCACCATAAAAATAGAAGAACTCAAAGAAGCGCAGGTTTCGCTGGAAAATGAAGCAGACAATTTAAAAATCCGGCTGCTTGAACTGATGAACCTTCCGGCAGATACCAGGATGGGTCCGGTGAAAACAGCGTCCCTGCCGCAAACCCTCCCCCGGCCCGCAGCATTGTCAGCCACTGCCAGGGAGCACCGCCAGGAACTGGCCGCCATCCGGTTTCAGATCAGCAAACTGCAGTCCATGGTGGAGATGGCTGAATCCATGAAGCAGTCATCGTATACCCTGGGATTGTCCTATTTTGAAGCCGACCATGTCAATACCGCCGGCACAGGTGCCCCGCAGCAGCCATTTGCCGAAAAAACCATGGCATCCATGAAAAACAACCAGCCGGTCAACCCCTGGTACGGGGTGGACAGCCCCTGGTTGCAGCAGACAAGGCAGACACTGGCAGGCCTTGAGCACACCCTGACAGCCAGAGAAAATGCCACAGACCGCATGGTGCACAATGCCTGGTTTAAAACAGACAAAAATCTGCGGGAACTGGACCTGTACAAAAACAGGATACTGCCTCTGACAAAGTCTGCCCTGGATGTGTCCACCAGGGAATATGAGACCGGATCCATTGCCTTTTCCCAGGCCATCGGGTCCTATACAGACTGGCTGAACGTGAAACTTGCCATTGCGCAAAAGACAAAAGACCTGGGTATCTCTTTTGCCGTACTTGAAACAGTTGTAGGTACAACATTATAAACGCAGAACATCACAAGCCCTTCTGAACAAGAAGCCGGCCCAACAGAAAAACACAGGCTGATTGCTAACGATAGCGTATAGCTGGGCAACGCAAGCGTATAAAGGTTGCGTAATGGAAAATACAGGGAGAAACTTTTTATCATGAACATCAAATCAACCCTGCTGGTTATTCTTTTGACGTCTCTGATCACTGGCTTTGCTGTGTTTTTTTTACTCACCGCTGTCCGGCCCATATCCTTCAAGAGCGAAAATACCCCGTCTGCACAAAAACAGGATAGTTCCCCAAAAGAGCGGGAAATCATCTACTGGAAAGCCCCCATGGACCCCACTGAGATCTATGATGAACCGGGTAAAAGCAAGATGGGCATGGACCTTGTACCGGTCTATGCAGATGAGGTTTCCGAAGATGGGGCCTCCGGAGATGAGGACAGGACAGATCGGAAAATCGTATACTGGAAAGCGCCCATGGATCCCACAGAGATCTATGATGCACCCGGCAAAAGCAAAATGGGCATGGACCTTGTGCCGGTGTATGCAGATGAGGTAAAGGGCGGGGTGGATATTAAAATAAATCCGGTGGTGGAACAGAACATGGGCCTTAAAATCAAACCTGTTGAACAGGGCCCTTTGAACCATATCATCAAAACCTATGGCCATGTAACCTTTGATGAAACCAGGACCGGTATTGTCAGTCCCAAAACCGCAGGGTGGGTTGAAACCCTTTATGCCGACTATACCGGATTTGTTGTCGAAAAGGGCGATCCCCTTTTTGCCATGTATTCTCCGTCCCTGCTGGCATCCCAGGAGGAATATCTGTCTGCCTATAAAAATTTTCAGGCACGCAAAACCCCTTTGAACAAGGATTTGCTGGCATCAGCCCAAAAAAGACTGGCATACTATGACATTGCAGACCAGGACATCGCTTTTCTGGAACAGACCGGTCAGGTCCGCAAAACCCTGACCATCCGGTCCCGGTTTAAAGGGGTGGTGACCCATAAAAACGTGATTGAAGGGGCATATGTCAAAACCGGTGAAAGCCTGTTCACCATTGCGGATTTGTCCACGGTGTGGGTGGAAGCCCATATTTTTGAATATGAGCAGAACCTGGTGTATGAAGGCCAGAGCGTTGAAATGACCCTGTCCTATGACCCGGACAAGGTGTACAAGGGAAAGATTGCCTATATTTTTCCTTACTTACAGCCCAAAACCCGGGATGTGGTCATCAGGATCATCTTTGACAATACAGCGGGTGACCTGAAGCCGGACATGTTTGCAAATATAAAAATAAATACCAGCAAGGATGCAGCCGGCCTGATTATTCCTTCCGAGGCGGTGATCCACTCCGGAGAAAAAAAGCTGGTTTTTGTGGCCAGAGGCAATGGCCGGTTCACCCCCCGGAAAATCACCACCGGTGTCCATCTGGAGGAGGGAAGGGTCCAGGTACTGACCGGACTGGCACAAGGTGAGAATGTGGTGGTGTCCGGTCAGTTTCTGCTGGATTCTGAATCCCGGCTCAAAGAGGCCATCCAGAAGATGATCACATCCAAATCCGGCACTGCAAAAGAAAAAAAGGAACCATCCCCGGATAATGAAGACGATTTTTTTAAAGGCATGGAAGATGGCACAGAATCCGGGGATGATTTTTTCCAGGACATGGAATAACAGACAGGGAATTCTGCGATGATAGACAAGATAATTGAATGGTCTGTAAACAACAAATTCATGGTGGTTCTGGCAACTTTTTTTGTCATTGCCGGGGGTATCCTGGCCATGGTCAACACGCCTCTGGATGCCATCCCTGATCTGTCCGACGTGCAGGTTATTATTTATACGGAATATCCGGGCCAGGCCCCCCAGGTGGTGGAGGACCAGGTCACCTATCCCTTGACAACCGCCATGCTCAGCGTGCCGTTTGCCAAGGTAGTCAGGGGATATTCCTTTTTCGGGTATTCCTTTGTCTACCTGATATTTGAAGACGGCACCGATATCTACTGGGCCAGGTCCCGGGTTATGGAGTACTTGAATTTTGTGTCCGGCCGCCTGCCTGCCGGGGTGACCCCAAGTCTCGGGCCGGATGCCACAGGCGTGGGGTGGGTGTATGAATATGTTCTCCAGGACACCACAGGAAACACAGACCTTGCCGAACTCCGGTCACTCCAGGACTGGTTTGTGCGCTATGAACTCACCGCGGTTCCCGGTGTTTCCGAAGTGGCAAGCATCGGCGGATTTGTCAAACAATACCAGGTGGAGGTGGATCCCAACAAGCTGGCATCTTATGGTATCTCCATCCGGAAAATCAAAAATGCCATACAGCAGTCCAATGCAGATGTGGGGGGCAGGCTCATTGAGATGGGAGAA
>JAABSB010000185.1 GCA_011390615.1 Desulfotignum sp. | reverse complement strand
GAAAGGCATTAAAAAAGCCTGTGAAAAGCGGGCCATCAGCATGAACCTCATCGAGGATATGGTGGACGGCAGTGAACGGAGACTGCGGAACACCAATGAGCGGGAAGTGTCATCCAAGGTGGTGGGAGAAAAAATCATACAGGCGTTAAAAGCACTGGATGATGTGGCCTATGTCCGGTTTGCCTCTGTTTACCGGGAATTCAAAGATGTCACAGACTTTATCCAGGAACTCAAGGGCCTGCTGCCAAAAGAAAGTCCTGCCGAAGAATCAGTCCAGGTGCCGGAAGATAGCAGATGACCGATCAATACCATATGCAGCTGGCGCTTGAGCTGGCTGCAAAGGGCAAAGGATTTACCTCCCCCAACCCCTGTGTGGGAGCGGTGGTGGTCAAGGACGGCCGGGTGGTGGGCAAAGGCTGGCACAGGGCTGCAGGCATGGCCCATGCAGAGGTGGAGGCACTGGCGGATGCCGGGGACCGTGCCAGGGGGGCTGATCTGTTTGTGACCCTGGAGCCCTGCAACCATTTTGGCAAAACCCCGCCCTGCACCCGCAAAATTCTTGCAGCAGGTATACGCCGGGTGGTGGCGGCATGCCCGGATCCCAACCCTGCGGCATCCGGGGGCCTGGCATTTTTGTCCCAAAACGGGGTCCAGACCGTATCCGGCCTTCTCCAGGACCAGGCCGAGAGGTTGATGGAGGATTTTCTCTGGTATGTCCGCCATGAAAAAACCCCGTTTGTGGTCCTCAAATGCGCTGCCACACTGGATGGACGTATTGCCACATCCACAGGAGAATCGCGATGGATAACCAGTGCCGCATCCCGGGCTTTCGGCCATGAACTGCGGCACCAGGTGGATGCCATCCTGGTGGGGTCCGGCACCCTGCATGCAGACAACCCCTCTTTGACCTGCAGAATTTCGGGGAAAAAGACCCGTGATCCGGCCCGGGTGATCCTGGATACCCGTCTTTCCATCCTGGACAATGCACAGGTGATCAACCAAAGCTCAGATGCCCCCACCATCCTGGTGACAGGTCCCCATGCCCCGGCCCAGAAAAAGAAACGTCTCGCACAAAAAGGCGTGGTGGTGCTGGAAACAGGTCTGAAAAACAACCTGCTTGATTTGCGGCAGCTCATGGTTACATTGGGAAAGATGTCCATCACCAGCCTGCTCATTGAAGGGGGGGGGACGGTGGCGGCAAATGCCCTGGCAGAAGGCATTGTCAACAAAATGGTGTATTTTATCGCCCCCAAACTGCTGGGGGGAAGTGACGGCAAAGCCGTATTTGAAGGCAAAGGGGTGAAAAAACTGGCAAATGCCCCTGTGCTGCAGCATATAACAGTGGAACGGTGTGATGCAGATATCCTGGTGCAGGGATATCTTAAAAGATAGATAAAGGGCAGGCTGCCCAGGGAAGAGAAAACCAGATGTTTACCGGTATCATAGAAAGCCTTGGCACCATCTTGCAGGTGAGATCCCAGGGGGAGGGAAAAGCGCTGCATATCCGGTGTGATCTGGACCTTTCCCATACGAAAATAGGGGATTCCATTGCCGTGAACGGGGCATGCCTGACTGCGGTCCGTCTGGGAAAACATGATTTCTTTGTGGACATGGCGCCTGAAACCGTTTTTCGGACCACCTTTAAAACCGCCACACCCGGCATGCGGGTGAATGTCGAGCGGGCCATGCAGTTGTCCGCGCGCATTGACGGCCATCTGGTCTCCGGCCATATCGACGGCACCGGCACCATCACTGCACTGGAAAAAAACAGCAATGCCGTTGTTTTGACCATTGCTGTGGACAGGTCCCTGGCCGGGGAGATGATTGAAAAAGGATCCGTGGCCGTGGACGGGATCAGCCTGACCATCAACCAGTGTACAGACACAGATTTTTGTGTGAGTATCATTCCCCACACCGCCGGGCTCACCACCATCGGTATCAAGCATATCGGGGACCGGGTGAATATTGAAACCGACATGCTGGGAAAATATGTGAGAAAATTTTTAACGCAAACCCCTGCCATGCATACCGGTACAGGAAAATCAGATATCAGTATGGCGCTGCTTGCAAAGAATGGATTTTTATAACCAAAGGATGAGATCAGATATGCCGCATTTACGCATTGAACAGGCAATTGAAAATATAAAAAACGGCCAGATGGTCATTCTGGTGGATGATGAAGACAGAGAAAATGAAGGGGACCTCACCATGGCTGCTGAGGCGGTTACCCCGGAGGCCATAAATTTCATGGCAAAATACGGCCGGGGGCTGATCTGTCTTTCCCTGGATTCCAGTATTGCAGACCGGCTGGACCTGCCCATGATGGTGGAAAACAACACCTCCCAGTTTGAAACCGGGTTCACCGTATCCATTGAGGCCAAAAAAGGGGTTACCACAGGGATCTCGGCAGCGGACCGGGCCACCACCATTTTAACCGCAGTGGCAGATGATACCACCCCCGCCGATATTGCCCGGCCAGGGCATATTTTTCCCTTGCGGGCCCGGGACGGCGGGGTGATGGTCCGGGTGGGCCAGACCGAAGGGTCTGTTGATCTTGCCAGGCTGGCCGGGCGCAAGCCTGCCGGCGTGATCTGCGAGATCATGGATGAAGACGGCACCATGGCCCGGATGCCATCTCTGGAGAAATTTGCCAAAAAACACGGCATCGGCATCTGCACGGTGGCGGATCTGGTGAAGTACCGCCTGAAGACGGAAAGTTTTGTGAAAAAGGCAGCCCAGACCGTGATTCCCACAAAAGTGGGCGGGGAATTCAAGATCATTGCCTATGAAAATGACCTGGACAGCCTCACCCACATCGCTCTGGTCAAAGGGGAAATCGATCCGGATAAAGCCATTCTGGTGCGGGTGCATTCTGAATGCATGACCGGGGATATTTTTTCATCCCAGCGGTGCGACTGCCAGGATCAGCTGCACCGGGCCATGGCCATGATGGAAGAGGAGGGCAGCGGCGTACTTTTGTATCTGCGCCAGGAAGGCCGGGGTATCGGCCTGGTGAACAAACTCAAGGCCTATGAATACCAGCGCCAGGGACTGGATACTGTGGAGGCCAATGAAAAACTCGGGTTTGCCGCAGATATGCGCGACTATGGGGTCGGTGCCCAGATGCTGGTGGACCTGGGGGTGAAAAAGATGCGGCTTTTGACCAACAACCCCAAAAAAATGGTGGGCCTGGAAGGGTATGGTCTTTCTGTGGAAGAACAGATTCCCATTGAAGTGACCCCCAACTGCCACAACCAGGGATACCTGAAATGCAAACAGGCCAAAATGGGCCACCTGCTCCACATGGACAAACACTGCTAACCTTATAGGATGAAGGAAAAAATTTCATGCCACAGATTATCGATGCAAAACTGACCGCCCAGGGCAGAAAATTCGGCATTATTGTGTCCCGGTTCAATGATTTTATTACGGCAAAGCTGGTGGACGGGGCCCTGGATGCACTGATCCGCAGCGGTGCCCAAGACCAGGA
>JAABSB010000184.1 GCA_011390615.1 Desulfotignum sp. | reverse complement strand
CAGTATATATATAAGGAGAAACACCATGAGAAAAGATACATCCAACACCCGGTTTACAGTATTTATTGAAAATGCCCGCATGCTTCCGGAACATGAAATATCAGAACTGCCCCAAGAAAAGCGTAAGGCAGTGACAGGAAAAGAAGGTATATGGGTTGAAGTGGACTGTCCGGAAGGGGCCTGTTCAGTGGAAAAAGACCAGATCACCCTGCCGGTGGGCGGCGTAACCACCAAAGAGACCAAAGGTGTCTGGCTGCGGTTGTTCTGCCCGGACAACCAGTGCTCCATAGACGAAAGCACCGATCTGCCCTAAATGGCAGCAGATTTTTTGATTATGGTATTATTATTTGATTGATTGACAGGAGAAAATACTGGAAAACGATGTCTTCCGATACAACATCAGATCCGAATACAGGAATGGTCATCTCAATCCGGGGAAATGTGGTGGATGCCCGATTTTCAGATGATATTCCACAACTGCACAATATGCTGATCTGCGGCAAAGATGACACCATACAGATTGAAGTGATTCTGCACCTTGATGATCAAACCATCCGCGGTATTGCCCTGACCAGTACCCAGGGACTTGCTTTGGGATCAGATATCCGGGATACCGGGCGCCACCTTGAGGTGCCGGTGGCAAAATCACTGCTGGGGCGGGCCCTGAATGTGTTTGGAGACCCCATTGACAAGAAGGACCCGGTTCAGGATGCAGCCTTTCGGACCATTCATGGCTCTCCGCCGTCCATGGACAAACAGAGAGTATCCACCCGGATTTTTGAAACCGGCATCAAGGTGATCGATATCCTCTCCCCTTTGGAACAGGGCGGCAAAAGCGGACTGTTCGGCGGTGCCGGTGTTGGAAAAACCGTCCTGATCATGGAGATGATCCACAATATGGTGGGCATTCATGAGGGCGTAAGCCTGTTCTGCGGGATCGGGGAACGGTGCCGGGAAGGAGAGGAGTTGTACCATGAGATGCAGGAAGCGGGCGTACTGGACAAGACCATCATGGTGTTCGGACAGATGAATGAACCCCCGGGGGCACGGTTTCGTGTGGGCCATTCCGCACTGACCATGGCGGAATATTTCAGGGATGATCTCAACCAGGATGTTTTTCTGCTTATAGACAATATTTTCCGTTTTATCCAGGCAGGCATGGAGGTTTCCGGACTGCTGGGGCGACTGCCGTCACGCCTGGGTTACCAGCCCACCCTGGGTACCGAGCTTGCTCAGCTTGAGGAAAGGATCACCAACTCCACCACCGGGTCCATCACCTCGGTGCAGGCGGTATATGTGCCTGCGGATGATTTTACGGACCCTGCCGCGGTCCATACCTTCGGGCATTTGTCCTCCAGCATTGTCCTGTCCCGGAAAAAAGCGGGGGAAGGCCTTTATCCGGCGGTTGATCCGCTTCAGTCCAACTCCAGCATGCTGACCCCTGATATTGTGGGGGAAGAACACTACCGCATTGCCGGTGAAATTCGAAAAACCCTGGCTGAATATGAAAACCTCAAAGATATTATTTCCATGCTGGGCATTGAAGAGCTGTCCAGAGAAGACCGTCAGACCGTTCACCGGGCCAGGCGCCTGGAACGGTTTCTGACCCAGCCGTTTTTTGTGACCGAACAGTTCACCGGTTATGAAGGCCGGTCCGTCAGTATTGCAGATGCCCTGGAAGGATGCCGGCAGATTCTGGATGACAAATTTTCAGACCGGTCTGAACAAGCCCTGTATATGATCGGCAGCATCGATGAGGCCAAACCATCATGAAACTCAAGGTGATGCTTCCCACCCATGTTTTTTTGGACACCCGGGTGCAAAAGATCACTGCTGAAGGGGTGAACGGGTCTTTTGGTCTGTTTCCCCGGCATGTGGACTTTGTGACCGCACTGGCATCGGGTATCGTAAGTTTCCATGATGAAGATGGCCAAGAGCAGCACATGGCGGTTATGGAAGGTGTGCTGGTTAAAAAAATGGATACGGTTTTCATCTCCACGCGCAGAGCAGTGAAAGATAAGGATCTGGCATCCTTGAAAAACACCGTGGAAAAAGACTTTTTGGAACAAAAACAAAAGGAAAAAAACATGCGTTCATCAGCCACCCGCATCGAAGCCGGATTTATTCGCCGTTTTCTGGAGTTCCAGGACAATGCCTGATACTTCCGAAGACGAAAAATTTTCAAAAACCATTGAAACAAAGCAGGCACGCAAACTGGCTGCCCGCAATGCGGATCACCCTGTCTGGTTCGGCCTGGGCATGTTCGGGCTGGTGGGCTGGTCTGTGGCTATTCCCACCCTGATCGGCACATTTGTGGGCCTCTGGCTGGACAAAACCTGGCCAGGCAGGCCTTCCTGGACATTGACACTGCTGTTGACCGGCGTGGTGGTGGGATGCTGGAACGCCTGGTACTGGATCAAAAGAGAAAGCAGAAAAAAGGATTAAGATGCAAATGACATGGTATGATCTGCAAAAAATTGTATTTTGTCTGGCCGTCGGCCTGGGGATCGGGTATTTTCACTTTGGCGGTCTGTGGCTTACCCTGAAGCGGTTTGCCGGCGCAAGGCGTTACGGCCTTGTTTTTGTCGCAAGTTTTCTTTTTAGATCTTTTGTTACTCTGGCAGGGGTTTATTTTGTGGGAAATGGTGAATGGCTTGGCATGACTGCCTGTCTTGCCGGGATATTGATCATGCGCAAGATTTTTATTGTAAAAATGCAGCCTTCGGCTGTGTTTCGGGCAAAAGGATCATCTATATGAATTTTATGGATATCAAGCAGATCAGCCCGGACCAGGTGGTGTTTTTTCAATACCATTTTATCACACTCAACCTGACCATTGTGTTTACCTGGGCCGTAATGGCTTTGCTGGTAATCGGATCCTGGCTTGTCACAAGACGTCTATCCACAGAGCAAAAAATCAGTGCCTGGCAGAACATACTGGAAATTCTGGTTACCGGTATCCAGGACCAGATCAGTGAAATCAGCCGGCAGAAAGCAAAAAGATATACGCCTTTTATCGGCACGCTGTTTGTTTTTATTGCCGCTTGCAACCTGCTCACCGTGGTGCCGGGATATGAATCGCCCACAGCCTCGCTTTCCACCACAGCAGCCCTGGCAATCTGTGTGTTTATTTCCGTGCCGCTGTTCGGCATTGCTAAAAAGGGTCTGGGCAGGTATCTCAAACAGTATATTCAGCCCACTGTATTCATGCTGCCCTTCAATATCATGGGGGAATTGTCCCGGACCCTGGCCCTGGCGGTAAGGCTTTTTGGAAATATCATGAGCGGTTCAAAGATTGTGGCAATTCTTTTGGCCATCATTCCCTTTGTTTTTCCGGTGATCCTGCAGTTGCTGGGACTTTTGACCGGACTGATTCAGGCCTATATTTTTGCCGTTCTGGCCATGGTGTATATTGCATCCGCCACCCAGATCCAGGAACAGTCAGATCCACAAAAAGACGACAACCAGTAAAGGAGAGTATGATATGAGCAGTATCAGTTTTATCGGTATGGCATCTGTTATCACAGCCGGTCTCACCATTGCGGTGG
>JAABSB010000183.1 GCA_011390615.1 Desulfotignum sp. | reverse complement strand
TCTGCCTTTTAAGCAGAGAGTCGCTGGTTCGAGCCCAGCACGGCCCACCAGCCAAAGCAGCCAGCGCCAGAAAATACCATGCGTCCCCATCGTCTAGCCCGGTCCAGGACACCGGCCTTTCACGCCGGCGACAGGGGTTCGAATCCCCTTGGGGACGCCACTTAGATAATCAAGGCCTTCAGCTTTTGCTGGGGGCCTTTTTTGTTGACATTTCCGGTGTCCGGCAGTATGGTTTTCAAAATTGCAACACAGGCGAATGTCTAAGGATAAAGCAAATGGTGGCCATTACATCCAGTGCACAGGTCTTTACCGGATATCAGGGGCCTGCGGCTGCTGCACAGAAACCTGCCCAAACCGCTGAAGCCGGCAATGTATCTGATACAGACCGGGCAGCCGGGGGTGATGCTGCGAAGGTCACCCGGGAAAAAAAGTCTTTGCAGAAAACCTATGACAAAAAAGAAAGACGGATAGAGGAAAATTACGCCAATGCATCCCGGAACCTGGAAAGGGAGTTTCAGCAGCAGAAAACCGATCTTGAAAGGGAGCTGCAGCAGAAAAAACAGCGCCTTAAAGTCAATATATACGTCTGATCCTGTTTTATGTCCAACAACGTGATCCTTGCAGTTGAAAATTTGGAAAAATCCTATAACGGCAAGCCGGCTGTGGCCGGCATCAGCCTGTCCATTGAAGCAGGCACCTGTTTCGGCCTGCTGGGTCCCAATGGTGCCGGGAAAACCACTGCAGTGGAGATGATGGAAAACATCCTGGAGCCGGATGCCGGCAGGATTCTTTTCAAGGGAAGAGAACGGGACAGGTCATTCAAGCAGGAAGTGGGTATCCAGTTCCAGCAGACGGAACTGATGGCATTTCTGACGGTGGAGGAAACCCTGAAAACCTTTGCCGCCTTTTACAGCCGCCACCTGCCCGTGGAAGCGGTGATCAGGCTGTGCATGCTGGAGAAGATCAAAAAGCAGAGAAACAACAAAATTTCCGGGGGCCAGCGGCAGCGGCTGCTGCTGGGCCTGGCCCTGCTCAATGACCCGGATCTTCTGTTTCTGGATGAACCCACCACAGGCCTGGATCCCCAGGCCCGGCAGCATGTGTGGCAGATCATCAAAGACATACGGGACAAGGGAAAAACCACGGTGCTGACCACCCATTATATGGAAGAAGCCTGGGCATTGTGCGATATCATTGCCATCATGGATAACGGCAGGATCATTGAAAAAGGCACCCCCGGGCAGCTGGTTGAAGACCATTGCGGCGCCATGGCACCGGAATTCCGGAACCTGGAATCGGTATTCCTCTCACTCACCGGAAAACGGTTGCGGGAGTAACACCATGGTTCTCAAGCGGATGTGGGCCCTTTTCATGGCCCGCAATTATGAATTCATACGGGACCGGGCAGGGTTCGGCTGGAATATTCTGTTTCCTTTTCTGCTGGTGGCAGCGTTCAGCCTTGCATTTGGATCGGATGCAAAAAAGCAGTTCAAGCTGGGCATATTAACAGACGGAAAACCGGATCCTGCCATTGCTGACATCCACATTCCCTCAGGGTTGAAAACCGATCCAGCCATTCAGATGGTGTTTTTTGACACCAAAGATCTGGCCCTGGAAAAACTGCGGCACCACAAGATTGATATGGTGCTGCAGTCCGATGATCCTGAAAAAACACAAGATCCTGCTGCACCAGGCCTCCCTGTGCTGCATTACTGGGTATCTGATGCCTCCCCAAAGGGGGTATTGATGGAAAAACTGGTGAAAGAAGCCATGGTGCCGGCGGATTTTTTTGAAAACAGGCTCCATAAGCAGGCGGTTCCCGGCATCCAGGTGCGGTATATTGACTGGCTGTTTCCGGGTATTCTGGGCATGAACATCATGTTTTCCGCTTTTTTCGGGGTGGGGTATGTGATTGTCCGGTACCGCCGCAACGGGGTGCTCAAACGGCTCAAGGCCACGCCGGTCACTGCCTTTGAATACCTGTCCGCCCAGCTGGTCTCCCGGGTGCTGGTGTCCATGATCGCCTCTTTTGTGGTGTGGGCAGGGTGTGATGTTGTGTTTTCCTTTCAGATGCAGGGCAGGTTTTTGGATGCTGCCATCGTGTTTCTGGCCGGCACGGTGTGCCTGGTTTCATTCGGCCTGATTCTGGCCTGCCGGGGGACCAATGAGGAGTTGACCAACGGGATTATCAATTTTATCTGCTGGCCCATGATGTTTTTGTCAGAGGTCTGGTTTTCCATTGAAGGGGCGGCAGACTGGATCAAACAGGCAGCCGGATTTCTGCCGTTGACCCATTTTCTGACCGCCGCCCGCAAGGTGATTAATGACGGGGCAGCCCTTTCCCAGGTCTCCCATGAGGTGGCGACGCTGGCCATCATGAGTGTGGTGTTTCTGGCCATCGGTTCTGTGCTGTTTTCCTGGACAAAATAGACAGCAGCGGCACGGTCATACCTGTTTAATAAAACCATCACATGGTATATACTGCCTGAATTACCCTGGCATGCTGCATAAGGAGAGACATATGAAACCGGTTGTGGCCCTGGTGGGCCGTCCCAATGTGGGCAAATCAACATTGTTTAACAGAATGATCCGGTCCAGGCAGGCCCTGGTGGATGACATGCCCGGGGTGACCCGGGACCGGCACTACGGGGATGCCCTTTGGGACGACAAACCGTTCACCGTGATCGATACCGGCGGGTTTCTGCAGGGAGATGATGACAGTTTTGCCGTCCAGATAAGGGACCAGCTGGCCATGGCCGTGGCACAGGCAGATGTCCTGGTCTTTGTTCTGGACGGCCGGTCCGGGCTTTCTCCCTATGACTGGGATCTGGCGGATTTTCTGCGCAAAACCGGCAAGCCTGTTTTCTTTGTGGTGAACAAGATTGAAAATCTGCGCCAGCAGGATGATCTGGGGGAATTTTACGCCCTTGGGATTGATGATTTTTATGCGGTGTCAGCAGAGCACGGCATCGGCATGGATGATTTTCTGGATGACCTGGTGGCGGATTTTCCCGATGTCGTGGAAGCTGAACCGGATGCAGACGAACCCATCCGCATCGCCATTGTGGGCCGGCCCAATGTGGGCAAATCCTGCCTGGCCAACCAGTTGTTCGGTGAACACCGGGTGGTGGTCAATGAAACAGCCGGCACCACCAGGGATGCTATTGAACTCAGTGTTACCCGCAAAGGGCAGCAGTTTGTGCTGGTTGACACAGCCGGCATCCGGCGCAAGGGGAAGGTCACACAGAAACTGGAAAAATTTTCCATCCTCAAATCCCTGAAAAGCCTGGATGACTGCCATGTGGCCCTGATCGTTATCGATGCGGCAGAGGGCATCACGGACCAGGACATCACCATTGCCGGATATGCGGAAAAAAGGGGGTGCGGTGCCATTTTTCTGCTTAACAAATGGGACCTGGTGGACAAGCAGGACAAAAGTGAAAAAGCATATCTGTCTGATTTGCGGTACAAGTCCAAGTTCCTGTCCTATGCCCCGGCCATGACTATATCCGCCCTCACAGGCCAGCGCTGCCACAGGATTCTGGATATGGCA
>JAABSB010000182.1:302-3568 GCA_011390615.1 Desulfotignum sp. | reverse complement strand
GGACAGTGTGCCAAAGGGGACCGGTTCACCCTGCAGGTGGATGCGGACCAGCGCCGGAAGACCGCGGTGAACCACACCGCCACCCATATTCTGCATGCTGCCCTGCGACAGGTTTTAGGGGACCATGTGAAACAGGCCGGGTCCCTTGTGACCCATAACCGGCTGCGGTTTGATTTTACCCATTTTTCCGCTGTCACCAGCCAGGAACGTACGGAAATTGAAAATTTTGTGAACCAGCGCATCCGGGAGAACCATGCCGTGTCCACCCGGCAGATGGCCATGGATGAGGCGGTGAAACAGGGTGCCATTGCCCTGTTTGAAGAAAAATACGGGGATGAGGTCCGGGTGGTGGACCAGGGAGATTTTTCCAGGGAATTGTGCGGCGGCACCCACACACAGCGGTCCGGGGATATCGGGTTGTTCAAGATCATTTCCGAAGGGGGCATCGCCTCGGGGGTGCGGAGAATGGAAGCTGCCACCGGACAGGCGGCCCTGGACCTGGTGCATGAGGACCAGAACGCCCTGGAAGCGGCGGCAGCGCTTTTGAAAACCGGGAAATCCGATGTGCTGCAGCGGCTGGAAGCCCTGGTCCAGGAGAAAAAAAACCTGGAAAAGGAGTTGCTTTCCGTGAAAGCCAAAATCGCCTCCAAATCTGTGGAAGATATTGAAACCGCCATCAGGCAGGTTAACGGCACCCGGGTCCTGGCCCGGCGGGTGGAGATTGAAAATCCCTCCCAGCTGCGGGACCTGGCAGACAAGTTCAAGGCAAAACTGGGGTCCGGGGTCCTGCTGCTGGGGGCGGAATCCAACGGCAAGGCCCTGCTCATTGCCATGGTGTCCGACGATCTTGTGGGGCAGTACAGGGCCGGGGATATTGTGAAACAGGCGGCCAAAGTGGTGGGCGGCGGCGGCGGGGGCCGGCCGGACATGGCCCAGGCCGGGGGATCAAACCCCCAGTTTCTGGACCAGGCCCTGGAAACCGTGTATCACACCCTTGAAACCGCATAACCGGCTGCCGGTGCTGCTGTCATGACCGCATACTTTATCCGGCGGCTGCTCCTGGTGATCCCCACCTTTCTGGGCATCACCATCATGGTGTTCACCATCACCAGGTTTGTGCCGGGCGGCCCCATCGAGCGCATCATTGCCGAAACCCGGGCCATGCAGATGGGCGGGCAGGGGGGCAGTGGATCGCCTTCCCGGGCCGGGACCGATTCCGGCCAGCCATTGTCCCAGGAACAGATGGACAAGCTCAAAGCCTATTACGGGTTTGACAAGCCGCTGCTACAGAGTTATCTGGCCTGGCTGGGCAAGGTGCTCCAGGGGGATCTGGGCCGGTCCACACGGTACCATGACCCGGTGTGGGAGATGATCAGAAGCAGAATTCCCATTTCCCTGTATTTCGGGGTGCTGAGCCTGATTCTCATCTACGGGGTGTGTATTCCCTTAGGCGTGGCAAAGGCGGTGCGGCACAAGTCTGGATTTGACAATATATCTTCTGTTGTCATCTTCACCGGGTATGCCATTCCCGGATGGGTGGCCGGGGTGCTGATGCTGGTGCTGTTTGCCTCCCATTATGATCTGTTCCCCCTGGGCGGGCTTGTTTCGGACCGGTTTGAGGAGATGGGGCTCTGGGGAAAGGTAACAGACATTGCCCGGCACACGGTGCTGCCGTTGATCTCCTATGTGATCGGATCCTTTACCGTGATGACCCTGCTCATGAAAAACACCCTCATGGACAATTTGTCCGCCGATTATGTGCGCACCGCCATTGCCAAGGGGCTTTCCTTTAAAAAGGCGGTGTTCCGCCATGCCATGCGCAATAGCATGATTCCCATTGCCACCAGTTTCGGCAACAATATTTCCATCCTGCTCATGGGATCGTTTCTCATTGAAAAGGTGTTCAACATCGACGGCATGGGGCTGCTGGGGTATGAATCGGTGGTGGACAGGGACTATCCCGTGGTCATGGGGATCCTGGTGATCTCCTCGCTGCTGTTCATGATCGGCAATATTCTGTCTGATGTGTGTGTGGCCATTGTGGATCCCAGGGTGCGGTTTGCATGATGGGGCGGCTGCGGTTGAATCCTGTCACCCTGCGCAAAATCAGGCGGTTCCGGTCCATCCGCAGGGGATTCTGGTCCTTTGTCATTATTTTTTCTCTGATAATTTTTTCCTTTTGCGCAGAGCTTTTCATCAATTCCCGGGCCCTGGTGGTGCGGTACCAGGGAGACTGGTATTTTCCCACCTACGGGGACATGATTCCAGGATCTCGGTTTGGTCTGGATTACGGGTATGAGACCGACTACCGGGAGCTGCAGCAGATTTTTGCCCGGGAGGACAGCGGGGATTTTGTGATTATGCCGCCGGTACCTTACAACCCTTATGAAAATGACCTGCGCCTGAACCAGTATCCGCCGTTTCCCCCGTCTCCTGCAGACCGGCATTTTCTGGGCACCGACAATGTGGGCAGGGATATCCTGGCACGGCTGGTCTACGGGTTCCGCACCGCTGTGTTGTTCTCTTTTTTCCTTTTGCTCATCAACTATACCATCGGTATTTTCATCGGGTGTGCCATGGGGTATTTCGGGGGGCGGTTTGATCTTTTTTTCCAGCGCATCATCGAGATCTGGTCCAATATCCCTTTTTTGTATGTCATCATCATAGTATCATCTATCCTGGTGCCCAGTTTCATGATTCTGTTGCTGATCATGGCCTTTTTCGGGTGGATCAGCATCACCTGGGTCATGCGCACCATGACCTACAAGGAAAAGGAGCGCGAATATGTCCTGGCAGTGAGAAGCCTGGGGGCATCCCATTTCCGCATCATTTTCCGGCACATCATCCCCAACACCATCTCCGTGATCGTCACCTACGCCCCTTTTGCCATCTCCAGCGGCATTGTGGCCCTGACTTCCCTGGATTACCTGGGGTTCGGCCTGCCCGCCCCCACCCCCTCCTGGGGGGAGCTGCTCTCCCAGGGCTGGCAGAACATGGAAGCCTGGTGGATCTCCGCATCCGTTGTGGGCGCCCTGGTCATCACGCTCATGACCGTCACCTTCACCGGCGAAGGCATCCGCGAAGCATTCGACCCCAAGCTCCACACAATATATGAGTAGGGGTCAGAAGTTAACTTTTTTACCTTTTTTAGGGGTGCGATATGAGGGGTGAGGGATGAGGAAAAAATAGGGGTCTGACCCCTATTAATGTAGATGCAACGTCACATATATTGACATAGCCCCCTGGGGGTGCCGTGTGACAGGGCC
>JAABSB010000182.1:0-293 GCA_011390615.1 Desulfotignum sp. | reverse complement strand
ATACAATATATGAGTAGTGAATTAATTGGTGAATTAATTGGGGTGAATTAATTGGGAATAATTAATTGGGGTCAGACCACAATTAATGTGAGGAGATCAAGCATCGGGATGGGATTTGACCCATTGTTTGACCAGGTCAACAAAGAGCAGAAAATCAGACAGCCTTTTTTTGAAAAGACCGAAAACAACCTCATCATCGATTTTTTCATACCGATGGACCAGCATGTTTCGAAAAGATGCCATGTTCTGAAAGGTCATCAGCTGGTTTTCCGGTATAACCCCCTGTTCGTGCA
>JAABSB010000181.1 GCA_011390615.1 Desulfotignum sp. | reverse complement strand
GGGTTCCAGGTGAACAAGAAGCTGCTTTCCCATGCAGGGCCGGATGTCCTGGTGATGCACTGTCTGCCCGCCCACAGGGGAGAAGAGATTTCTGAAGATGTGCTTGAGGCGGCAGGCGCCGCATTCTGGGACCAGGCGGAAAACAAGCGCCACATGCACAAAGCCATCCTGGAAACCCTGATCCTGGGATAAATGATCCAGACAAAAATGCCAGACACCCACAAAAACAGCTACCCGCAAACAGCTACCCGCAACAGCTAAAAGCTAACAGCTAACAGCTAACAGCTAAAAGCCAACCCACACTGGAATGAACATATGAGTGATAAATTATGGGGGGGGCGGTTTTCAGAAGATACCGATACCCTGGTGGAAAAATTCAATGCCTCTATTGATGTGGACAAACGGCTGTATGCCAGTGATATCGAAGGCAGCGTGGCCCACCTGAAAATGCTGGCAAAACAGAAGATCCTCTCTGATAATGAGGCAGACCAGCTCATGGCCGGGCTGGAACGTGTCAAAGCCCGGATTGAAAACAATGAACTGGCCTTTTCCCATCAACTGGAAGATATCCACATGCATGTGGAGGATGCCCTGGGAAAAGAGTGCGGGGACCTGGCCAAAAAGCTGCACACCGCCAGGAGCAGAAACGACCAGGTGGCCCTGGATATCCGCATCTTTTTAAAAAAAGAAACCCGGCAGATCATGAACCTGATAACCGGTTTTCAGCAGGAGCTGGTGCACCTGGCCCATGCCCACCTGGATGTGATCATGCCGGGATACACCCATATGCAGCGGGCCCAGCCTGTTTTGTTTGCCCATCATCTCATGGCATATTACGAGATGTTCAAGCGGGATAAGGAACGGTTTGCCGATGCGTACAGGCGTATGGATGCCATGCCCCTGGGCACGGCCGCCCTGGCCGGCACCACCTATCCGCTGGACAGGGAATATACCCGAAAGATTCTGGGGTTTGACCGGCTGTGTGAAAACAGCATGGATGCGGTGTCTGACAGAGACTTTGTCATGGAATTCATCTCCCATGCCGGCATATGCATGATCCATCTGTCCCGGCTGTCTGAAGAGCTGATCCTCTGGTCCTCTTCTGAATTTTCTTTCATCAGCATCTCCGATGCCTTTACCACCGGTTCCAGTATCATGCCCCAGAAGAAAAACCCGGATGTGGCGGAACTGGTCAGGGGAAAGACCGGCCGGGTGGTGGGCAGCCTGGTTGCCATCATGACCACCATGAAATCTTTGCCCATGGCCTATAACAAGGACATGCAGGAAGACAAGGAACCTTTGTTCGACACCGTGGATACCCTGGCCATATGCCTGGAGGTTTATACAAGGATGTTTCCCCACATACAGGTGCATGCCGGTAATATGCGGGCTGCCTGTAAACAGGGGTTCTTGAATGCCACGGATTTTGCCGACTTTCTGGTGAACAGGGGCATGCCGTTCCGTCAGGCCCACGCTGTGGCAGGAAAAGCGGTGGCAGCAGCCCTTGACACCGGCAGGGAACTCGATGATATGCCCCTTGCAGAACTGCAGAAATTCAGTGACCTGGTGTCTTCGGATATATTTGATTTTATTTCTCTGGACCAGATGATTGCCAGAAGGGTTTCCGCAGGCGGCACAGCCTTTGCCAATGTGCGGGCCGCGGTTGAAAAAGCACATAAGGAGCTGCGCATATGACACGCCCCAGAAATATTTTTATTCCCTTTGCCTGTGCCGTTATTTTTCTGGGCCTGATCCTGGCTGCAGGATGCGGGAAAAAAACACCCCTGGACCTTCCGGAAAAACCGGGCCAGGCACTGACAGCCCCGGAAAATCTCAAAGCGGTTGTCTCTGATACCAATGTTACCCTGACATGGACCCATGCACCGGATTCCAAAAATGCGGTGCTTACCCCGAAGTATTTTGAGATATCCATGGCAGAGCCAGAGGACTGTGAAGGCTGTCCCTTTGTTTTTAAGACCGTGGGGCAGACATCCATGCCCGGCATGCGTTTTGAGATGCCCCTTGCCGATACCTCTGTGTCCCGGTACTTCAGGGTACAGGCAGTGGGAAATGACGATATCCGGTCTGACTATTCCAGTACTGTTGTGGTTGAGAAAAAATAATGGTACCGCCGGCCACTGCCTTTCTGAGCATCGGATCCAACAAAGGGGACAAGGTTGCCAACCTGCACCTGGCCATTGCCTGTCTGGATACCCACCCGTTGCTGCAGGTGGCAGCTGTTTCCAGGTTTTACAAAACCCAGCCCCAGAATTTTGTCGACCAGGACTGGTTTGTAAACGCAGCTGTGAAAATTTTGATTGACACGGAGGACCCCCTGGTTCTGCTTGCTGTTTTAAAACAGATTGAAACCAGTATGGACAAGCAGGGAAAGTCCTTCCGGTTCGGCCCCAGGAAAATCGATCTGGATATCATCTATTTTGCAGACATGGTCATGAAAACAGATACCCTTGAAATACCCCATCCCAGGATGCATGAAAGAAGTTTTGTTTTACAGCCCATGTGTGATATAGGAGCTGCAGCAATTCATCCGGTATTGAAAATGACGACCAGAAAATTGTGTAAAAAAATTGAAAAACAGAAAAACCAGGTGGTAATCCCCCTGGATGAGGAGGAATGACGTGAAGTTTTTTATTGACACAGCCAATATTGACCAGATCAAGGATGCCAACAGCATGGGCATGGTTGACGGTGTCACCACCAACCCGTCGCTGATCGCAAAAGAGGACGGTGAATTCAAGGATATCATTGCCCGGATCTGCACGGAAGTGACTGGCCCTGTGAGCGCCGAGGTGATCAGCCTGGAATATGCGGGCATGGTGTCCGAAGCCCGGGACCTGGCAAAGATTGCCGATAATATTGTGGTGAAAATTCCCATGACCGTGGACGGCCTCAAGGCGGTGAAAACCCTGAGTGCAGAAGGTATCAAAACCAATGTCACCCTGGTTTTTTCAGCACTCCAGGCCCTGATGGCTGCCAAAGCCGGTGCCACATACGTGTCTCCTTTTGTGGGCCGCCTGGATGATTTGGCTGAAGACGGCATGAAGCTGGTGGATGAGATTGCCCAGATTTTTGCCAATTATGATTTTGACACGGAAATTATCGTGGCCAGCGTGAGAAGTTCTCTGCATGTGCTTGATTCCGCCCTTCTGGGCGCTGATATTGCCACCATCCCCTACGGGGTTTTGAAAAAACTGGCAGCCCACCACATGACCGACAAGGGCATTGCATCCTTTCTGGCGGACTGGAATAAAAAGAACGCATAAAGCAGAAACAGCAAATTTTGCCCAATTTGATGTTGACAAAAAAGCGAGAACCTTATATAAATTTCTTTTGTTTGCTTCAGCGGGAATAACTCAGTGGTAGAGTGCGACCTTGCCAAGGTCGAAGTCGCGGGTTCAAATCCCGTTTCCCGCTCCAGACACGGCGGCTTGGCCAAGGGGTAAGGCAACGGCCTGCAAAGCCGTTATTCTCCGGTTCGAATCCGGAAGCCGCCTCCATAATAAAATCAAGGGCCTTGGAAAATTTTCAGGGCCCTTTTTTTTATCCAGGGGATAACATCAGGACAGGCGGGCATTTTTCTTTCCAGCTTGATTTTCCCGGGGTAAAACCCCATAATTGGATGGCATTATTATCTTATAATGGAAACAGGTTCAAAAAAACGAGCAACCATGGGGAGGTATAGATGAAAATTCTGGTGGGATACAAGGGCGTGAATGTGGGAAAAGATCTGCT
>JAABSB010000180.1 GCA_011390615.1 Desulfotignum sp. | reverse complement strand
CGGCGGATATCCATGCCGTTGACAATGCGCACCTGCCGGGAATGGTCGGTGATGGCAAGATAGGTGTATCCTAACTGCTGCGCATGTTCCACCATTTTTTCAAGACCGGCCAGGCCATCGGTTTCACTGGTATGGACATGCAGATCTCCGCGTATGTCCTGCAACTGGACCAGACAGGGCAGCCGGTTCTGCTCAGCTGCCTGGATTTCTCCCTTGTTTTCCCTGAGTTCAGGGACTACATAATCCAGTTCCAGGATTTCATAGATCTGTTTTTCCTGTGTTACCTGGATCTGTTTTTTTCCTTTGAATATGCCGTATTCATTTATTTTAAGATTCATTTTTGTCCCCCGTTTCCGAAGGGCGATGTTATGGGCCTTTGACCCGGTGAAATGGTGCAGCCCCGCATTGTAGCCATCTGGGGGCAGCACCCGGAGATCCACATGCAGTCCAGAATCCAGCACTGCCCGGCACAAGGTGCCGCCCCTGGAGATGATTTGATTTATGTCCTTGTAACCGGTGAAATGGTCAATTGTTTGCTGCGGGTTTTTTGAACACACCAGAATATCCAGATCTCCCACTGTTTCCTTCCTGCGCCGAAAGCTGCCGGCCAGTGTGATCCGGTCTGTGTCCGAAGCTTTTTCCAGGTATTCTGTCATGGGAGCGGCCCGTTCTTCAGCCTCTGACAATAATATGCGCTGGTTTTGATCCGCCATCTGTTCCAGACTGGACAGAATCGACTGCTCAATTTTTTCTCCAAACCCTTTGATGTTCCGGATTTTTTTTGCACGTGCCGCTTTTTTCAGATCTTCAGGGGATGAAATACCTGCTTTTTGATACAGCAGCTTGGCCCGTTTGGGACCAATGTGTTCAATATTCATCAAACCGGGAAGTTCCGTGGGAAGATCGGTTTTCAGTTCTTCCAGTTGTGAAAAGGTGCCGGTTGAAATGATCTCTTTGATCTTGTCCGCCAAGTCTTTTCCGATGCCCGGGAATGCTGTGAGATCCTCTTTGTGTTTGATCAGATCAGCCACTGGCCGGGCCAGCCCCTTGACGGTTCTGGCGGCATTGCGGTATGCCCTGACCCTGAAGGGATTGGCATCTTCAATTTCCAGCATATCAGCCATGCGGTTGAGCTGTGCTGACACATCACTGTTTTGAACAGGCATATACTGTCCATCCTAATATTGTATGAAAGGGTTTTATATGTGAAATTTTCTTGCAGCCCCGACGGTCAGTTCATACAGATTGTCTTTGAATCCGAATTGAAAGGTATTTTTAGGGCTGCACAGAAGGGTGATCCTGCACATGTCCTGGGTGGCTTCCAATGCCAGGGTGCTGCCCCTGTGCCGCACCTGCATTTCGATTTTCTCAAGTACTTCAGGCAGCTCCGGATTGATCCACAGCATATTGTCCCGGGTTTTTATGCCCATATAGGCTTCCTGGAGAATATTTACGGAACCGGCCATTGCCCCCAGATGAATCCCTTCCTGGGTGGTACCTCCCTGGATATCATCAATATCGCTTTGCAGGGCTTTTAGAAAAAATTTCCAGGAGCGTTTCCTGTCGGAACGGGCCAGCACCCAGGAATGAACCACCCAGCTCAAAGAAGAGCCATAGGAGGTGCGCTGGACATAATACTCTATGTTTTTTGGAATCGTCTCGTATTCAAAAGGATAGCCCAGTTGTTTGAAAAGTGTTCTGAGTTCAGGTGCGGAAAACAGGTAAAACAGCATGAGTACATCGGCCTGCTTGGTTATTTTATAATTGTTGGGGCTGTCTCCTTCTGCTTCCAGTATGCGGTCCATGCGCTGGATATTTGGGTATTTTTCCCGGTATTTTTCCCAGTCAAGCTCCTTGAGCCGGTCATAATGTTCAAACTGGCTTATGATGTTGTCATCGTGAAAAATGATCCGCATTTTCCGGCTGATATCCCACCACAGATCTGTTTCAGATTCCGTGATTCCCAGGGTCTCACACAGCTCATCAACCCGGTCTTTCGGCAGAATGTCCAGGGCATTCAGGGCCTGGGTCAACACCCATGTTGCCATGACATTGGTATAGGCATTGTTGTCCAGCCCGGGTTCATCTGCATCAGGGTACGCATCATGGTATTCATCAGGCCCCATCACCTTGAGGATTTCGAACCGGTCAAGATCTTTGTTAAACGTGGCAATGCTTGCCCAGAACCGGGCAATTTCAAGCAGAATCTCTGCGCCATATTCACACATGAACTGGACATCTCCGGTGGATTCGAAATATTTCCAGATATTGAATGCAATGGCGGCATTCACATGTCTCTGGAAATGGGAATTATCCGGAAGCCATCGTCCAGATTTGGGGTTCAAATGCACTGTCTGGGTTTCTTCTCTGCCGCTGCTGCCGCTCTGCCATGGGTACATGGCGCCTTTGAATCCCGTATTTTTTGCAGCGGCCCGGGCCGTATCCAGCCTGCGGTAACGGTACAGCAGAAGAGAACGGGTGATTTCCGGATACTGCAGGGTGATAAACGGGTAAATATAAAGTTCATCCCAGAAAATATGCCCCCGGTAGGCCTCTCCGTGCCATCCTCTGGCCGGCACCCCGACATCCAGATCAATACTCTTTTTGGATACGGTCTGAAGCAGATGGAAGGTATACAGCCTGACAACCATCTCCGGGTGAAGATCAGGACGTTTTTTTCTGCGGTCGGTCATTTTAATGTCAGACCGCCGCCATAATTGCTTCCAGGCCAGTGTATGGTTTATCAGCATGTCGTCAAAGCTGCGGGCGCGTCCGATCCTTGCCCTGGCAGCCAGTCCGCACTCAGAGATGGCAATATCACGGGAAGTGTGCACCAGAACGGTTTTTTCCACCACAATGGTTTCTTTTTTGCTGATATTCACGGTATAGCGCTTGCCGACATAGCCATTATCGTTTATCAGTTGTGGCTCCAGATCCAGGGGTTTGTTTTTTTTCAATATCCGGGTTCTGGCTGCCATGGCTACCCGCAGTTCAGACTGGACGGTCTGTACTTTCAAGAATACCGGTTTGTCCTTTGTTAATTCACTTTCCAGGATTTCCAGGTGTCGGCTGTTCAGATCACGGTACCGCTTTACACCCTGGTTCTGGACCGTACCGTCAATGGCGGATTCCACCTCAAGTGATCCGGTGTGGTTTTCACTGGTCAATGATACCCGCATGGCAGCCTTGTGGCGGTCTCCCATATGGATAATGCGCTGCTCTTCCATCCTGATGCGGCGTTCCTGTTTGTCCTCAAAAACAACAATATGGGTCAGGATGCCTTTTTCCATGTCAAGCTCTTGGCAATAGGATCGGATGGCTGTGGTTTCAGGGGAGAACCATTGTCCATCAGTGAAACGAAATTTGAGGCACAGCCAGTTGGGCATATTGACAAGGTCTTCATTTTCGATTTCCTTACCGGCAATGACGGTTGTAAGCCGGTTGTATCCCCCGGCCAGATAGGTGCCGGGATAATGGGTGTCACCGGCAGACACCTGGGCACTCGCCCCCCGGGTGGCGAAATAACCGTTGCCCAGTGTGCAAAGGGCTTCACGAAGTCCCTGGTCCTGTGGTTTGTAGGTCTCATAGGTTAAATTCCAGGCAGTCATATCATCTTTCCTTTTTCTCAAACAGGTTTTTTAAAAATGCCGCTGTTTCCCGGGTGTTTTCAAGGACATAATCCGCTGATGTCGGGTGAAAACTACCCTTGACAACAATACTGGTGCCGATAGTTTTCAGGCTTTCAAATGCATCCTCGTCTGTAATATCATCTCCAATATACATGGGATAATATG
>JAABSB010000179.1 GCA_011390615.1 Desulfotignum sp. | reverse complement strand
GCCATCATTGGTGTGGATGGATTGAGCATCAAGTTCGGTCTTACCACCCCGGTCCAGCAGGAAGCCGAAGTAACACGCCTGATGATTGAAAGAACCCAGGGACCTGTGGTGGTGGTGGCGGATCACAGCAAAATGGGCGTTGTCTCCAATTTTGTTACCGCCCCCATCAAAAAAATCAATATTCTGGTCACTGATGCAGGCATTAAACCGGATTTTAATAAAATGATCCAGGAGCTGGGCATCAAAGTGATTATTGCCGATGACAGCGCGTGACCGGACACCAAAGGCATGCGCAGCAAAGTTTATGAACAGCCCTGATTCTCTTTCCCTATGCGTGGCAGACAAAAATCAGATTTATACCACAGCTGTAACCACTCCGGATGGTTTTTTTCTAAATACCCGCCCCGGACAGGCTGTGTCGGTGCGCGCAGGATCTTGGGCCGGGCACAGGACACCACCAGGGGCGGGGCATCGCCCAATGGTATGAATTTTTAAAATTTTTCTTGTGTATATGGCCAATTAATTTTATAAGATACACTGTTTTCAACCGGGATATACCCATTTTTACCGGAAAAAAAATGATCTGAAATGTAATGATGACTGCCGGAAAAAGGCATCATCCCTTTGAATAAATATGACACTAATTATGTAAGGAGGTTTTATGACAACATTGGTATTTGGGCACAAAAATCCAGATACAGACTCTGTGTGTGCAGCCATTGCACTGGCAGATCTTAAAAAGAAACTCGGCGAAGACATTGCGCCGGCAATGCAGGGTGAACTCAATCCTGAGTCCAGGTTTGTTCTGGACAAATTCGGTGTGGCTGCACCTGAAGTGGTAACTGCCTATGCAGGAAAAAATGTGTATCTCGTGGATCATTCTGATCTCTCCCAGAGCCCGGATGACCTTGCAGAAGCCAATATCCTGGGGATTGTGGATCACCACAAACTGGGGGATGTGACCACTGGCCAGCCCCTGGAATGCTGGATCTGGCCGGTTGGCTGCACCTGTACCGTCATCTCCCGCATGTACAAATACTTAGGGGTCGAGATCCCGAAGGATATCGCCGGTATCATGCTCTGCGCCATTCTTTCAGACACGGTTATCTTCAAGTCCGCCACCTGCACGGATGATGACAAAGCAGTCTGCGCAGAACTGGCAGAAATCTGTGGTCAAAGCGATCTGGAAGCCCTTGGTATTGAAATGTTCAAAGTGAAATCAGCTGTGGAAGGCACCCCTGTTCGCGAACTGGTTTTCCGTGACTACAAAGACTTTAACATGAGCGGCAGCGGTGTCGGTGTCGGCCAGCTTGAACTGGTGGACCTGTCCATAGTGGACGGCATCAAGGCGGATCTGGAAAAGGATATCCAGGATCTCAAGGCTGAAAAAGGACACCACACGGTACTGCTGATGCTCACAGATATCATGAAGGAAGGCACGGAACTGTTGATCGCATCTGATGATGAATCAATTGTACAAAAAGCATTCGGTGTGGCACCTGCCGGGGGAAAAGCCTGGCTTCCCGGTATCATGAGCCGTAAAAAACAGATCGTACCGGATCTGGAAAAAGCATTCAAATAGGGACAATCCGGCTGAAACGGACTGTCAGACCACTGTAAGACCAAGGACAGAACCTATCCAGCCAGTTCTAACAAAAGAAAAGGGGCCGGCAGAAATTCCCGGCCCCTTTTCATCATAGGTTCTTTTTGATACTGTCAGACTGTTTCCGAACAATTGTTGAATATAGTATTGAGTTTTTCCGAGAGCATTGCCACATCAAAAGGCTTGAAAATAAAATCTCTGCACCCATCTTTCATCATCTGCTTGAGTTCCTTTTCCTTGTTGTGGCCTGAAGATACCAGAACCCTGACATCCGGCTGAATGCGCCGGATATTTTCAAAAGCCTCTTTTCCGCTCATCTCAGGCATTACCATATCCAGAATCACCAGATCAATTTTTTTGCCGGCCGTATGCATGATCTTGAGTGCCTCATTGCCGCTGAAAGCTGTCTTGACATCATACCCAAGTGATTCCAGCATCTCCGAACACACCTCAATAACCCCTTTTTCGTCATCCACCAGCAAAATTGTGCCTTTCCCGTTGATGATCTTTTCCAGATTTATATGGTTTTTCCGGACTGCAACGCTGGCTTTTTTGGCCGGCAGAAAAAACATGAAGGCACTGCCCTCTCCCGGTGTGCTTTCAACCCTGAACATCCCTTTATGGCGTTTGATGATACCATATGCCATGGCAAGACCAAGTCCGGTGCCCTGGCCCCTTTCCTTGGTGGTAAAAAACGGGTCAAAGATCCGGGTCATGGTCTCTTTATCCATACCGACTCCGGTATCTTTCACCGTAATTTTAACAAAGGCCCCTGCATGTTCAAATCCGCATGTATCTTTTTGCTCCTGATCAATCCATACGTTTTCAGAAGTGATGGTAATTCTGCCGCCCTGGGGCATGGCCTGCCAGGCATTGACAAACAGGTTCATGAGCACCTGCTTGATCTGGCCCTCATCCACCAGTGTACCCCACAGTTTTTTCTCCAGCACCGGTTCAATGATAATATCTTTTTTGGTTCTGCCAAACATTTTTGCCGACATCTTCAGCAAAAAATTAAGATTGATAAGACAGGTTTCATGGCCGTTTTTTTGGGCAAATCCCAGCAGCTGCCGGGACATTTCAGCACCTGAAGACACATATTCATCAATATTGGCCAACCGCTTGAACTCAATGCTCTGTCGGTCAAAACCGGTTTTGACCAAAGATGCATATCCCTGGATCCCCATGAGAATATTGTTGAAATCATGGGCAATGCCGCCTGCCAACGTACCGATAGCTTCCATTTTCTGGGCCTGGCGCAGCTGGGCCTCCAGATTGATCCGTTCACTGACATCCCTGGCCACACAATACAAGCCCTTTATTTCCTTTCGGTCTCCACCTGCCGGCAGGTGCATGGGGGAAGCCTTCAGTTCCATAAAGGCATAGGCCATGAAAATATCTTGGCAGGTTTCACTGCAACCTGATTTTTTAAATCGGAAATTCATCTGCAGATCACCGGACGTACCAAACCGTTCCTGTCCCGGCCATGTCAACTGTCTTGCCTTTAACTGATCCTGCTTATGAACAAAATTTTCAAACCGGTTGCCCAGGATATCGTTTCTTGAAATTCCCAGCAATTTTTCACACTGGTCATTTATAAAGGTGAAACACCCGGCTTCATCCAGGGTAAAAATCAGGTCCGGGGAATTGTTCACCATGTTTTCATATTGCTTTTCTGAAGCATCCAGACGGGCAGAAACAGCTTTTTTATCCGCCAGCAGCCTTTTCTGGATCAGACCGTTCTTGACCGTTTTAACCAGGTCTGTAAACTCAAAGGGTTTTTTCAAATAATCCCAGGCCCCTTTTTTCAGGGCCTTGACAGCGGATTCAACCGTTGCAAAACCGGTCATCATAACGATCAGCACTTCATCATCCACACCCAGAATCTGTTCCATAACCTGATACCCATCCATATCAGGCATGCTGATATCCAGCAGTATCAGATCAAACCGCTGCCGGTTACACATGGCAACAGCCTCTGCACCGTTATATGCGCCGGCAACTTCCAATCCCTCACGGTTCAGGCATCTCGAAATATTTTCAACAATCCGCCTTTCATCATCAACTACCAGTATCTGTTCAAGGCCCATAATACTCCGTTACCATATTTGCTTGCTGTATAAAATTTTCTATGGGGTCTCAGGACACCCCGTTTTTTTCATAACATATCAATCCGCACTGCAGGCAGCGGTCAGCCTCGTTACGGGCATTTTTTTCAGAAAAACCGGTGGAGGCGGCATCAGCCCTGCCAG
>JAABSB010000018.1 GCA_011390615.1 Desulfotignum sp. | reverse complement strand
CACGGCGGGTGACGGTTCAACCCTGGCATCGGTTGAACTCTCCCCTCGGGATTGTTGCACAGCGGCTGTATGCCCGGACCCGTTTCGTCCACACCCCTGAAGGTTGTCTGCAACCCGGGCTTCAAGAGGGCGGGACTGAGGAAGCATCCCGCCGTTGGTCTTTAGCTCTCTATGCAACTTTTAATGTTCTCCTTTTTTGTCTTTGCCACTAAACTTTGAACATTTCCCTGGTCAACCATGGAGCCTTTTACAAGCTCCGGCCTTCAGGCCGGGGTAGTTGACATCAAACGTCTGATCTCCTGTTTTGGTCGTGTCAGATTAAAACTGATGTCACCCCTTCAGGTATCAGTTTCATCTGTTTTATCCTGATTTCTTACCCCAGGCAACCATTTGTGCATAATTGCACAAGAACAGTGACCACAGTGATTTCATTCTAATAGTCAACACATCTATTTTAGGCCTTCAGGGCCGTCAGATTATTTTCCACGAAGATCACGAAAAGCACGAAGATGCCTTTCCTTCGTGCTTTTCGTGATCTTCGTGGTTTTAAAAAAAAATAAATCAATGTAAGGCCATCCGATATTGGTCATAACTATCTGAATTTATATTATAACTGCTTATGAATGAATTTGACCTGAACAGTGACGGTTACTGGTTTACAGAAACCAATTGAGGATGTAAGATACCTGTGATTACCAACAGGACAGTTTAGTCGCATGTAGATGCAGTGTCACCTATAAAGGCATAGCCCCCTGATGGTAGCGGGGTATCAAGCAGCTGAACAGGATATGGTTCCATGCGATGGTCCTGACCAACAGGAGGTTCCAATGGATTATAAACACCTGGCTGACCAGCTGGAAATGGATGAAACCGAATTTCTGGAGCTGGTCGCATTGTTTGTGGATACCACCAGGACTGATCTGAAAAAAATCCGCCAGGGGGTGTCCTATGGCAATCCCCGCCAGGCTGCGGCAGCAGCACATTCCATAAAAGGGGCAGCCGGAAATCTGGGATTTACCCATTTGGCAGACCTGGCCGGAAAAATGGAATCTGCTGCCAACAGCGGCTGTCTTACGGATTTTGATGCCTATATTGCAGACCTTGAAACCCGGGTGGATGCCCTGATCCCCACCTGATACCCCCGGACCATAGAAGCAGAGGGACAATGAAAAAAATACAGCCCTATACCGTGCTTGCCGTGGATGACAACCTGTTGAACCTTAAAATGATTGAAAAATCCCTGTCCAGAGAGGGGTATCAGATTTTTATTGCCGGTAACGGGTCGGAAGGCCGGAATATTGCCAGAGAAAAACACCCTGACCTGATCCTGCTGGATATTGAGATGCCAGGGGAAAACGGGTTTGAGGTGATCAAAAAATTAAAGGAAGACGCTGTCACCAACCCGATTCCCGTGATTTTTCTCACCGGTATCAGTGATGTGAATGCCAAACTCAAGGGATTTGATCTCGGGGCAGTGGACTATATCACCAAACCGTTTCATCCTCTGGAGGTGCTGGCCAGGGTCCGGATTCATCTGAAGCTTTCCATTGCCACCAACTCCTTGATTCAGGATCAGGCAGCAAAGCTGCTGCAGGTGGCCGAAGCCCAGACCGCCATGCTGCCAGTGCCAAAAAGTTTTCCCAATGAACGGTTCGGGGTTTATTATAAAGCGCTGGAAGAGGCAGGCGGGGATTTTTATGATATTTTGAACATCAGTGAATTTATCACTGGATATTTTGTGGCGGATTTTTCCGGTCATGACATCAGAACCAGTTATCTGACAGCATCCATCAAAGCCCTGCTGGTCCAGAACTGCACACCGCTATATTCCCCCAGGGAAAGCATGAAGATGGTCAATGCAGTGCTCAAAGAAATTCTGCCCCAGGAAAAATATCTCACTGCCTGTTACCTGCACCTGAACCGGTCCACCATGACCATGACGCTTGTCAATGCAGGCCATCCCCCTGCTGCATGCCTGCCGGTCCAGGGGGCCCCCTTTCTGGTAAAGTCCCAGGGGGATATTCTGGGCATGTTTTCTGACGCACATTTTGGTGTCACCCGCATCAAGGTATCCAGAGGAGACCGGTTTTTTGTGTATTCAGACGGGCTAGTGGAGTCAGTGGGCAGAAAAACCAACTGGATCGCAGGTGCCCGAAAACTGCTGCCTGTTTTCAAGGACCTGCAGCAGTTTTCCTGCACAGAGGCCCCAGGCCGATTGATCCGGCACCTGTTTGCTGAAAACAGCCGCCCGGAAGATGATATTGTCGTGCTATGTATTGAGGTATGAGCTCCATGGCCCGGGAAACCAGAAAACTGCAGATCACCCGGACAGATAATATGCTTGATATCCGGTTTCCTTCCTGTCTGGAAAATATTGATGCAGCATGCCAGGTTGTCACCCAGTACCTGTTGTTTCGCCTGGCAGCGGTGCAAAGGCCTGACCAGATGTTTGCCGTTAATCTTGTGATGCGGGAAGGGCTGACCAACGCGGTGCTCCATGGCAATAAAAACGACATCACAAAAGAGGTCAGGGTCACGCTGAAGATCGTTGATGGGGTTTCCCTCTTTATAGAAATTGAAGACCAGGGCAATGGATTTGACTGGCGGAAACATAAGGGCTCTGAATTTCCTTTGGCAGCGGATCACGGCCGGGGAATTCCCATTATGAAAACCTATTTTACAAGATATGCCTATAATGAAAAAGGAAATATTTTGTTTTTGCACATGGATTTCACATCCCGGATTTAATTTTACCGTAACATGTTCCTAATATGATGCTAGCAAAAAAATTGTATACAATGGGTTTGGATGTGACCTGCGAAATACCTTGAAAACAGATACCAGGTTTTGTTTATACATAAAGTGATGCAGTTTTTTTACTATGAGGAGGGACCATGACAACCCATTTGCACCGGGCAATGGATAAAATTAAAAAGGAAATTCTTTCCTTAGGTGCCCTGGTGGAGGACCGTTTTAAAAAATCCATTGAAGCGGTGCGCACGGAAAATCTGCAGTTGGCACAATTTATCATAGATACGGACTTTGAAGTGGATGAACGGGAAATTGAGGTGGAAGAAGAATGCCTCAAAACCCTGGCATTGTATCAGCCTGTTGCAACGGACCTGCGACTTATTGTGGCAGTGATCAAAATCAACAACGATCTGGAGCGGATTGGCGATTATGCCGGCAACATCGCAAGGCGGTTTATCACATCATCTGATGATCCCAAGAAGTTTGGCTATGATTATACCGCCATGGCGGACCAGGCCGCCAAAATGCTCAAGTTGAGCCTGGATGCCCTGGTGGGCATGGATGTGGAAATGGCCTATACGGTTCTGGAAATGGATGAAGAGGTCAATACCATGAGAAATGAAGCCTACCGGACCATGAAGGCTGATATCCAGAGACATCCGGACATGGTGACGGAGATTATCAATATGTATTTGATTTCCCGTCATATTGAACGGATCGGGGACCATACCACCAATATTGCAGAAGAGGTGATTTATCTTATTGAAGGGGATATCATCCGCCATACCTGATTTCGGACACGGTTACCGGGCAGGTTCCTGTATGTGGGCTGTCCGGTATCTGTGTCACCCATAAACACTTCACACAGGAAATAACCATGGCCAGAGAAACCATATTGATAGTAGATGATGAAGAAGATATTATCGAGCTGATCAAGTATAACCTGAAAAACGAGGGATATGATATTCTTACGGCATTCACCGGGGAACAGGCCATCAAGATTGCCAGAAAGTCCTTACCGGATCTTATTGTCCTGGATCTTATGCTGCCGGGGATTGACGGCCTGGAGGTGACCAAGTTTTTGAAAAATTCAGCACAGACAAAAGATCTTCCCATTGTCATGCTGACAGCAAAGGGGGAGGAATCAGATATTGTCACCGGCCTGGAGCTTGGCGCAAATGATTATATTTCCAAGCCCTTCAGCCCCAAAGAGCTTCTGGCCAGAATCAGGGCCATTTTGCGGCGCCGCAGAAAACATGCACTGGATGACCCGCCCGCAAATATCCGCCAGGTGGGAGAAATGACCATTGACCGCGCCAAACATGTGGTCACCATCCAGGGGGAGGCTGTGGATCTGACTTTGTCTGAATTTGAACTGTTGTCATTTTTGTCAGATAAAAAAGGCTGGGTTTTTACAAGAAACCAGATCATGGATGCCATTCATGGTGAAAACTATGCGGTGACAGAAAGAAGTATCGATGTGATTATCGTTGGGCTGCGCAAAAAACTCAAATCCTATGCATCCCGTATTGAAACCGTAAGAGGCGTGGGGTACCGGTTCAAAGAGTAATGGGACAAAAAACAGGACAAAAAGAGCAAACAGTTTAACAAAGAAAAAAAAATCTTATGAAAAAACGAAAACTGATCTGGCGGATCTTCCCATTTTTTTTAATCATCATTATCGTCTCTCTCTCCCTGGAAGCCTGGTATTTCATAAACCATTCAAGACAGTTCTTTCTGGAAAACTCGGAAAAAGAACTGACCATCCGGGCCCGGCTCATTCAGCTGAAACTGGCCAGTGCCATGGCCGAAGGGCAGGACCGTGATCTGGATGCCCTGTGCAAGGATCTGGGTGAATCCATACAGACACGGGTGACCATTATTATGCCTTCAGGAAAGGTGGTGGGAGATTCATTCGCCCGGATCAAACCCATGGAAAATCATAAAAACAGGCCTGAAATCCAGGCAGCCCTCCAGGGTGAAAAAGGCACGTCAATCCGGCACAGCACTACCTTGGATGACACCATGATGTATATTGCCCTGCCTGTGACCACGTCGGAAGGGAAGGTCAGGGCTGTGGTCAGAACCGCGTTTTCCATTTCTGCCATTGACAAAAATATTGATGAGATGCGCAATAAAATTTTTTTGTTTCTTGTTTTCACGGTTGTTGCGGCAGCTGCAGCCTCCCTGTATGTATCGCGCAGAATCATCAGACCGCTGGAACATATCAAGCAGGGGGCCCAGGCATTTGCCCGGGGAAATCTGTCCAACCGCCTGGCATTGCCTGATACAGAAGAACTCTCGGATCTGGCCAGGGCCATGAACCAGATGGCGCAAAATCTGGATGACCGTATCCAGGATTCCCTGAACCGGCGAAAAGAGCTGGAAGCGGTGCACTGCAGCATGCAGGAAGGGGTGATCGCCATTGGCAATGACGAACAGATTATCACCATTAACAATGCTGCTGCCAGGATTTTCAACTTTTCCCCTGATCAGTTGAAAAACCGTAACATCCTGGAGGTGGCGCGGAACTTTGCTCTTCAGAATTTTATCCAGAAAGCCCTTTCCACCCATGAACCGGTGGAGGATGACATTTTTATCCAGCAAGACGGGGACCATATCCTCAATATCCATTCCAGTGCCCTGTGGGATGCCAGGGAACAGCGGATGGGCACCCTGATCATTTTTCATGATATCACCCGTATACGCCGGCTGGAGAGAATGCACAAGGACTTTGCCGCCAACGTGTCCCATGAGCTGAAAACCCCGTTGACCACCATCAAGGGGTTCATTGAAACCCTTCAGGAAATGGTGGCAGACACCAGCAAAGATGCGGTCGGATTTTTAAAAATCATAGAAAAAAATGTCAACCGGATGATTGAACTGATCAATGATCTGCTGGCACTGTCCAGGCTTGAGCGCTTAGAGGGAACCGGAATAGAGTTTGAAGAAAACCATTTGTCCACACTGATAGCGGATGCGGTGGGCTCCTGCCGGGCCATGGCAGATAAAAAACAGATGCAGATCCATGTGGACTGTCCAGAGGATCTGACCGCCATGGTGGACCCGATTCTCATGGAACAGGCCATTGCAAATCTTGTGGAAAATGCCGTGAAATACAGTCCGGACAAAACACAGGTGGATATCACCGCCCGGGGAACAGCCCAGTGGGTGGAGATTGCTGTCACAGATTTTGGAAACGGTATCAGCAAGGAACATCTGCCGAAAATTTTCAACCGGTTTTACCGGGTGGACAAGGGCAGAAGCCGCCAGGAAGGGGGGACCGGATTAGGGCTTGCCATTGTCAAGCACATTGTCCAGTACCACAACGGCCGTATCACGGTGGACTCTGTCAAGGGAAAAGGCACCACTTTTCATATCTGCATCCCCTGCTGATCCAGAAACAGGGGGCTCAGGCATAGAAAATTGCGGCATTGCCGCCTAAAACCATCTGCTGCTGGGCTTTATTCAGTCCGGATGCAGCAAGATCCTGAAAATAGCGGTCCGGCAGCAGCAAAGGAAAATCTGTCCCCAATAAAACCTTTTCCAGAACACCGGCCTGCGCTGCCATGTCATAAATGGCAGGGTCATATAAAAATGGTGATGCTGCCGTGTCATACCAGATGTTTTTCAACGTATGTTTGAGCTGTTTTTTCATGACATGGTAAAAGAAAATACCGCCACCCCAATGGGCCAGTATGATCCGGTTGTCTGGAAATGTTTGGGCCAGATGTTGAATCTGTTCCAGGGTTACCGGGGTTTTGCCGGGATAGGCGTGCCCCACCGGCTCGTTGGTGTGGATCATGCACGGCAGGTTGCCTTTTTCCCGCAGGACAGCCATCACCTCCGCCATGAGATCCAGGGCCCTTTTGTCTATGCCGGACAGGTAAAAGGCAAGTTCTCCCACCCCGGACAGGCCGGCATCAATACACCGGGCCGCTTCTCTAGCCGCCCCGCTCCATTCCAGGTCAAAACAGGCCAACCCTTTTATCCGGTCTGGAAATCTGTTCACACATGCAATGATATAGTCGTTGTTTGCCCGGGCATGTTCCGGGTTGCGCCAGGGAAATCCGCTGGCACAGGCAATATCAACCCCATGCCGGTCCATGGCAGCAACCAGCTGCTCACAGGTGGCCATTTGTGCTTTGGGATGTTTGTAAAGCAAGGTAAATTCCGGTTCGTTGTGAAAAAAACGGGACCGGTCCTGTGTAATGATTTCAGGAAATAAATGGGTATGGGTATCAATGATCATCCAATATCTGCCTTATGAATTTTATATGAAAGTGTTAAATTTTAAGTTTTAAGTGTTAAGTTCATATCTGCCTGCTCATACTTTCATTTTTGGTTGTGCCCGCCAGGGCATGGGGGTTATATGAAAGCCGTCAGCCATCAGTACTTAGCTATAAGCTAACAGCTAAAAGCTAACAGCTAACCACTTTCATGCTTTGTTGTGCCCGCCAGGGCATGAATGTTATTGAAAAAAACATGCTGCCAATATATAATAATTGTTTTGTACAAACAAGGGTGAACACAGGGCAGCCAAATGAAATATTATCCAGTTTTCCTGAATGTCAAAGACAAAAACTGCCTGGTGGCAGGCGGTGGACGCGTGGGAACCAGAAAAGCGGCAACCCTTGTTTGTTCCGGTGCCCAGGTGACAGTGGTTTCTAAAAAAATGTGTGAAGAACTGGAAAAACTGCCGGGGATCGTGTTGAAAAAACGTGCCTTTCACCCCCGGGACCTGGCGGGCATGTTTCTGGTATTTGCCGCCACCAATGATGCAGAACAGAACCGGCAGATTCTGTATCTTGCCCGGGCAGCCCGTGTGTTGTGCAACAGTGCGGATGCACCCGAAGAGGGGGATTTTATTCTTCCGGCGGTTTCAAGCCGGGGGGATCTGATATGTGCTGTTTCCACCTGCGGGGCCAGCCCCGCCCTGGCCAGAAAAATCAGACAGGACCTGGACCGGACATACGGGCCTGAATACGCCACATTTCTGGTGTTCATGAAAGCCCTCAGGAAAAAACTGCTGGCAACCGGCCATGATCCGGAAGGCCATAAAATGTTTTTCAGGCAGGTGATGGAAAAAAATGTGCCGGCTTTGATTGCCGATCAGGACATCACCGCCATTGATAACATCCTGTTTGAACTGCTGGGCAGCGGATTTTCGTTTCAGGATCTGACATCACAGGAGGGATAAATACAACCCATTATGAATGGATTACAAACAGCCGGGACCATGCTGCAATTTGCCTTTTTGCTCTACCTTGTGAGTCTGGCAGGATACCTGTTTTATTTGGTTTATCAAAAAGAGCCGGTGCACAGAACGTCCATTTACCTGATCACAGCAGGGGTTCTGGTGCATTTTGCCGCTATTGTGGTCATGGGGGCGGCCATGGGCGGTCTGCCTGTCCACAATCTGGTCCAGAGCCTTTCCATGGCCGCTCTGGCCTTTGGGGGCATGTTTTTATTTGTACAGTATAAATTTCATCTCAAGATGCTGGGACTGTTTGCCGCCATTATTTTATCCGGAACCATGCTGATGGTCATGGTGCTGCCGGATACCCAGGTGGTGCCCAATGACATCCTTAAGGGGTTCTGGTTCTACTGCCATATACTGCTTGTTTTCACAGGGGATGCCGCCCTGGGTCTGGCCTGCGGTGCCGGGATATTGTATCTGCTCCAGGAAAAAGGGATCAAAGCCAAGAGCCCGGGTTTTTTTTTCAAGCGGCTGCCTTCCCTTGATTTTCTGGATCTGGTCAGCCATGCCTGCATTATCACGGGATTTTTTTTGCTGACCTTCGGGCTGATCACCGGGTTTGTATATGCCAAAGCCATATGGGGGCGTTTCTGGAGCTGGGATTTCAAAGAGGTTTTTTCTTTAGGCGCCTGGCTGGTTTATGCCGTATTGATCCATCTGCGGCTGTATTCAGGGTGGCGGGGCAGAAAATCAGCCATTATGACCATCGTTGGATTCGCTATCATCATTTTCACGTTTCTGGGGGTTAATATGTTTTTGGGCGGTCACCACCAGGAATTTACCAAATAGCGGGAACATCATGCCACATATCATACTCATTGGTGTAAACCATAAAACCGCCCCGGTGGAACTTCGGGAAAAACTGTCTTTTTCCAGGGAGGAAACCCTGGCAGCCTTAAAGGAGCTCAAACAGCATCCAGACATAAAAGAGGTATTGATTTTTTCCACCTGCAACCGGACCGAGATTTTGTATGTGTCCGGCAGTGACAGTTCTGTGGATGATGTTGCTGCCTTTATTTCCGCACAAAAACATATAGATGTGTCTGAATTTGCATCAGCCCTTTACGTGCTGCACCGGGATGCGGCGGTGCGCCATATTTTCCGGGTGGCATCCAGCCTTGATTCCATGATGGTGGGGGAACCCCAGATCCTGGGCCAGGTGAAACAGGCATACAGAACTGCAGTGGAAGCCGGGGCTTCAGGGGTGCTGCTCAACCGGATGATGCACAAGGCATTTTCCATTGCCAAGCAGGTGCGCAAGGAAACCGGGATCGGTGACAATGCTGTTTCCATCAGTTATGCCGCAGTGGAACTGGCCAACAAAATTTTCAGCGACCTGTCGGCAAAAAGTGTGCTGCTGCTGGGGGCAGGGGAGATGGCGGAACTGGCGGTGGAACACCTCATGTCCCATAATGTGAAACAGGTTCTGGTGGCCAACCGGACCTTTGAAAATGCCGTAACCCTGGCTGAAAAATTCAGGGGCCAGGCCATGGGTTTTGAAGAACGGGAATCCGCACTGGCGGATGTGGACATTATCATCTCTTCCACCGGTGCCACCCAATACGTGATAACGGCGGATCAGGTGAAAAAGGCCATGAAAAAACGGCAGTACAGGACCCTGTTCTTCATTGATATTGCCGTGCCCCGGGATATTGATCCGAAAATCAATACACTGTCCAATGCCTATGTCTATGATATTGATGATCTGAAAACCATTGTGGCATCCAATATCCAGCAGCGGGAGCAGGAAACCGTCAAGGCTGAGCGGTTTGTGGCCCAGGCGGTGGTCAAGTTCAGAAAATGGCTGGACAGCCTGGCCATTGTTCCCACCATCAAGGCCATTAACGACAAGATGACAGCCATTGTGGAAATGGAGTGTGACAAAACCCTGGCCCATCTGGATCATTTGTCAGAACAGGACAGGGCCGCCATCCGCCGCATGACCCGGGCCATTGCATCCCGGGCCATCCATGATCCGATCCTGTTTTTAAGAAATACCGGCACCCACCGGGATGATTCTTTGTACCTCAATGTGACCCGCCAGCTCTTTAACCTGGATATGCCAGACGAACAATAATATCTTTACAAATGAATAAATATTGGTATAATGACCTCTTTTAATGTTCCCGGACCTTTAACTGTGAGGATGAAACCATGAAGAAAGAAGATCTGGAATATTTTAATACCCTGTTGACTGACAGACTCAATGAATTGCTCAAGCATGCAGACAGTACGGTTACGGGCATGACAAAGCCCAAAGAGAATTTTGCAGACCCAACGGACCGGGCGTCCCATGAAGCAGAAAGAAGTTTTGAGCTGCGGATCCGTGACAGGGAGCATAAATTGATAAAGAAAATTAAAAAAGCCCTGGAACGTATAGAAAACGGCACATTTGGGCGGTGTGAGACATGTGAGGAAGAGATTTCCATAGAACGTCTCAAGGCCAGACCAGTGACCACACAGTGTATTGAATGCAAGACCCGGGAAGAGGATATGGAGAATGCCCTGGGAATCTGACCGGATATGCTAATTGATTGATCTTCACGTACATTCCACTGCTTCAGATGGATCTCTGTCTCCTCTGGAAATTCTGGAACTCGCCAGGGACAGGGGCATCAAAGCCATTGCCATTACCGATCATGATTCCATTGACGGTATCAAAGAAATCACAGACCAGCTGCAGGCCTTTCCGGTAGAATTCATGACCGGGGTGGAAATATCGTGTACACCGCCCCGGGAGTTTGAAACCATCGGCAGTGTTCATCTGCTTGGGTATGGATTTTCCCTGTATGACCGGAACCTGAACCTGATGCTTTCGGCGGCAAAGCTGTCACGGGAACAGCGAAATCCAAAAATTATCAGCAAATTAAACCAGGCCGGGCTGGATATCAGTCTGGCGGAAATTGCTGCACGTTTCGGGACCGGGCAGACCGGACGGCCCCATATTGCTGAGCTGATGAAGGAAAAAGGATTTGTTTCCTCCTTTAAGGAGGCCTTTGATACCTGGCTTGGCAAGGGAAAACCAGCCTATGTGGACAAATTCAAGGTATCGTGCAAAAAGGCCGTTCAGACCATCCTTGATGCCGGGGGGATCCCTGTGCTGGCCCATCCGGGCCTGCTGACGTTCAACCGGACAAGGGATCTGGAAGCGTTCCTGGATACCCTGATCAGTTACGGTCTCCAGGGAATGGAAGTCTTTTATACCGACCATGATGCCCATCAGACAGAATATTTTGCCAACCTGGCCAGAAAGAAAAAATTGCTGGTCACCGGCGGGTCTGATTTTCATGGGAGTTTCAATGCCGGGGTCAAACTGGGCAGCGGCAAGGACAATATCCAGGTGCAATATGCCCTTTTCAAAGCCTTGACCAGCCGCCTGGATGCCATGCACAACCTCCATGATCGCCTGGATATCCTGGAAGCTAACCTCGGGCACCAGTTCATTGACCGGTCCCTGCTGCAGACCGCCCTGTGCCACCGCTCTTTTTTGAATGAAAACCAGCGGTTTTGTGATACTGATAACGAACGCCTGGAATTTCTGGGTGATGCGGTGCTCGGGCTTTGTATCGGCCATATTCTCATGAAGAAGAGCCCTTCCAGAAAAGAGGGCGAGTTGTCCAAACTGCGCGCCACCCTTGTAAGTGAGCCCGGGCTGGCTGATATGGCCCGGTCCATTGACCTGGGAAGATTTGTCCGGCTGGGCAAGGGAGAAACTATATCCGGAGGAAGAGATAAAAACTCCATTCTTTCTGATGCGTTTGAAGCGGTCATGGCAGCGGTGTTTCTGGATGCCGGGTTTGATACAACCTGCGACCTGATCCAGGACCTGTTCAAAAAAGCCGTTGATACGGTATTGTCCTGTGACCACACATTTGATTATAAAAGCAGTCTCCAGGAATATGCCCAGGAAATATTTGCCACCACACCCGTTTATACGGTGATACATGAGATGGGCCCGGATCATGATAAAACCTTTGAAATCTGTCTGGAACTGGTCCATATCAGCGCCCGGGGGTTTGGCAAAACCAAAAAGGCAGCAGAACAGGATGCTGCAAAAAATGCCATAAATCTGCTTAAAAACGCTTAGGGCAATGCCTTCTCCCCTGGTTATCCCCATTTTTATTCCCCATTCAGGATGTCCGCACCAGTGCGCTTTCTGCAACCAGAACGCCATTACCCGGGAAACCGAAAGCTTGCCGGATTCAGCCCGCATGGCTGCTGTCATCCGCCAGTACCTGAAATATAAAGGTACCAGGTCCCGTGTGGAGCTGGGGTTTTTCGGCGGCAATTTTCTGGGCCTGGATGCCCGGCATATCAAACGTCTTATGGCAAATGCACAACCTTTTCTGGACAGCGGGGTCATCCAGGGAATACGGTTTTCCACCCGGCCGGATACGGTGACCGAAAAAACCCTGGATCTGGTCCGATCCTATCCGGTATGTCTTGTGGAGCTGGGGGCCCAGAGCATGAACGATCAGGTGCTGGACAGGGTGAACAGGGGCCACACCAGTGATGACACGTTCCGGGCAATGGGTCTGCTTGAAAAAAAAGGACTGGGAGCAGGGGTCCAGGTCATGGTGGGTCTTCCCGGGGATACACGGGCCGGCATGGTCCGGACGGCAGATATACTGGCAGGATTAAAGCCGCAGACAGCAAGGATATATCCGGTTCTTGTCCTGAAAAAGACCCTGCTGGCCCAATGGTACAAACATGGGAAATACCAGCCCCTGGCACTGGACCAGGCAGTGGAAATATCTGCTGATATGTTCCGGATTTTCACCCGGGAAGGGGTTGCTGTGATCCGCATGGGGCTTCAGACTTCCGGCGCCCATGATCCCACTGTAATTGCCGGTCCCGGACATCCGGCTTTCGGGCATCTGGTTTTGTCCCATCTTCTTTACAGGCAGGCGGTAAAAAAAATACAGGGCATTGCAGATGACCGGACACAACGAAAGGTGAGACTTTGTGTCCATCCCCGTGTTGCATCCCGTCTCAGGGGGGATAAGAACAGCAATCTGCGCCGGCTGAAAGCAGTTTTCCCACACCTTGATTTTGAAATCCAGACAGATCCGGCCATGGGATCAGACCAGTTGGATGTTAAATGCCCTGCTTGAAAAGATCATCCGTGCCTGAAGCAGTATCTGGTTTCGGGGTGTGGGCCGTGGGTACGGTGCCTTCTTTAAAACATTCAAAAAGGGTTTTTTCTGATTCTCTGATGGGCAGCAACCCGGTTTTTGCATCAATTTTGGCAAACACAATGCCTTCGGGCACAGTGAAGGTTCTGGCAGGCTTTCCTTCCAGGGCCTGCTGCATGAAATCAAGCCATATGGGGCTGGCTGTTCTGGAACCGGTTTCTCCTTTTCCCAGGGATGCTTCCTGATCCATTCCCACCCAGACACCGGTGGTGTATCTGGGGGTATATCCCAGAAACCAGGCATCAAAGAGATTGTTGGTGGTGCCGGTTTTGCCGGCCACAGGCCGGTTCAAAGCCTTGACGCGCCGGCCGGTGCCTGACTGCACAACACTTTCCAGGATATTGGTCATGATATAGGCGGTGTTCATGTCAATGACCTTTTTGCGGATCAGTTTGGCGGTTTCCAGCAGATTGCCCTTCCGGTCGTAAATTTTGGTTATAAACACCGGTTCAATCAGGTATCCCAGATTGGAAAATACGGAATAGGCATTGACAAGTTCCAGCAGGGATACACCTGAAGACCCTAAGGCAATGGACAGATCCTGGTTGATATCCGATGTGATGCCCAGTTTCCTTGCATAGTCTATGGCATAGGAGATACCGATATCCTTGAGGATTTTTATGGTGACCACGTTCCGGGATTTAACAAGGGCCTCTCTGAACAAAGTGGGCCCGTAAAATTCTTCCTTGTAGTTTTGGGGTTTCCAGATGAAGTCCCGGGATACATCTTCATATACCACCGGCGAATCAATGATACTGGTTGCAGGGGTGTACCCCTTGTCCAGGGCAGCCGCATATATGATGGGCTTGAATGCGGATCCCGGCTGACGTCTGGACTGGTAGGCCCGGTTGAACTGGCTGTCTTGGAAATCCCGGCCCCCGATCATGGCTTTCACATGACCGGTTTCCGCTGCAATGCTCAACAGTGCTGCCTGGGCGTTTGGTTCCTGATACAGGGTGAATTCGTATTGGTCTGTCTGGTCCAGGTCATTCAATACCTCCACCTGAATGATATCCCCGGGCGTGAAAACCCGGGAGGGTCTGGTGACATTGGATTCATAATATGCCACCTCCGGATTGGGACGGCGTGCCCAGGTCATGGTTTTGAGAGGGATGATTCCCTGAAAATTTCCCACCCGCACCCTGGTTACCTTGTTTTTATCATCCACATCCAGCACCACACCGGTATAGACACTGCCTTTTTCAAGCATATTCCCCTGTATTTTTTCAGCCACGGTCCGGCAGAAATTTTCAATTTCAAGGGCTGATATGTTTTTTTCAGGTCCCCGGTATCCCATCCGCCGGTCCAGATCAATGAGGCCTTTTTTGACAGACTCCCGTGCCATCTTCTGCAGTTCGATATTGACAGCGGTGTGGATTTGCAGACCCTGGTTGTACAGGGCGTCTTCTCCATATTTTTTTTCCACATACCGCCTGACATGCTCTGTATAGTAGGGCACTTCTTCGATAAACCAGTTTTTCCGGGGTTTGATGTCCAGTTCCAGATCAATGGCTTCGGTAACCTTCATGTTGGTTACCATGCCCTCTTCTTTCATGCGGTTCAGGGTATAGATCTGGCGCTGTTTGGCCCGGTCGGGAAACCGGAAAGGCGAATACCGGCTGGGGGCCTGGGGAAGTCCGGCCAGCATGGCGCATTCAGCCAGATTCAGATCCCGTGCATGTTTTCCAAAATAGTTTTCTGCAGCTGCCTCGACCCCGTAAGCACCATGGCCCAGATAAATCTGATTCATGTATAAAAATAAAATATCATCCTTGGTAAATTTTTTTTCTATGCGGTAGGCCAGGATGGCTTCTTTGAGTTTACGCTCATAGGTCCTTTCCGGTGTCAGCAGAAAGGATTTGGTTACCTGCTGGGTAATGGTGCTTCCCCCCTGGGTAATGGCACCGGCCTGAAAATTTTTGATAAACGCCCTGAAAATGGATTGGATATCAATGCCCGGATGTTCCCGGAACCGTGAATCTTCGGCAGCAACAAAGGCATTTATCAGGTGTGGGGGCATGTCAGACAAAGGGATAACTATCCTGCGCTCTTTGTAGAATTCTCCAATTTTACGGCCATCATCTGAAAATACACTGGTAACAGTGGCCGGCCGGTAATCTGATAATGAATTGATTTTGGGCAAATCTTTGCTAAGGTATATATAGAGTCCGAATAACCCGCCGGCAGCCAGCAGAATGCCAAAAACAATTGTGGCAAGCCCCCATTTTAAAAAGGCGAGTGCCAGGTGTCTTTCTTTTTTTCCGCGTTTTTTCAAAACCTCGGATCTGGATTTTTTATTTGTCATGGTACCATAAAAGCAATATTTAGGTGTTGGGGATAAAATTTTACATGCTTGTTATCAGATTGCCTTCCATTAGGCAAATGATTATACCGCTTTTGTATGAGAACATCAACATGGCATATAGCTTGTTGTGCTCCCAAATTTTGTTTATAAATTGACTTTTTGAAGGATTTTGGTTAAATATAAAAGTTTTAGTGGTGTAATTGATAAAATAAATACAAAAGAGTTGCCATGATCCAGCTTGATTTTGAAAAGGTCGGGGGATTGATTCCAGCCATTGCCCAGGACGTACAAACCGGTGAGGTGCTGATGCTGGCCTATATGAACCGCCAGGCCTTTGAAAAGACCCTGCAGACCGGCAAAGCCACCTATTACAGCCGTTCCCGCAACATGCTGTGGACAAAAGGGGAAACATCGGGCAATGTGCAGCATGTCCAGAAAATTCTTGTGGACTGCGACCTGGATACCCTGGTGCTCCAGGTGGTGCAGGCAGGTGGTGCAGCCTGCCACAAGGGGTATAAAAGTTGTTTTTTCAGGGCTGTGCAGGGCAGTGAACTTACGATAATCAGCCAAAGGGTTTTCGATCCCGAAAAGGTTTACAAATAATGCAGAAAATACTCAAACTGGGCATTCCCAAAGGAAGCCTGCAGAATGCCACAATTGATCTGTTCAGACGTTCTGGATGGAAAATCAATGTGGAAGGAAGAAGTTATTTTCCCGATATCGATGATGAAACCATTGAATGCGCCCTGTGCAGGGCCCAGGAAATGTCCATTAATGTGGAAAGCGGGGTTATTGATGCAGGTCTCACCGGACTTGACTGGGTGGCGGAACATGAATCCGACGTGCATGTGGTGACAGACCTTGTCTATTCCAAAGTCAGTGCCCGCCCGGCCCGGTGGGTGGTGGCCGTGGCCAGTGAATCACCCATACACGACCTTAAGGATCTGGAAGGCATGACCATTTCCACGGAACTGGTTAAATTCACCAAACGGTTTTTCAAAGAACGCAATATCAATGTGACGGTGAAATTTTCCTGGGGGGCCACGGAAGCCAAAATCGTATCCGGCCTTGCTGACGCCATTGTGGAGATCACGGAAACCGAAAGTACGATTCGGGCGCATAACCTGCGGGTAATCCATGAAGTGATGGAAACCAATACCCAGCTCATTGCCAATAAAACCGCGTGGCAGGATCTCCGGAAAAGAGAAAAAATCCAGCAGATTGCCCAGCTGCTCCAGGGGGCACTGGTGGCAGACCAGATGGTGGGCATTAAAATGAATGTGCCGGAAAACAAGATAGCAAAAATTGTATCCCTTCTGCCCAGCCTCAATGCCCCCACCATTGCCGGATTGTACCAGTCCGACTGGTATTCGGTGGAAAGTATTATCAATACAAAACATGTCCGGGATTTGATTCCCCGGCTGCTTAAGGAAGGGGCGGAAGGTATTATCGAATATCCCCTGAACAAGGTGCTGTAAAATGAAACCTGCCACACGCTGTGAAAATATCACCCCTTTTATCGTGATGGATGTGCTGGAAAAAATTCATCAGATGGAAGCTGCCGGCATTGATGTGATCCATATGGAAATCGGTGAGCCTGATTTTGATGTGCCTGAATGTGTCAACCAGGCAACACGGGATGCCCTGGCGTGCAATGCCACCTGTTACACCCACAGCCTCGGGGATATCCGGCTGCGCCAGGCCATTGCCCGCTACCATGCAGATACATACGGCACCAACGTTGACCCCGGCCAGATCCTGGTGACATCCGGCACCTCTCCTGCCATGCTGCTGCTGTTTTCCGTCCTGGTAAATCCTGGGGACGAGGTCATCATTTCCGATCCCCATTATGCCTGCTATGCCAATTTTGTTCATTATGTCCAGGGGATACCGGTCACTGTGCCTGTGTTTGAAGAACAAGGCTTTGTTTTCACCCCGGATGCCATAGAAGCGAAAATCACCCCGAAAACCAAAGCCATTCTTATCAATTCCCCTTCCAATCCCACCGGAAACGTGATTCCAAAGGACCGGATGCAGGAAATTGTGGCACTTGCCAAAAAACATGACCTGTATATTATTTCAGATGAGATCTACCATGGCCTGGTCTATGAGGGTCAGGAACATTCCATTCTGGAATTTACTTCCAAGGCCTTTGTGCTCAACGGATTTTCCAAGCTCTTTGCCATGACCGGTCTGCGCCTGGGGTATCTCATCGCCCCCCTTGCCTTTGTCAGGGCCCTGCAGATTCTGCAGCAGAATTTCTTCATCTGTGCCAATTCCGTGGCCCAGATGGCCGGAACCGCCGCTCTCAAACATGCTCACAAAGAAACACAGCATATGCGAAAGGTGTATAACAAGCGCCGGTTGTATATGATACAGCGGTTACAGGATATGGGCCTGGGGATTACAGTGCCGCCCACAGGGGCTTTTTACGTGTTTGCCAATGTAAAACATATTTCAACAGATTCCTATTCCCTGGCGTTTGATATTCTGGAAAAAGCCCATATCGGGGTGACACCGGGCATTGATTTCGGCGCCAACGGAGAAGGGTATCTGCGGTTTTCCTATGCCAATTCCCTGGAAAATCTGACCCGGGGCCTGGACCGCATGGAAAATTATATAAAGACAAAACCATGAAGATCCGGGATGTGCAGTTTGTGAAAAGCGCGGTGAAGCCGGATCAGTATCCGGATTACGATTTTGCCGAAATTGCCTTTGCCGGCCGGTCCAATGTGGGAAAAAGTTCATTGATCAACACATTGATTCAGCGCAGGGATATGGTGAAAACCAGTTCCAGGCCCGGATGCACCCAGCTCATTAATTTTTTTCTGGTCAACGAGACCCTGTCTCTGGTGGACCTGCCTGGATACGGGTATGCCAAAGTATCCAAAAAGATCAGGGCCACATGGCAGCCCATGGTGGAAACCTACCTGGCAGGCAGGAGCAATCTTCTGGGCCTGGTGCTTATTATAGATATCCGCAGAGATCCGGGGCAGGAAGAATCTGCTCTGGCTGACTGGCTGGAATCCCGCGGGATTCCCTATCTGGTGGTGCTGACCAAGGCAGACAAATTATCAAAAACACAGCAGCAAAAGCGGTGTGCCGCCATCTCTTCCCGGCTGCACAGGGACAAAAACACGGTGATTGTGTTTTCAGCCAAAACCAGGTTGGGGCGGGAAACCGTGCTGGATGAAATTGACAGCCTCATGGCATGGTACGGACAGCAGGAATGACCATGGAAAAAGATATGCGATCCGGGTTTGTGGCCATCATCGGCGCACCCAATGCCGGCAAGTCAACCCTGTTGAACCAGGTACTGGGGCAGAAAATATCCATCACATCAAAAAAACCCCAGACCACCCGGGACCGGATTCTTGGCATCGTGAACCGGCCCGGCTCCCAGATCATTTTTGTGGATACCCCCGGGATTCACAAGAGTACCAGCCTGCTCAACAAGCGGATTGTGGACCAGGCCCTCCAGGCAGTGGCGGATGTGGACCTGATCCTGTTCATGGTGGATGCGGTTTCCCGCAATTTTTCAGCAGAAAAGCAGATCATTGCGCAGCTGCACAAGGCGGAAAAGCCGGTTATCCTGGCATTGAACAAGGTGGATGCTGCGAAAAAGGCAGATCTTTTCACGCTTGTGGAAAAATTAACCCCTGTATTTGATTTCAAGGCGGTAATACCCATATCAGCCCGGCAGAACATTCAGGTGACCCAGCTTATGGATGAGGTGGAAAAACATCTGCCCAGGGGACCACGGCTGTATCCTGAAGACACGTTTACAGATGTTTCGGAAAAATTCATGGTCAAGGAAATTATCCGGGAAAAAGTATTTCGCCTCACCGGCATGGAAATTCCCTATTCTTCCGCTGTGACCGTGGATGCCTTTGATGTGGAAAAAAAATTGATCGTCATCCATGCAAGCATCCATGTGGTGCGCAGTTCGCAAAAAGGGATTATCATCGGCAAAAAAGGGGCCATGCTGTCTAAAATCGGTTCCCGGGCCAGAATCGATATGGAAAAAATGCTGGGAAAAAAAGTCTTGCTCAAGCTGTTTGTAAAGGAGACCAGAGACTGGGTGAGCAACCAGCGCATTCTGGATGAGTTCGGGTATTAAAAGATGATGGAAAATGTGTTTTTATGCATGGATGACATATTTCTGAAAAAAGAGCGGGCAAAAGCCAGGAAACTGCGTAACACCCAGTGGTGGAAACGCAGACGCTCCACCGGCATCTGTCATTATTGCGGCAAAACCTTTGCACCTTCTGAACTGACCATGGATCACATCATCCCCCTGGTACGCGGGGGCAGGTCTGAAAAATTCAATCTGGTGCCCTGCTGCAAATCCTGTAATACCAAAAAGCAGCAGCTTCTGCCCTGCGAGTGGAATGCCTATATGGAAAAGCGCAGACCCTGAAGCATCGAAAAAAGACAATGCCCTTTCCGATGCCTCAAGGTAAAACGGGTGTGTGCAGGTATCTATTTTTTGCTGCAGAGCCTGTGAATGGTTTGTGCATGCCATTCCCCGCGTCCGGAGAATGTGGGCTGGCCCAGTCCCACCAGATGTTTGGCAACCTGGTCATAGGTGGCGCCCTGTTTTCGCATGGTATGGATAATATCCATCACTTCTTCTCTGGGAAGCAGGATAGCGCCGGATGATGCTGTGTTATCTGTTTTTTGGGCAGCCGCAGGTTTTTTGCGTTTTCTGATGACCCGGCGTTTGGCTTTCTTTTCCGGATCAGCCGGAGTCAGGATATTTTCCGGGAAAAAATCATTGTCATTCGTCTGAACGGCTTGACCGGATGCAGGCCGATCCATATAAGTTTCCTGTTGGAATGCTTCAGGAGAATCCTGGGGATCATGTCTCTTTTGCATGGTTTCATCACGGGCTTCATATGCCGGGGCCGCATCGCTTTGGAGCGGTGATTCCATGCTCAGATGGGCAACAATCCGTTCAATGGCATATGCCTGCCGTTCCATCATGTCTGCTGTCCGTTCCTGAACCGTTGTCAGATATTCCTGGTTTTTCACCAGGATTTCAACATGGTTGGTGAGGTTTTCAATGGCATCAGCCAGCAGGGTCATGCCGGGATCTTCCGGCGGCAGCTGGTTCCCCATGGGGCCGGCCGGCATGGGGGGGCGTTTCATGTTGGGATTTCTGGGGTTCTGGTACCCGTTTCCATAGGACTGAAATCTGGGGTTGTTGTTGTATTGATAGGAATTGTCATAATTTTTGCGGGTTTTGGGGGCCCGTGGTTTGTCAGCCTGTCCGTTGCGAAGGCTGTGTAAAAAATCGTTCATTTAACTCATACGCTCCTTGGAAATTTTCAATGTCTTTGGCCATGGCAATGGCATGACATTCGTAAGATTTTAATTTTTTTATATTTTATTATAACTACATCGGCCTCGGAATATTTTCCGAATATCGGCGTTGGTGTAAAAACTCCTTATTTATCCTGTTTTTTGCCGCCTTTGTCAAGGTATTTTTGCGATTTCTCCCTCTGAAAATTTCAGGCATGTTTTTCGCCGGTACAACCAAAATCCTGTGCGTTGAGGCGATATTCATAGTCTTTGATAAGTTCCAAAGCGGCGTTGGTTGCAGGTATCCGGGACAATTCTTTTCGAAAACCGGAACATCCGGGCATGCCTTTTACAAACCAGGCAAGCCTGCCTCTGAGCATTTTGCAGGCAGTTTCTTCACCGAAATGCGCCACATAGAGATGGATAAGCGCTTTCATTTTCCGGAAAATGTCGGATGCAGATGGTTCTTTGCAGGTTCCATGTGTGAGATAAGATTCCACCTGGCTGAGAATAAAAGGGTTGGCCATGGCTGTTCTGCCGATCATCACACCATCGCATCCGGTCTGGTTCATCATGTCTGCGGCATCCTGTACACAAAGAATATCACCATTGCCGATTACCGGTATGGATATCTTTTTTTTGAGCTGTCTGATAAGCTGCCAGTCTGCCGTTCCTGCAAATCCCTGGGTTGCCGTTCGCGGATGCAGGGTGACGGCATCCACGCCCTGGTCCTGGGCGATTCTGGCCAGTTGCAGTGCCTGGGAACCGGACCGGTCCCAGCCGGACCTGATTTTGATGGTAAACGGCAGGCAGGTGGCCTTTCGCACCGCCTTTAGAACCGCTTTGCTGTTTTCCATGTCCTGCATCAGGGCAACACCGGCCCCCTGCTTTATCACCTTTTTTACACTGCACCCGAAGTTGATGTCCAGAATATCTGCCACCCCCATTGCTTCAATGGCAGCTGCCGCCCTGGCCATTATTTCAGGTTCTGCCCCGAAAATCTGGACAGACAAAGGTTTTTCATCCTTGTGTGTCTGCAGCAGGGTCAGGGTTTTTTGTGAGTTGTAAAAAAGGCCTTTGGCGCTGATCATTTCCGAGCAGACCACGGCACAGCCGCATGCTTTTACAAGCCGCCGGAACGGCAGGTTGGTTATGCCTGCCAGGGGGGCCAGAAAGGTGCTGCCGGCGATGGCCAGAGAGCCGATCTTCATTGTATGCCTTTTTTTATTCTGGTATCCATGTGCGTATTTGCATAGCAGAACAGGCAGTTGTGATAGCAGGGATGGTCCTGGTAGGATCCGATATCGATGGCACTGGTACATCTGCATCCCTTTTTGGCCCGCTGCCCGTAATCCCGCCGGGTTTCAGGGTTGCCGCCGAACAGTTTTTCCAGAAAATGGCCATTGATACAGGCATTTTCAAAGATATTTGTGCATCCGGGTTTTACAGTGTCATACAGTTTTTTTTCACAGCACAGGTGCAGCTGGATCTGTTTTTTTTCAAGCTGCGCTGCCATGCTGCAGATCAGCTGTTTTTTTTCTGCAGTATCCGGGTCTGTGAAACAGACGACAGGTCCGCCTGATCTGGCCAGATGCCGGGTACGAATAGCAACTTTGCGGTAGGCATCGTAAAAGCTGGTGACACAAACCGTAATGCCCATGTCAGCCATGGCATCTGCAATGTAAAGGAAATCAGACAGATTGTTTTCAACGCTTTGGGTGCTGAGGGTATAAAAGCAGATGGGATCAAACCGCCAGGCAACGGCATGCGGTCCGAACCGGTCTACAAGCACTTTTACCTGGGATAGACGGGTGGCCAGGTCCGGCAGGTTTGGTTCCAGCAGGGGGGATCTGGAATTAACGGTGAAATTGAAAAACAGGTTAAACCCCATATCCCCCAGAATCCTGTGGGCCCCAAGATCCAGAAACGGGCCGTAATTTTTGGACCAGAATACAATGCTGTGGGTGTTTTCCGGGCAGACATCCACCTGTTTGGACTTACGGGTAAAGGGATTGACTGTAATAAAATGTTTCTGCCGGATCTGTTTGAGAAACCATGGGGTGTACCATGCCGGAATATCTGTCCGCCTGGAAGCGGAAATGATTTTATCCCGGGTCCTGGTCATGGTTTTTTTTCTTCAGGTCAGAAAAGGATATGATCTGGCCGGATGCTTTGTTTCCGGTTTCAGAAGGTTCATTTTGGGGGGGGACAGTTTTCATGTCACTTTTCATGTCAGACGGAACACCATGTGTGTTTTTCGGATTTTTTACCGTTTCGATGCGCATTTTTTTGCCGTTCATCTGAAATTCTTCACCGTTGATATAATTGTCTTTGAGTATCCAGGTAGCCTCCTGCAAAGGAATCTGGAGCAAAAGAAGGGTGATCTGAAACCAGTCTTTTTTATGGTCAGGCTGAATGCTTTCAACCCTGGCAAAAGACACAGGGCTGTTTTCCAGATAAATTAATACCACATCATTGATTGTAGCCATGAAGCTCCTTTGTAATTTTTCTTGTTTGCCGCCCCAATATAACATATTCTTGGCTGTATCAAAAGAAGGGAATGGGGTGCACATGGGTGTCCGGGATAAAAAATGGCTGGTATTTTCTCTGGTGGGGGTGTCGATCTTCATGTCCACCCTGGATTCCAGCATTGTCAATGTGGCATTGCCCTATATTATGGAAGATTTGTCCTCGGATATGAAAACCGTGCAATGGGTGGTGTTGGTCTATCTGCTCACCGTGTCCTCTCTTTTGCTCACCTTTGGCAGGCTGTCTGATACCCGGGGCCGGCGGTTGGTATATGTGGCAGGTTTTCTGGTGTTTACCTTCGGGTCTTTGCTGTGTGCAAATGCCATGACAGCGCATTTTCTGGTGGGTGCCAGGATGGTTCAAGGGATCGGGGCATCCATGCTCATGGCCTGTTCCCCGGCCCTGGTGGTGGATGCCTTTGCCCCCAAAGAAAGGGGCAGGGTCCTGGGCCTTATGGGGGCGGTGGTGGCTGCCGGCCTCACGCTCGGGCCCCTGGCAGGGGGGATGATTCTGGCGTATTTTTCCTGGCGGGTTATCTTTTATATCAATGTGCCCATCGGCGTGCTGGCGGTGGCAGCAGGCATTTTTGTTCTCAAAGGCCTGCCCGGCGGCCGCGGGAGCCGTGAACCTCTGGACAGGACCGGGAGCCTGCTGCTGGTGATCATGCTCAGCTGTCTGATCGTAACCCTGGCCCGCTCTTCTGACTGGGGTCTTGTCTCTGTGAAATCAGGTCTGTGTCTTATGGCGGGCATGCTGAGCGCGGTGGGGTTTGTATACAATGAAAAACGTGCAGCCTATCCCCTTTTTGATCTGGATTTGGTGAAAATCCGTTTGTTCACGTTTCCTTTGGTTGCTGCGGCAATTCTTTTTGCCTGCCTGTTTGTGCTGGTGTTCATGATGCCCTTTTTTCTGACATATCCCTGTGGGTTTTCCGCTTCCAAAACAGGCCTCATCATGATTGTGCCGTTTTTGTTTTTACTGGTTATCTCCCCTGTTTCCGGCATGCTGGCCGACCGGCTGGGGTCCAGGCTTTTGTGCACCACAGGCATGCTGCTCATGGGCCTGTCTTTGTTTTTTCTTGTATTTTCAGGTCCGGATATGGGGGTTTCGGCCATTGTCTGGCGCATTGCCTTGGCCGGCATCGGCACGGCCCTGTTTGTTTCCCCCAATAATACCGCCATCATGGGATCTGTGCCCATACACCAGCGGGGCATTGCTTCGGGTGCCATCGCCACTGCCCGGAACCTGGGCATGGTTTCCGGGGTGGCCCTGGCAGGTGCGGTGTTTTCCAGCTTTGTCAGCCTTCAGGGGCATGGGCCGAACGGATACGGGCCTGACATGGCACCGGCATTCATGACAGGATTCAAACATGTCATGACCGCCGGAGCCGGCCTGGCTGTTATCGGTATTGCCGTTACTTATTTAAGGGGCCGGGAAGAGAGAAAGGGTTTCTGACCCGGCATGATCTTATGCGTTGTCCCTGGGAACCACAAATACAGGGACAGATGACCGTTTCAATACCTTGCGCACCAGTTTGTCCCCCATGGTCTGTGCCATCAGGCCCTGCTGACGGCATCCTATGACAATGAAAGCACAATCCTCTTCCACAGCAGTGGATACAATTTCATCAGCAATGGAACGGCCTTCTGCAACCAGGATTTTCTTGATGGGGGAGTCGGCATGGGACGGGGCATTTTCCCGGTCTTCGAAAAATCCGGCAATTGCCTGGCGGATCCGCAGCGCATCCACATTTTTTCCTATGAGCAGATCCCGTGCACCGGATTTGTGTTTGGCTTTAATCTCCTTGTACAGGGTTTCGCCAAAGGCCATTTTTACCTGTCTTTCCGCTGATGGGCTGGCTTCCTCCATGACATGGAGAACGATCAGGTTGGCGTCGGTATAGGTGGCCATGGCAACAGCATGTTCAAAGATCTTTTTCATGTCCACGGACAGGTCAGAGGCAAACAAAATGTTCCGGGGTTTTGTAATCATGACAGGGTATCTCCATTTACATTATTTAGGTATGGTAAAAAAACAGTACGCCGCAAAAGCATTAAAACTGGTTCTATTGTAAACACAAATTCATGTTATGCAAGCGTGTTTTCACCTGGTTCTTCTGCAGGGCATGGACGGCACACGGCCGTCCTGTAGTTAACTTGCTCATGAAAAACCTTTTGGGGCATCTGCAGCGCAGGTGCCCATACTTTTGCCCATAAAGCTTACAGCACTCATTTTTTTTGTGACCTCCCGGCTTTTGCATTCCGGACAGGTGATATCAGGTGTGTCTCCTGCGAACACAAGTTTTTCAAATTCATGTTTGCAGGAATCACACTGAAATTCAAAAATCGGCATCACTGCCTCCTTGTTGGTAAATCATTAATGGAAATCTGTATGTGAAAATCCGGTGATTTTTTATTCTAATAGTATACCAACTTGCCTTTTTGGATGCAAGTCCCTGGTGGTATCCCCCGGATATCTCCCCAGATACTGCCCGGACAAACTCATTCTTCAAAAATTATTTCATAAATTAAATGCGTTATGACAAATGTCGGATGACATTGTATTGGTTTGATTTTTTTTCAACCACGAAGCGCACGAAGATGCCCTTTCTTCGTGTCCTTCGTGCGCTTCGTGGTTACGCAATTTGACAGCCCTGGGGGCAAAATCGATGGATTGACGGTTAGAATGCACTCACCCTGATGTAACAGCTGGTTGAATTGTCCGGGATTTGTGCTTATTATGAGGAATAACCTTTTCCAAGGAGATAAAAATGAAAGAAATGCTTTTGATCATAGGATTTGTTGGAATTTATCTGCTGCTGCAGATTTATGTGCTGCCCAAAATGGGGATTTCCACCTGAATGCGGGATGCCTGTCAGGTGACAGGCAAAAATACCATCACAGAACAAAAATCTGTTTCACCGGAAAATCAGCCGTCTTCATTGTCTGACAAAAAAGAGTGACAACCCTGATAAAGGGTGTTTTAATGATGTGATTGTTGTGTGTGCTGATCCTGATTAACAGAAGAATGGAGACAGATATGAAAGATCCGTTGTTTGAACCCATTACCATAAATACCCTGGCCCTGGATAACCGGATTTACCTGCCTGCCATGCATCTGGGCATGGGGGTGGATTATGCGGTCACAGACCAGATTGTAGATTTTTATGCATTGCGGGCCAGAGGCGGTGCCGGTCTGATCTGTGTGGGATTTGCCACCGTGGATGAACTGTCGGGCAATACCCAGAATATCGGGGCCCATGATGACCGGTTTATACCGGGTCTTTCCCGTCTGGCATCCGCCATCAAAGATAACGGGTCCAGAGGGGTGGTGCAGCTCAACCATGCCGGCCGGTATAATTTTTCCTTTTTTCTGGAGGGAAAACAGCCGGTGGCCCCGTCCGCCATTGCCTCCCGCCTGACCAAAGAGGTGCCTAAGGAAATGAGCGTCCAGGAAATTGAACAGACCGTTGACCGGTTTGCCCGGGCAGCTTTGCGGGTGAAAAAAGCCGGATTTGATGCTGTGGAGATCCTCAGCGGCACCGGCTATCTCATCAGTGAGTTTTTATCGCCGTTGACCAACCTTCGCACAGATGCATACGGCGGCAGCCTGGAAAACCGGATGCGGTTCGGCCTCCAGGTAATGGATGCGGTGCGGGATGCCGTGGGCAAAGACTTTCCGCTTATTGTACGCATGAACGGCAATGATTTCATGCCGGGCGGCAATACCAGAAAAGAGCTGAAAACCTATGCCAAAGCTCTGGCAAAAGGACCTGTGGATGCCCTGTGCATCAATGTGGGATGGCATGAGGCCAGGGTGCCCCAGATTGTGGCCCAGGTGCCCAGGGGGGCCTTTTCCTATCTGGCTGCCGGCATCAAAGAACAGGTGGATGTGCCGGTGATCGCCTCCCACAGGATAAATGACCCGGATACCGCAAGAGACCTTCTGGCAAAAGGCCATTGCGACATGGTGGCCATGGGCAGAAGCCTGATTGCCGACCCCATGCTGCCCCGAAAGGCAAAACAGGGCCGGGAAAATGAAATTATACACTGCATAGCCTGTGCCCAGGGATGTTTTGACAATCTGTTCAAGCTCAAACAGGTGGAATGCCTGTGCAACCCCCTGGCCGGGCATGAAAGCACCCGGGTTGTGAAAAAAACATCTTCTCCAAAAAATATACTGGTGGTTGGCGGCGGGCCTGCGGGCATGATGGCTGCCGTGACAGCACACCGCCGGGGGCACCGGGTGGTGCTGCATGAAAAAAGCGGCCGCCTGGGAGGACAGCTGCATCTGGCTGCAGCCCCGCCGGGCAGAGAAGAGTTTGCCGTGTTTTCCAGAGACCTGGCAAACCAGCTGACCCTGGAAAAAATACCGGTGGTTCTCAATTCCAAGGTGGACCAGGCAGTGCTCCGGGAAAATGCCCCTGATGCCGTGATCCTGGCAACTGGTGCTGTGCCGGTGAAACCACCCGTGCCAGGTATAGACCTGCCCCATGTGGTCCAGGCCTGGGATGTGCTTGAAAACCGGGTGGCTGTGGGCAACCGGGTGGCCGTCATCGGCGGCAATGCCGTGGGGGTGGAAACCGCGCTGTTTCTGGCTGAAAAAGGGTCGATGCCTGCAGATGTGGTGAAGTTTCTTTTGGTCAACCAGGCGGAAGACCCCCAGACCCTTTATAAAATGGCGGTGGCAGGCAATACCCGTATTTTTGTTTTTGAGATGATGGACAAAATCGGAAAGGATATCGGCAAATCCACCAAATGGGGAATGCTCCAGGATCTTGGCAGGTGCGGCATTGAAACCATGACATCGGCAACAGTGACCGGCATTTCCGACACCGGCGTAACCTTTGAACAGGGTGGAAAATCCCAAGCATTGGTTGTTGATACCGTGGTGGTGGCGGCAGGATCTGTCTCCCATAACCCCCTTGAGGACCTGGTGCGCAGCATGGGCATCGCCTGTGAAACAGCAGGGGATGCCGCAAGGGTAGGCACGGCTTTTGACGCAGTCCATCAGGGATTTGCCGCGGCAAACCGTATCTGAGTCCGGCGGTACAAAATCCCGAAATCCAGGCAGTGATCGCTGCATGCAGCGCCGGTGTCATATACTGCAGTGTCAGGGAGCAAATACAGGCTGTGCAGCAAAAAATTGTGCCACATTGTCGGTATAGGCAGGCATAGACGTGGATTTTAATATGGCTTTCACAGGTTTTTTGTGGTTTTTGAAGGAAGGGCCCAGATAGTTCCAGAATCCTTTCATGCGGCCGGTCAAATGCCCGGGTCCTGAAATTATGCTGCTATAGGCAGCCAGAAGATCATCATGAAAAGCCTGCAGCCTTGCCAGCCGTTTGTCCGGATCTCCGAGGACAGACTTAATATCTTCGGGCAGAAACGGGTTGGAAAGAATGCCCCTGCCGATCATGAACCGGCTGATGCCATTAAATCGGTTTTTCACCTTATTAAATGAGCGTATATCCGTAATATCCCCGTTATATACAAAGGTATGGCGGCTTTGTGCCATGGCGGCCCCGAACGCATCATGGTCGGCTGTGCCCTGGTACATCTGAATACCTGTGCGCGGATGCAGAATGATATGGTCCAGATCATGGCGGTCGAACACTTTTATGAGGCCATGGATCTCCTCCCTGCTTTTGCGGCCCAGGCGGATTTTGACGGACAATGCCATGGGAATATCGGGGATTATCCGGTCCAGCAGGGCATCGATTTTTTCCGGAAACAAAAGCAGGCCGGAACCACGTTCTTTTTTGGCGATCTTGGAATGGGGGCATCCCAGGTTCCAGTTGACAAGATTATGCCCCATATCAGCCAGGCGCCTGGCCAGAAAGACAAAGTCTTCTGCCGCATTCCCCAGGATCTGGGGGGTTACCGGCAGAAGCTGGTTGAGACACGGATCCACATCCCGGAGCCGTGATGGTTTGAGCCGCTGCTGTCCCATGGTGGAAATAAAGGGAGCCAGTGCAGCATCAAGGCCGGAAAAATGCTTGGCATACACATTTCTAAATGTTACATCAGTAAATCCCTGTAAAGGGGCCAGTATCAGGATGGGATCTTTTTTGTCCATGGCTGCCTGTTTTGCCGGGTGTAATTTTGTGCCGCAGGCATGACATCTGTCACAGCCATACGGGATGGACCGGGTTGTGATGCTATACAGAACATTAAATCAGATTGCAAGGAGTGTTTGAACAGTATGAAAGCGCTTTATCAAGAGGTTATCCAGATCAACCAGATGGCGGACAACGCTGACAAAGAACACAGGGCAAAATCTTTTTTTGCAAAGTTGAACAACATGGCAATGCCCACCCATTTTAACTGGGCCAGCCAGATTTTTGAAGACCTGCATGTGAAAAACACCCCTGAAAAGACTGCCCTGGTCTGGCATGATATCCACACTGGTGAAAAAAACATATTTTCCTATCTGAACCTGTCCGAAAAAGCCAACCAGCTGGTGAATTTTCTTGCACAAAACAAGGTGGGCCACACACACAATATGTATATGATGGCACCGGTGCTTCCACAAATCTGGATTGCCGGCATAGCATGTATAAAAGCCGGTATCGTGGCGGTTCCCACTGCCACCACCATGACGCCCAGGGAGATGGAATACCGGTTTGAGACCTATAAACCGGATGTGGTGCTGGCTGATGAAGCCAGTGCCGAGCTCATTGACCAGGCAGCACAGCAGACCGGTATCCATCCAAAAATCAAACTGGTGCTGGGCACAAGAGAAGGGTGGACCAGTTTTGATGAGATCAGTACCCAGAGCAGGGAAGCCCCGGCTGCAGAGACCCGTTCCGATGATATTTTGTTCTGCTTTTTTACCTCCGGCACAACAGGGCTTCCCAAACGGGTGGGACACACGGCATTGTCTTATCCGGTGGGCCATTTGTCCACCACCGTCATTATCGGCACACAGCCCGGTGATATCCACCATAATCTGAGTGCGCCCGGCTGGGCCAAATGGTCCTGGTCCTCTTTTTTTGTGCCCTTTAATGTGGGGGCCACCGTGACCGCGTTTGCCTTTACCTCCCTGGACCCTGCGCTTTATCTCAAGGCTTTGGAACAGAACAGGGTCACCATCTTTTGCGCCCCTCCCACTGCCTGGCGGATGTTTGTGAACACAGATCTGTCGGGGTTTGACCTGTCCTGCCTGCGCCAGTCCATATCAGCCGGAGAACCCTTGAATCCGGATGTGATCACCCGGTGGAAAAAACATACCAATACCCGGATCAGGGATTTTTACGGGCAGACCGAATCCACGGCCATGATCGGCAATGCCCCGTGGATGGCCGAAACCATGCGGTCCGGTTCATTTGGCAAACCCATTCCCATGTATGATGTGGCCCTGGCAGATGATGAAGGAAATGAGATTACCACCCCTGATACAGTGGGCCATATTGTGGTCAAGCTGGACAGATGGCGGGGTATCGGTCTGTTTTGTGAATACATCGGCAACCCGGAAAAAATGAGCGCCGTGTTTGTGGATAATTTTTACTATACCGGTGACCGGGCCTCTTTTGATACAGATGGATTCTGGTGGTTTGTGGGCAGGGCTGATGATGTGATCAAATCATCGGATTTCCGCATCGGGCCTTTTGAGGTGGAAAGCGCGCTGGTGGAGCATCCTGCTGTGGCGGAAGCCGCTGTTGTTGGGGCGCCTGATCCGCAGCGGTACCAGCTGGTCAAGGCCTATGTTATCCTGAACCAGGGGGTTGAACCGAACCGGGACCTGGCCCTGGATTTGTTCCGGCATACCACCAATATTCTGGCAAAATTCAAGATTCCCAGAATCATCGAGTTTGTCACAGAGGTCCCCAAGACCATTTCCGGTAAAATCCGGCGCATCGAACTGCGGGAAATGTCAGCTTCACCATCAGAAACTCCCGGCCAGGGACAGATGACAGAATATTTTTACTGGGATTTTCCGGAGTTGGGTTCCAGAAAAAGGCAGTAGACAGCCTTGTCAGGGGACAGGCAGTCCGGTCATGCAAAAGGCATTTCCACTTCGATCTCCCCGCTGCCGGTGCGCATGAATTTGGCATCCGGATACCGCTTCTGAAAAACCTTGAGCATTTTGCGGTTTTCCGCAAGGACTGTGGCAAGAAAACTTGTGTAATTGTTTTCTTTGGCAATGCCCTCCAGGGTTTCCAAAAGAAAGGAACCAATGCCCATGCCGTGGAGGTTTTCTTTTACCAGGAACGCCACTTCTGCGGCATCGTCCGTGGCCTCTGCATAGGAACCGATGGCCACGATCTGTTTGCGCTGGCCCACCTGCATCAGGCCGATCAGGGTCATGTTCCGGCGGTAGTCCACCTCAGCCCACTGCTGCTGGAGCATCTCCCGGGAAAACACCTTGCGCTTGTTGAAAAACCGGTAGTAAATGGAATCTTCCTGCAGAGAATAAAAAAAATGCCGGGACTCAAACTCATCGGAAGGCAGCAGGGGCCTGAAATTGATGTCCTTGCCGTTGGCAAGTTTTAACGTGTAATGGTAGGAATCCAGAAACATGAGGTCCTGGCTGGTAGGGGGCAGCTGGTCCGGGAAAATATAGTGGCGCTTTTTGGCTTCTGAAATCAACTCTTTTCTGAATTTGGGATGGGCGATCTGGGCCAGTTCCATGACCCGCTGGTAGATACTTTTGCGCCGCATTTCTGCAATCCCGTATTCGGTCACAATGATATCAATATCCCCTCTGGTGGTTGCCACGCCAGCCCCTTCACTCAGGTGGGGCACAATACGGGACACCTCATCGTTCTGGGCTGTGGAAGGGATGATGATAATGGAAAATCCCCCTTCTGACATGGCTGATCCCCTGATGAAATCCACCTGGTCCCCGATGCCGCTGTAAAACAGATATCCCTTGGAATCTGTACAGACCTGGCCGGTCAGATCCACCTCCAGAGCGGAACTGATTGAGATCAGCCGGTCGTTTTTGGCGATCACATTGGGGTCATTGACAAATTCCGAGGATTTAAAATAAAACATGGGGTTGTTATCCACATAGTCATACAGGGCTTTGGACCCCATGCACAAAGATGCCACCACCCGGTCCGGCAGGTAATTTTTCTTTCTGTTGGTGATCACTTTTTTTTCAAATAACGGCAGCAGGCCGTCGGTGATGACCTGGGTGTGGATGCCCAGGTCCTTTTTGTCGGCCAGATAGGGCACCACCGCATCAGGCAGGTGGCCGAATCCGATCTGGAGGGTGGCACCGTCATCCACCAGCATGTTGACATAATGGCCGATACGCTCTATCACCTGTTTGTTTTTCTGGCTGGGCAGAGATTCCAGCAGTGGTTCCTCATATTCCACCAGAAAGTCGATTTCATCCACATGCACCACGGAATCTCCCCAGGTTCTGGGCATCCGGGGATTGACCTGGGCGATTACCAGATCGGCATTTTTCATGCCTGACAAGGTGATATCAACGGAGATGCCCAAAGAGCAGTAACCATGCTTGTCCGGGGGGCATACCTGGATCAGGGCCACATCCAGGCCGATTTCCCGGTGTTCAAAAATCTTGGGAATCTGGGAGAGATAGACCGGGATATAGTCAATTTTCCCTTCAAAGGCAGACTGGCGCATGAGAACGGAAATAAAAAACAGCTTGATGGAAAACCGGGACAAAAATTTTTCATCATGGATATATTTGGACAGCGAAGAAGACAGCATCTGATACACGATGATGTCCTGGGTGCTCACATTTTCCACCATGGCCTTTATCAGGCGCTGGGGTTCACCGCATCCGGTGCCGATGAACACCCGGCTGCCGTTTTTGATCTTTTTGACGCTCTCTTCCGGGGTCAGCAGTTTTTCCGGACATACGTCCCTGAGATTCATCAATGTCGGTCTCCTTTATATAAAGCCGTCAGCCGTAAGTAACCAGATATCAGCTTCCAGTAAACAATTACAAATTTTTCCCTGCTGGTTACTGCCGGTTAACATTTAACATTTAACAGCTAATGGCTAACAGCTTTCATGCCCTGCCGGGCACAACAAACAATGAAAGAACAGATCCACAGAGGATTTTTTCATATACATTCTGGCCCATTATGAAATAGTTTTTAAGCAAAGTACAGTAAAAATGCGAAGGGCCGTCCCCGGGGCCGGCAGCGGCTATTTCCCCGGTGCTGTTTCTTTTCCAGTGGTCTGGTCAATCCAGTCAAGAAAAGCAGGCAGCCCGTTTGTTACCGGTACCTGCAGGATCTGGGGCACATCATAGGGGTGGTGCGCCAGGATAAAGGCTTCCAGATCAGGATACAGGGATGTACGGGTCTTGATGACCAGCCGGGTTTCTGTTTCCGTCTGCACCTGGTTATCCCAGGTATAGATGCTGACCACCGGGTTCATCTGCACACAGGCAGCCAGTTTTCTGTTAACAATTTTGGATGCCAGGTCTGTGGCTTTGGTTTCACTGCCGCAGGTGACAAGGACCATGCAATGGGAC
>JAABSB010000178.1 GCA_011390615.1 Desulfotignum sp. | reverse complement strand
GGATCATCTGTCTGTATGCCAATGTGTATGTGGTGACAGGCCATGGACGTTGTCTTCTGGTGGATACCGGGCCTGCGGCATTTCAGAGATTTCTGGCAGGGCGGCTGCGCAGGCTGGGTATAACGCGCATTCACGGGGTGATCCTCACCCATACCCATTATGACCATGCCGGCAATGCCGCTTTTTTACAGGAGAAATTTGGAAGCAGAATCATGGTACACAGGGCAGAGGCCGGATACCTCAACAATGGGCTGTCTTCCGTGCCCGGGGGGATCTCTGTTTTTGCACGGGTCATGGAACGGCTGGCATCCGGCATTGAACCAAAAATGCTGGCCTTCCCCCGGTGTGCGCCTGATGTAATGCCGGCCTCAGAAACCCACAAACCGTTTTTTGACATGCCTGTCACTGTCATGGCAACCCCGGGGCACTCTCCCGGCTCGGTGAGCGTGGTGGTGGACCGGGAAATCGTGCTGGCGGGGGACTGCATGTTCGGGGTGATCCCCAAAAAAATCCTGCCGCCCTTTGGAGATGATGTCGGGCAGATAATACATTCCTGGCAGCAGCTGCTGGACACCGGATGTCACACCTTTCTTCCCGGCCATGGTTTCGGGGTGTCCAGAACAACGGTTAGGAAAAATATTACAGCCCTGAGCCCCTGACAGAAACAGGGTGAAAAACGTGATCAGGTCCAGGATGGCTGAGGATCATGTGGTTCAGTCTGGTTTGTTTTCCGGCACGATCCATTCCTTTTTGCGATATGCCTGGTCCTGGCTTTTTGCGATCAGATCTCCGGTGTCTTCATTGGTTACCGTGATGTCATACAGAGAGGTACGCCGTCCTTTCTGGACTTCCCGGGCTTCGGCCACCAGGCGGTCACCGGGAAAACTGGGTTTTAAAAAAATTATGCTCACATTCAGGGCCACCGCCACCCGGCCGTGGGAATTGCAGGCAGCTGCAAAGGCCATGTCACTGATGGAAAATATCACCCCGCCATGGGTGGTGCCGTGGAAATTGGTCATGGTATCGGTGATGGTCAAAGACACCCTGCTGTGGCCCGGAGCGGAGATTTCCACCCTGGCTCCCAGATGGCCGGCAAAGGCATCTTTTTGAATATGGGCAAAAATTTTCGGGTCGCAGGTGGTATGGCTCATGCTGCTGATCCTTTTCTGATCCTTTTCTGATACTGTTCCTGGATTATTTTTCACTGTTCCCGGGCAGGCTTTTTTAAAAAAAGTGAAAATATCATTCCGCAAAGGGAGATGGCCCCTGCCACCAGAAAGGGGGAGGTCAAAGATTGGGTGGTATCAGCCAGATATCCCCCCAGGGCCGGGCCGATGGACTGGCCGATGCCAAAAAAAAGGGTGATGAATCCCAGGGCTGCCGGGGCAAATCTGGGGCCGGCAAAATCCCCGGCCGCCGCCGCCATGATGGTGGGGATACTCCAGGCGGTAAGCCCGAACAATATGGCTGAGATATAAAATCCGGCTTCCACTTTGACCAGGGCATATACCAGATAGGAGGTTCCCAGAACCAGGTAGGCAAGGGCAGCGCCCCTGCCTCTTCCGATTTTGTCTGAAATGCTGCCCCAGACCACGCCGCAGAAGATGCTCAGCCCTCCGACCATGGCCCATAACCCCCCTGCCCAGGCCTGGGTGTATCCCATCTCATTCACCAGGTAAGCAGCAAAAAACACCATGTAAATAATGTAGGACATGCCGTAAAAAAAATATACCACCCCCAGAAACCACAGGGATTTCATTTTATATACACTGCCCCAGTCCAGAGAAGATACTTTGGCAGCCGGTTTTGTGCTGTCCGGATTTTCTGTCTGCCCCACCGGCACCAGGCCTTTGTCAGCAGGCTGGTTGCGCAGAAAAATTCCCACCAGCACCGCCACCACCAGTACCAGAATGCCCAGAATATACCAGGAATACCGCCATCCGTCTGCATTATAGGATTTTAAAATAAAAGGTACGATCAGGCCGGATAGAAACGTGCCCAGCCCGATGCCCCCGGATACGATACCGGTGGCAAATCCGCGTTTTTGAATGGCAAACCAGGCCGATCCCAGTGCCATGGCCGGTACAAAGGCGGCCCCGTTGCCAAGACCGGTGAGAAGCCGCATGGCAAAGGCAAAGCCAAAAGATTGTGCAAGTCCTGTCAGGATCATGGTCACACCCATGAGGCCTAAAGCTGCTGCAATAACCGCTCTGGTACCGAATCTGGCAGCCAGAAATCCGCCGATAATGGCCATGGACAGATACCCGATGAAATTGCCCGTACCCAGAAGGCCCAGCTGGGTATAGTCAAAAGAAAGCCCGTCCTTCATGGCCGGCAGCAAAAGGGTGTATGCCATCCGGCCGAATCCGTGGGCTGCCACCGTTGTCATCAGTCCCATGAAAATGACGATCCATCCATAGTGCAGTTTTTTCTCCATGCGGATCTCCTTTCCCCTGTTAAAAAAGGGTGTAAAGAAATTTTACCTGATACAGTATCACCCTGCCTGGCCTTTTGCCAGGGCAAATCCCAGAATGATGAAAATGACCGCCAGGGCAATGGGTTCCCTTAACCGGTGGCGGCATATGCGCATCAGGGGAAAAAAGAAAACACCGGCGGAAAGGCCACACAAAAACCCGAACACATGGGCCCAGACATCGGTGTTTTCGCCATGGCTTAAAAATGCCATCAGGGTGGCACCGGCAATAAGCGGCATTATCCGGTCCCGTTTGCGCAGGGGGCCCTTCTGCATCATCTGAAAGGCAGACAGCCCGCCGGCGGCAGCCATGACAGCGGTGGAAGCCCCTATGGACAAAAGGGCATTGCCATGGAACCCTGCATTGATCAAATTTCCGCAGGTGCCGGCAAACAACAGGAAAAACGGGCCGGTGCCGTATCCGGACAAACGGATCAAAGGGCCGGCGAACAGGAGTATTCCGGCCAGATTTCCCAGCAGATGGGCAGTGTCTGAATGCAGAAACAGGGCGGTGACAGCCCGGAAGGTTTCCCCCTGGCGGATGAACATGGAGGAGGCCCCATAGGTCAGGATATGCTCCCACCGGGTGCCGGTCATGTCAATGCCCATGTGGATGGCTGCCAGCAGGCCCATGATGACAAAGGCGGCCGGGGTCGTGAAACCGGAAGGTCCGCCCGGAAGAGCCGGCAGCGGGTCCTGGCCGGTACGGTTTTCTCTGAAATAGGCGGCCACATGGGATCTGGCTGCTGCCGCCTGTTCCGGGGAGGTCAGGATGTCTATTCCCCGGGTGCCCAAAGATTTCCGTGCGGAAATGTTCTGGGAAGCCAGTATCAGCAGGATCAGATCGGCGGATTCACCGGTCCGGCCCGCAAAAATGCGTTTTAATTTTTCCTGGTTTTGTGGTACATGCGTATGCATGAGCAACAGTCTATCTTAAGTGCAGGAGAAATAAAAGCATGCAGATTATACGGTTCAGAACAGCAGACAACCAAATGTGTCTGGGAACAGGGTATGACGGTATCACCGCATCCGTGCTGGAAGGGGATCTGTTTTCCGGGGTGAAAGACACCGGCAGGCGGGTGGATGTGGTAAAAACAGAGGTGCCGGTGAAGCCTGCCGCCATTTTCTGCATCGGGCTCAATTACCGGGGCCATGCAGAAGAAACCGGCATGGACCTTCCCCGGTATCCGGTGGTGTTCATGAAAAACCCCGGGGCGGTAACCCCGCACAACAGTGAGATTGTTATTCCTGTTTCCTGTCTGGAAAAACCGGAGGTGGATTATGAAGCGGAACTGGGGGTGGTGATCGGGCGCCCTGCCAAACATGTATCCGAGGCCGAGGCCCTGGATTATGTGCTGGGGTATACCTGTGCCAATGATGTGTCGGCCCGGCGGTGGCAGAAACATGCCGGCGGGGGCCAGTGGGTCC
>JAABSB010000177.1 GCA_011390615.1 Desulfotignum sp. | reverse complement strand
CAGAAGAAACCCGATGATAAAGGCGGTTTTCAGTTCGCTGATCACATAGGCGGGAATAAGCACCAGCAGGGAGACATCTTCACGGGTCTCGGGTTTTTGGATCTCCGCCTCCTTGACAAACAGGGCCAGGTCGGCTTCCCTGGTATTGAGAAGCAAAAATTTCCGGATGGGTTTCTGGGCCATGTCCACAGCGGTATCAAAAGAGATCTCCCTTTCCAGATACGGGTTCAATGAGGTGTTGTAAATTTCCAGCCCCACCGGCCTGATGATAAAAACAGTCATGAACAGGGCCAGGCCGATGATGACCTGGTTGGGGGGACTGGTCTGGGTACCCATGGCCTGGCGCAGAAAATGAAACACCACCACCAGCCGGGTAAAAGGGGTCATGAGAACCAGGATCGCCGGTGCCAGGGCAAGGATTGTGAGCAGGAGAATGATCTCCAGCACCACAGCCACCTGTTCCGGCTCGGTGGCCGTGGTCACATTCAATTCCAGAGATGGAACAGGAAATGTCACTGCCCCGGCATCAGCGGCCATGCCACCAAGGCAGAAAGCCAGGGCAGCACAGGCCGGCACAAGGGTGCGCATATGCAGACGATCAAACATCCTGCCGGCCCTGTTCCGGCGAAAAATTCCGGTGTTTTTCAGGTGCCTGCTGAAAAATACCGCGTTTCACCTTTCTTGCCAGTATTTGTGAAAATCCGGTGCTGTCATTAGCAGTCAATGCCGGCAGATCACTGTCTTTGTCCAGTACGGCAATTTTGGAGATTTGGGTTGGGGTCACGCCCATGAGAATAATTTCATCCAGCACCTTTACCAGCACCAGTTTCTCCTTGGGGGACAGGTGGTGGACCGCCAGCACCTGGATAAACTGCCGGCTGTTTTTCATCCCTTTGATGCCGGAAAACCGCCGCACCAGATACAGACCCAGCAGCAGCAGTGCCAGCACCATGAAAAGCATGCCGAAGGTCCTGGCAAAAGCCATCCATATGTCAGTATCCGGATTCATTGGTTCTCTGATGCCAGAGATTTCACCCGGTCAATGGGGGTGATTACATCTGTAAGCCGGACACCGAATTTTTCATTGACCACCACCACTTCCCCCCGGGCAATGAGCTTGCGGTTGATATACACCTCCAGGGGTTCTCCTGCCAGTTTGTTCAGCTCGATAATGGAGCCCTGGCCCAGCTGCAGCAGGTCATTGACCAGCATCCTGGTTTTGCCCAGTTCCACGGAAAGCTCCAGAGGAATATCAAGGATAAAATCCAGTTCCCGTGCTTCCTGCTCTTCTGTTTTTTCCTTTGCATCTTCTGTTTCAGATGCATCACTGCCATTTTCATCAACCATGTGTTTCACCCGATCTCTGTTGTGATTTTTTCTGTTATCTTGAACGCCTGGAATCCCCGCTGGACCCCGATAAAGCCCTTGAGTTTTTCAAGCCCGTCCACATAACAGGAAAGCGGATCACCGGCATCATTGTCCAGCTGAATCACATCCCCTTCCTGCATGTACAATAATTTTTCTCCGGTGATCTCGGTCTTTCCCAGCTGGATCCGCAAAAAGATTTCTGAATTAAGAATCACCTCTTTTATCATCCGGCGCCAGTTTGTATCAATCTCCTCCATTTCCGCCTGGACACCGGATGACAATTTGTGGCGCATGGGCTCGATCATGGAATAGGGATAACAGACCACCAGGTTACCGGCCACCTGTTCCAGCTCGATCTCAAACCGGGTGACGATGACCAGGTCTGTGGGCAGGACAATGGCGGTGAACTGGGGATTCATCTCAGAGCGGACCAGCGAGGTTTTCACAGGTTCAATGGGCACCCAGGAAGTTTCAATGTTTTTGAGTACCGCCACCACAGCCTTCTGGATCATCACCTCTTCAATGGTGGTGAATTCCCTGCCCTCAACCCTGGCTTTGCCCAGGGCTTCTCCCCCGAAGAAGGTATCGATGAGATTGTAAACCAGCTGGCTTTCAAAGACCACCAGGCCGTGGCCCCGCAGGGGCTCCATTTTAAACACATGCAGGCTGGTGGGCACGGGCAGGCTCCTGATGAATTCGGAAAACTTGAGGCTGTCAAAAGGATTGGCACTCACATCCACGTTGGTCTGCAGCAGCGAGGACAGGGTGGCACGTACCTCCCGTGACAAGCGTTCGTTAATGACATCAAAGGTGGGCATCCGTGCCCGCACCACCTTGTCCTGACTGGTGAAATCATAGGCCATGACCCCTTCCACCGGGGCAGATGGTTCATCGTCCGCCCGGGTTTCGACTTCACCTGAATCCAGACCGTCTAACAGACTGTCAACTTCGTCCTGGGATAAAATTTCACTCATGTTGCCATCACTGCATTAAAAATTTGGTAAAATACACATTTCTCACCACAGGTGTGGAAAAAAGAGAATTAATCCGTTTGAGCAGGTCATATTTGAGCTGTATTTTTCCTTCCGGATTCCGCAGTTCCAGCCAGGTCAACTCCCGCACCTGGCCCTGTACGATTTCATATATCCGGTTTTCCATCAACGCCAGCTTTTCCCGGGCCTGGGGATCAATCAATTCCAGGACAATGTCCATATCCACATGACCCATGGCAGAGGTGTTTTTGAGGGAAAGCTGTTCAAAGGGTTTCAGGGTCATGATATCTGCAAAAAAAACGTCATCGGTTGTCTGGAGCATTGCGGCAATCTGATCCTGTTCCGGCATGTCTGCAGCCATGGTGTATGCTGCTGTATCTTTTTTGTCTGCATCCGGTGCACTGAACAAAAACAACCATGATCCAGCGGCCAGGAGCACAACCACCAATACCCCCCCAGCCCCCAGGATGAAAAGCGTTCTTCTGCCCATATTGCCGATGAACCGGAATCTGTTTGTAATGTTTTCAGGTAACATATTTTCACACCCGCTTGAATTTTTCAGGTCCTGTCAGACCACTGTACAGTACAAAAGCAATCCCTGTGCCAACAGGAAGGCATTTTTCAGGATCCCTGCATGCAACAGCAATTATAAGGGGTGTAAACCGTATTTGCAAAGGATTTCAGGCAGGAACAGGCCGGCGGGAAAACAACAGGCAGAAAAAAAAAGAGACCAGGTCCGGACAGGCGTGCCGGACCTGATATTGTCAGGGTTTTGACGGCAGCCGGCAAAACCGCGGGGATTCTGCCGGCTTGCTGCCAGGAGTGTATAGTTTCAGAAAAAAACTACCGCTTCATCTGAATGACGGTGGACATCATGTCATCCACTGTGGTGATGGTTTTGGAATTGGCCTGAAATCCCCGCTGGTTGGTGATCATAGACACAAATTCCTCGGAAATATCCACATTGGACATCTCCAGCGAGTTGGGGGAAATGGTTCCAAGACCGTTCTCCCCCGGCTTGTTGGTGATGGCTGCCCCGCTTTCCCTGGTTTCCCTGAACAAATTCCCCCCCTCATTGGACAGGCCGTAATTGTTCAAAAACTTGGCAAGCCCCACCCGGAACAAAGGAATCAGCTGGCCGTTGGAATAAATCCCGGTCATAATTCCGTCTGATGCCACATCCACCCCCTGCAGGTCTCCTGCTGAATACCCGTCCGCATCCTGGAAAACAGTGGTAGAAGATTTGGCAAACTGGGTGGTGGACAAAGAATCATTGACAAAATTGGTCTCCCTGAAAACCGACCCGAAATCCAGCTGGATATCGGTTTCTGTCTCACCGAATTCCGCCCCGAGAAAATCGGTTGTAAAACTGAAATATCCGGACTGCCCGATATCGGATTCAGTCATTTCTGTCCAGGCCGTGGATCCGAGAATATCAAAACTGATTTCGCTTCTGTCCGTGTATGGATGGGAGCTGGAGCCGAATTTCAACGCATCGTTGAACACAAACCGGATATCATCATTATCACCGTCATTGCCTGATCCGTCCAGATCGATGACC
>JAABSB010000176.1 GCA_011390615.1 Desulfotignum sp. | reverse complement strand
CTCAATGGCACTTTTCAATACCATTTTATACCTGTCAATGGCAGTGCCCCCTTTTCTGCCCGCACCGCCTGCGGTGCCGGACCCCACAGAGGGGCCGCTTTTGTCTCCATCCGACAGGGACCGGGTATCAGTATCCTTTTGTTTTACTTCCCGGGCAAGCCGCTCCATGGCCTGGGCCAGCTGTTCTTTTTTTTCGGCTGCCATTTTATCAGCCAGTTTCTGTCTGGCTTTTTCCAGCTCTTTTTTGGGATCTGGTTCAGGCTTTGGCTTTGTTTTTGGTTCCGGTTTTTTTTCAGGCGGCTTGCTGCTTTTTTCAGCCATCAGCTCCTGCAGATTTTTCGGCTTGGCCTTGAGGCTGATATCCGGTTTCACCAAAGGCACAGGTTCCGGCTCTGCCGGTTTTTCCATAATTTCCTGCGCAGGCTGTTTTTCCGGCACAACCACTGCACTGTCCGCATCCGGGACCTGTTCCTGCTGAACCACTTCCTGCGCAGGAACAGGTTCTTCAAAGGACTGGTCACCACCGCCCGGTTCCCCGGGTGCAAAGGAAACCAGATCCACCTGCACCACCTCTGTTACAGGGGAATGTACCTCAAACTGCACAAGCCATATGCTGACAATAACAAACAGCACATGGGCAAAAAATGAGAGTGCCAGATACACTGCCATCTGCCGGCTGTCGTGGCCCGGACCGGAAAATCCACCGCCTTTTTTGCCGGCACTGTGAGACATATTAGCCATTACGTATAAGACTTGTTAAGACAGGGCATCAGGATGCATCGGTATCATCAGGAAGGGTGATCATGCCCAGACTCTGGACCCCGGCTTTCTTGATCTGGGACATGACATTGACAACCACACCGTAAGGCACTTTTTTGTCAGCTTTGAGATACACCGCACCGGTGTCCATGTTCTCCAGGACAGCCCCGAGTTTTTCGGCAAGAAAGGCGGCTGACACCTCCTGGTTGTTGATGTACACCTTCCGGTCATTGCCTATGGAGATGATCAGGTTGTCTTCACTGGCAGGCAGCGGGGCTGCTGTTGCCACGGGCAGCTCCACATCCACCCCCTGGACCATCATGGGCGCTGTTACCATGAAAATGATCAGCAGCACCAGCATCACATCCACAAAAGGGGTGACATTGATATCTGACATCAACTGGTCATTGCCGGATCCCGTATGCATTATGCCTCCATCTGTTTTTGCATGTCGCGTTCAATAATATTCAAAAGATCAGAAGAAAAACTTTCCAGCTCCGAATCCAGAATCCGGATGCGGTCTGTGAAATAGTTGTAGGCAATCACCGCTGGAATGGCTGCGGCAAGGCCAGCAGCCGTAGCGATCAGGGCCTCGGAAATTCCCGGGGCCACCACGGCCAGGCTGGCGGAGCCGCTCAGCCCGATGCCCTGGAACGTGTGCATGATTCCCCACACCGTGCCGAAAAGCCCGATAAACGGGGCCGTGTTTCCCACAGTGGCCAAAAAGGGCACCAGCTGCCGGAACCGTCGGATCTCAACTCCGATGGACCGGCGCAATGTCCGCTGGATACTGCCCATGGTCTGGAGATAGGAAGCTTCTGTTTTAAATGATTTGCCTGTCTTGCCATCCTTTTTTTCAGACCTGGCCATCTCCATGTAAGTGGTAATAAAAATTCGGGCCACAGGACTTGCCCGCAGGGCCTTGGCCTTGGCAAAGGCATCGGCCAGGGTCCTGCACTGCCAGAAAATTTCCGTAAAATCAGCAGATTCCCGGAATGCTTTGCGGATATAACGAAATTTTATAAAAACTATGGCCCAGGTGATGATGGAAAAAAACAGCAGCAGGAGCATGACAAATTTTACAACAGGCCCTGCATCCGTGAGCATGTAAAGCAATCCGATTGATTCTGTGGTCATAAACCCTCTCTTAAGTTACTTCAGCACAAGATTTTACCAGATTAAGTATATGAGACAGGATATCCTGTCAAGGTCAATTTCCAATGAAAAAGCCCCTTTAAACAGTGTTAAAGGGGCTTGTATCAGTCTTTATATGCGAAATGGAACTTTTTTAAAATCAGGCTACATCATGCCGCCCATGCCGCCCATGCCGCCCATTCCGCCGCCGCCGGGCATCGGGGGAGCAGGGTTATCTTCGGGTTTTTCCGCAATCATGGCTTCGGTGGTCAGCATGACAGAAGCAACAGAAGCTGCATTCTGAAGGGCAAACCGCACCACTTTCTTAGGATCGATAACACCGGCTTCAATCAGGTCTTCGTAGACATCTGTTCTGGCATTGTACCCGAACGCGTCTTTTCCTTCCTTGACCTTGTTGATGACTACTGCGCCTTCCACGCCGGCATTGTCGGCAATCTTGCGCAGGGGTTCCTCAATGGCCCGTGCCACCACGGCAATGCCCAGTTTTTCCTCGTGATCCGCTTCAATATCCGCAAGAGCGGGGATACACCGTACCAGGGCCACGCCGCCGCCGGGAACAATGCCCTCTTCCACTGCTGCGCGGGTTGCGTTCAGGGCATCTTCCACCCGGGCTTTCTTTTCTTTCATTTCCGTTTCAGTGGCAGCCCCCACATTGATGACGGCAACACCGCCCACCAGTTTGGCCAGCCGCTCCTGGAGTTTTTCTTTGTCATAGTCAGAAGAGGTTTCATCGACCTGGGCGCGGATCATCTTCACCCTGCCTTCCAGGGCTTCCCTGGAACCGGCACCGTCGACAATGGTGGTGTTGTCCTTGTCAATGGTGATGGATTTGGCCTGGCCAAGATCCTGGATGGTCACATTTTCCAGTTTGATGCCGATATCTTCGGACACCACCTGGCCGCCGGTGAGAACGGCAATATCTTCCAGCATGGCTTTTCTTCTGTCACCAAAACCCGGGGCTTTGACAGCCGCCACGTTCAGGGTGCCCCGCAGCTTGTTCACCACCAGGGTGGCAAGGGCTTCACCTTCAATATCCTCTGCAATGATCACAAGGGGTTTTCCGGTCTTGGCAATTTCTTCGAGCACCGGGAGCAGGTCTTTCATGGAAGAGATCTTTTTGTCACAGATCAGCACATAGGGATTTTCCATGGCAGCCACCATTTTTTCGGTGTCTGTGGCAAAATAGGGAGACAGGTAGCCTCTGTCAAACTGCATGCCTTCAACCACTTCCAGGGTGGTTTCCATGGATTTTGCTTCCTCCACGGTGATGACCCCTTCCTTGCCCACTTTGTCCATGGCTTCGGCAATGATGTTGCCGATGGTTTCATCACTGTTGGCGGAAATGGTACCCACCTGGGCGATCTCATTCTGGTTTTTGGTGGGTTTGGCAAGGGCTTCCAGGCTTTTGGTAATTTGGACAACCGCCTTGTCAATACCGCGTTTGATGCCCATGGGGTTGTTGCCGGCAACCACCAGTTTCTGGCCTTCTTCATAAATAGCCCGGGCCAGAACTGTAGCTGTGGTGGTACCGTCACCTGCCATGTCAGATGTTTTGGAAGAGACTTCCTTGACCATCTGGGCACCCATGTTTTCAAATTTGTCTTCCAGATCGATCTCCTTGGCAACGGTTACCCCGTCCTTGGTCACGGTGGGAGATCCCCAGGATTTTTCGATCACCACATTTCTTCCTTTGGGTCCCAGGGTTACAACAACTGCATCTGCAAGAGCCTTAACACCTCTGAGCATTGCTTCACGCGCTTTGGCATCATATTTAATTTCTTTGGCCATTTTACATCTTCTCCATTATATATTTAGATTTTTCGTATTTTTACTCTTCAGGTATCGTGTGTGTATGCATCAGGCAATCATGGTCCAACTGCAGGTATCGGCAGCCAGGCCTTCTTGTGATGCGATACATTTATTCAATAATTCCCAGAACATCATCCTGGCGCAGGATCAGATAATCCTCACCATCGATTTTCACATCAGTTCCGCCGTATTTGCTGAACAATA
>JAABSB010000175.1 GCA_011390615.1 Desulfotignum sp. | reverse complement strand
TTATCGGATTTGACGGACATGTAAAAGAGGTCCAACTGGATTCTGCTGATTTATGCGGACTTGCCATTTCAGGCCATATGAACCGTGGCAAGGGGCAAACCGTATCTGAAGCACAATTTGATGCCACCATCCAGGCCATGGAGAAACAAGACATCACGCCTGCACTCTCCTGTCTTTTCCCGGATCTAAACCTGATGGATGGTGCCTATTCATTTGCGGCCCACCTGACCGGAAAAGGGTTTTCATCTGCTGACAAGGATAATGTAAACGGCCGGATCTCCTTTACCTCCCATAATGGCCGGATTCATAAAATGACACTGCTGTCACGCCTTTTGTCTGTGCTCAATATTCTGAAACTGCCGGATATTACCCAGCAAGGGTTCAGGTACCGCAGTGTTCTGGTGGAAGCCCAGGTGAAAAAAGGGGTCATCCACCTGGAAAAAGCTGTCATTGATGCAGAAAACATGGCCCTTGTTTTTTCCGGTCAGATTTTTCCCTTCGAAAACAAGCTCAACCTGACCTGCCTTGTGGCCCCTTTTAAAACCATTGATACCATTATCAAGTATATCCCCCTGATAAATACCATTCTCAGCGGCCGTTTGGCGTCCTTTCCTGCCAAGGCCACCGGTCCCATCAATGATCCCGTAATCACGCCGCTGCATCCGTCTGCTGTGGGTGAGGGCATCATGAACATGTTTATCGATATTATGAAAAGCCCTGCCAGGCTGCTGGAAACCATACCCTGATATGGACACTGAACAGGTATTTATCCAGGAGATGACACTGCCCTATTCTGCCGTGGCCGCCAGCAGTCACATGCGGCTGGACCGGATACTCACACTTTTTCAGGATGCGGCAGCCCTGCATGCCATGCAGTTGGGAATCAGCGGATATGATCTGGAAAAGATCGGATTAAAATGGGTTGTTTCCAGGTATCAGATTCAGGTGCATGAACCCCTGCAGCTGGGACAACCCTTTGTACTGAAGACCTGGCGGCTTCCCTGGAAGAATCTGTATGAACTGCGGCGTTTCACCATTGTAAACGCAAGCGATAACCCTGCCATCTCTGCACTGGGGATTTGGGTCATGGTCAAAGCGCAGAATTCTAAGCCGGTGCGCCTTACACAGCATATGCCGGAAGCTTTGATGGTCCGGTCAGCCCCTGCCCCGGACATGTGGGCAAACACCCCGGATCTGTCAGTGTATGACCATGAAAAAAAATTTTGCACCCAAATGCATGATCTGGATCTGAACCAGCATGTGAACAACACGGTGTATGTGACCTGGGCCATGGAAACCCTGCCCATGTCCTGGTTGTTTACCCATACGCCCCGGACCCTGGTTGTCTCCTATCATAAGGAATGTTTTTATCCGGACAAAATCATTGTCAGAACCAAGGTGTGGGATGAAAATGCATCTGTGAAATCCAGCCATGCCATTTTCCATGAGACAAGTGGCGAAAAGCTGGCATCTCTTACCATCAACTGGAAAAGAACCGCCAATGGGCCTGTTTGATTCATTTGATCCTGCTGTGGAAAAAGCCCTGCATCTGGCTGTCCGATTCCTTGGGTACAGACCCCGCAGTGAAAAGGAAGTCAGAAACCATCTGCAAAAAAAACACTATGATGAAAAAACCATTTTCAAAGTGATTGATAAGCTGAAATACTATGGTTATATCAATGATGAAACCTTTGCCAGGCTGTTTGTAGAAAACCGCATAAGATATAACCCAAAATCAAGATTTGCCCTGGAATATGAACTGAAACAAAAAGGTATATCCTCCCATATATGTGATGCCCTGCTCACAGATTATAAAGACATGCATATGGCCAGAAAAGCCCTTGGTTTCAAACGCAGACAATGGCAGCATCTTGACCTGGAGACACAAAAAAAAAAAGCGGTGAATTTTCTGCGTTACAGGGGATTTGGCTATGAAGCATGCATGGCGGCCTGGGAGGATTTTCTGACGGATAGGGATGTGACCGACCCATAAATCTAACCTGGAAACAGGGAAAAAATATACCCAATATTGGGGAAAAATATACCGTTTTTTATTACTTTATTTTCCTTTATTCGGATTTGCTGCAAATGGCAAAAATTGTGATCAACTGATTCCAACAGTTGCCAACATCCGATAAATGGGATGTGCCGCAAACGATTGCCCTTTCAGGGCGGTGCAGACTTGACAGAGGTATATTTTTTGCATAATATTTTTTGAAAAGATGGAAGCCCTGAACAATTAACCAAAAATCGACATAAACAGACAAGGAACCTTCTTATGGTTGGCAGAAAAAGGACGGTTGAAAGAAGGAAAAACAAGCGGTACAAAGCAGTGGAAGGTGCCTATGCCGCCATCAGTCCAAAATCCCGCAAACTTGGCCAGATTATCGACATCAGCATGGGGGGTCTGTCTTTTAAATATATTGATACCAGCAATACCGACGAACAGGATGACCAGCTCCCGGAAGAAACGGTTTTTTTAAGCAGCATGGGGTATTATGTGGGAGACCTTCCCTTTAAAACAGTGGAGGATTATGAAGTAACCAATACCCCCTCTTTCAGCTCCATGAAGGTACGAAAACGGCATGTACAGTTCAAGGATTTGAGTTTCAAACAATTGTTTGATTTAGATTATTATCTGCGCAACAATGTCACCGAACAGGTAGAAAGCCCGCCCCAGCAATATCAGTCATAGCCCAGCCCCCATTTTTTTCAGCTTTCCGGCTGAATTCTGATGAGGGCGGCGGTTTTCAGGTCAAGGTATTTTTCTGCCAATCTTGTCAGCGTTTCAAAAGTGATGGATTCATACCCGCCTATAAAGTTTTTTGCCCATTGCAGTTTTTCCGGATGGTCCCTGGAATCTGCCATAACAGAATGCAGCCAGTAGGGGTTGGTCTTTACGAGGTCCTTAATCTGACTGAGAACAGGGTTCAATGCCAGTTCCACCTCTTTTGGGGCCACCCCGTTTGCTACAATATCTTTGACAATATCCTGTATTGTCTGTTCAACCAGATCTGCATTATCCCGTGATACCGGCACCACCATCTGCATGATGCCGTATCCGTCATGGGCCATGGACGGGTGGTTAAAAACATAGGGAGAATAGGCTGCCCCGAGTCTTTCACGCACAATTTTTCTCAGGCGTTCGGAAACCACCTTTGACAATATGGATAACCCACGGGTCTGCTGGATATCCCAGAAATCATCCGTGGGAAAGGCCATCCGTACCATGCCTTTTTCCATTTTTGTGTCCAGGGTCAGATTCAGCTGTTGCCCATTGGGAAATTCTACCGGCGCAGGAGACCAGTCCGGCTGGGTATTATTTCTGGCTCCAAAGCCTCCAAGATAAGTAAGGGCTTGTGAAATAACCATGTCCGGTTCAAAATCTCCGACAATGGATATTTCAAGGGGAGCACTCGTGAAATGGGGCTGGAGCCAGGATCGGATATCCATTAATGTAATATGATCCACTATATCTGGATGGGCCATGCCAAACAACGGGTTTCCCTTTGCCAGAAACCGGTTGCCATGGATACGCATGATACCGTCAGGTGTCCGTTTCAAAACGTCATACATCTGGCGGTACCGGGTTTTGGCAAGCGCAAGCCCTTCAGAACGAAAACCCGGATCAGCAAGATAGGCATAGATGAGCTGAAACACCAGCGCAGCCTCTTCAGGATCGGCTGCCCCTTCCAGGGAAAAAAAGGATTCTCCCACTGAAAAGTCGATGCTGACATCCCTGCCTGCCAGGGCCTGTTTCAGCTGATCCGGATCCATGCCCGCCAGCCCGCTCAGGCGGATGGTCCGCTGGCTGATCTCAGAAAGACCTGGGATATCAGGGGGTTGACATGCCCTGCCCTTGCCGAAAACCACCTTGAAAAGGAACTGACCTTCCTGGAAATCTGTTTGTTTCAGATTGAGGCGGATATGGTTATCAAGATCAA